>NZ_CAXSKS010000003.1:0-342428 GCF_964238105.1 Coprococcus sp. HPP0074 | reverse complement strand
ATCACTACTAGCAATCCTATCCCTTTTACTGTTTTTAGGTTGACATTTCTGTCTGTTCTGAAATTTTCTCAATTGTTCGAAATTTTCAGGGTTGTGTTGTCTATTGTTTAATTATCAATGTTCTGTTTGTTTCGCTCTCTTGCGACAGCTATATTAGATTATCACATCTTTTTATCTTTGTCAACAACTTTTTTCATCTTTTTTTGAATTCTTTTCTTTTCTACTTTCATAGCCTTTTTTCGATTCCATATCTCCGATGCTTTTTGTTGTTTTCCTGTCACACTATTGAGTGCTTTTTATATTAACATTTCCAACAGTACTTGTCAACTGTTTTTATTTTCAACATTTCAACTTCATACCGTCTTCACTTGTCAATTTTTCACCATGTCATCTATCTGTTGATACTTTATGGTAAACGGAGAAAGAGGGATTTGAACCCTCGCACCGCTATTAACGATCTACTCCCTTTCCAGGGGAGCCCCTTCAGCCACTTGGGTATTTCTCCAAAACGCCTTTCGTTCTTTTGGCATAAGAAAACCACCGATGATTGATTGGTGGTTTTCCTAACGCAGAGGGTGGGATTCGAACCCACGCGCCCTTTCGGACAAACGGTTTTCAAGACCGCCTCGTTATGACCACTTCGATACCTCTGCATCTATTAAGTTTTTGTCATCTCTTGAAGACAAGATGTATTCTATCACGGATATTTCCAACTGTCAACACTTTTTCTAAACTTTTTTTATTTTTTTATTTTTCGGGAATTTTTCTGCTAACATGAACCTTTAATCTCGCTGCTCTTCCGGCGATTTCAGGTATCATTTTTATATCTAAAAATCGCTTGGAAGTAAGTAATAAACCATTGTCCAACCGGATCCTCGCTATGTCAACTACCCACGACCTAAAGGTCATGGGCTTGCAACTGCCCAGTCGTACGAACGACATACGTCTCCGACTTTTAACCCCAAAAGATATTGCTATCTAAAGTGGCGTTACATCATAGGGTGGTTGACAACACCCTTTACGGATAAGATATGCTCATCTGTAACTGTATCAGGTACTAAACTTCCCATGCCATACAGTAATAATGTCTTTACGATTAAGATTTTACGCAGTACACGAATTTCGTATTGCAACCTCATATCTTGTCAATGTACAAAAGAGTGCCTTAATGAGCAGCACATCGAACGGTTTTCCCTTTAAGAACTGCTACAGTCAGTGTAGCATATTTAACAACAATCAACAAGGCTCCTCCCACCACCTAAAGGTAGTGGGAGGAGCCTATGACAAACGAAAGGTTTTAAAATTATGAAAATACTACTGCCAGCGAAAGATTCTCTCTATGCACGGTGCCTCCTGATAAAAAGACCTGCAATTTCCAGATCTTCTGGCGTTGTAATTTTTATATTTTCATAAGAACCGAAAACAAGCTTGACTGGATGTTCTGTCATTCTTTCAACAACCATCGCATCATCTGTCGCCTTCTCCCATCCACTCTGGATTAATTTTTCATAAGCAGCACGCACCAGTTTTGCATCAAATACCTGAGGTGTCTGCACTTGCCAGACATATGCCCTGTCCGGCGTCTGAACAGCATACTGATTCTGATCTGCAATTTTAATTGTATCTTTCACAGGCATACCTACGACACACGCCTGATCTCTCAAAACACATTCGTATGCCCGCTCTAACATTTCTTCATCCACAAACGGTCTTGCCCCATCATGGATGAACACAATTCCATCTTCCACATATTTTAATCCATAGTACACAGACTCATAGCGTTCTTTCCCTCCCGCCACTATCTGTACCACCTTGTCAAAACCATATTGTTGTACAATCTTTTCTCTGCAATAGTCTATTTCACGTTCTCCTGTGACAAGAACGATCTCATCAATATATCTGGACTCCTGGAATACATGCAAGCAATAATACAACACCGGCTTTCCTTCTAATTCTAAATACTGCTTCTGAATCGCCGTCCCCATCCGGCTTCCACTCCCGGCTGCCAACACGATCGCCGTACATTTTTTTTCTCGTTTGTCCTTTTTCTGCTTCATCTGGCATTGCACATCCTTTCCCGAATCTCTTTTCCCTACTGACAACCAGAGTCTACCGTTCTCCCAGTTTCAAATTCGGCACAGCATTTAGATCCCATCCATGTCTTGTTCCCGCCAGATACTCATAATAAGCTGCAACTCCTATCATTGCTGCATTGTCCGTGCAGTAAATTGGTGATGGATGATAGAATTTGACTCCTTTCTTATCACACGCTTCCTGCATCGCAGCTCTGAGGGCGCTATTCGATGCTACCCCACCAGCAATCGCAAATTTTTTTAATCCAAACTCATCCACTGCTTTCATCGCATTTTCTACAAGTACATCTGTCACCGCTTTCTGGAAAGATGCTGCGATGTCCGCCTGAGAATAACTTTCCCCTTTCATCTGACAGCCATTGATATAATTCAATACCGCCGATTTCACACCACTGAAACTAAAATCATACGGCGAATCACTCATATGTGCTTTCGGAAAGACAATCGCTTCCGGATTTCCCTCCTTAGACAACTTATCTATCTTCGGTCCACCCGGATATCCAAGCCCAATTGCCCGCGCCACTTTATCAAATGCTTCGCCCGCGGCATCGTCTCTTGTTCTTCCGATAATTTCATAAGTTCCATAATCTTTCACACGAACCAGATGTGTATGTCCTCCCGATACTACAAGACATACAAATGGAGGCTCTAAGTCTTTATTTTCAATATAATTTGCAGAAATATGTCCCTCGATATGATGTACTCCCACCAAAGGAAGTCCTTTTGCATATGCAATCGCCTTAGCCTCTGCAACCCCGACAAGCAACGCTCCTACAAGCCCCGGTCCATAAGTGACTCCGATTGCATCGATTTCATCCAATGTTACCCCTGCTTCTTTCAACGCTTCCTCAATCACCTGATTGATCTTCTCAATATGCTTTCTGGAGGCAATCTCCGGAACAACCCCTCCATATAATTTATGTAATTCAATCTGTGATGAAATGACGTTGGAGAGGATCTCTCTTCCTCCCCGCACGACTGCTGCCGCTGTCTCATCACAAGAACTTTCTATTGCCAGTATTGTGATTTCTTTTTCTTTCATCTTCTTACTCCTCTTCTGGAAAATCCAGTTCCACAGACATACTGTCGCTGCCGGCTTTTGCCTGCGGAAAAATTTTTTGCACTTCCTCTATAAAAAATTCCGGGCGCGTCAGAGACGGACTGTAATGTGTCAGCCACATTTCCTTTACCTCGGCCTCTTTTGCAAGCTGCGCCGCTTCGTAAAATGTCATATGCTTATATTCTACCGCCTTGCATGCCTTTTCTTTCTCCCCGTACATTCCTTCACAAATAAACAGATCGGAATGTTTCGCATTCACACGAATCGAGTCTGTCGGCCTTGTATCTGTCGTATAGGTAAGTTTGATTCCACGGCGCGGAGCACCCAGCACCATATCCGGGGTAAATACATTTCCTTCATGCTCAATCGTCTCACCTTTTTGCAAATGCTTCCAATATTGCTTTGGAATCGCATGACCCATCGCTCTTGTTACATCAAATTTTCCAGCACGGTCAATCTCCAGTGTATACCCGTAACAAAGCACATTATGATTGACACGAAACGCTTTCAGACGATATCCATTTAATTCAAAAGTCTGCTCTGGTCCTTCAATTTCTTTGTATATGATCGGAAATGGAAGTTCCGGCGCAATGACGCGAAGAGCGCTCACAACACGCTCAAGCCCTTTCGGTCCTATTAACGTCAACGGTTCTCTTCTGTCTGCATTTCCCATTGTAAGCAAAAGCCCCGGCAGTCCACTGATGTGATCTCCGTGATAATGAGTAAAACAAATCACATCAATCGGCTTAAAGCTCCAGCCTTTCTCTTTGATCGCAATCTGCGTCCCTTCTCCACAGTCGATCAGCAGACTACTTCCATTAAATCTCGTCATCAGAGCAGTCAGCCACCGATAAGGCAGTGGCATCATCCCGCCCGTTCCGAGAAGACAAACATCTAACATGTGATTCTCCTTCTATTATTTCTTCTCTACCGGAATCGAAAAGTCTGAAATCCATGCATCGTAACACTCTTCGCAGAGATCAAACTCGTGTACTTCGTTATCTTTTCCCGAGAAATATCCCCAGCGCTTCTCTACATGGAGGAAATCTGCCTCTCTGAGAATTTCTTTTCCACATCTGTTGCAAAATACTTTATCTAATTCCGTCGTCTCAACTTTTTTATATTGGCGCATACAATTCCTCCTATGAAAAATCCTTCTTTTTTCTTGTTGTCACGCCTTTATTATATTGATTTTTAAAACAGATTCCTAGCGGGAACTGTTTCCTTTTTTTCCATGTTCTTACAATGCCCCAACCCCTATTCAGATAGGTTCTTTTGCATAGTCAATCCATGTTCCATAGGTTCTTTATAATAATCCTTCCGCAGGGAAATCGTCTCGAATCCATACTTTGTATACAGGCACCTCGCAGCATCATTGCTTGCCCGCACTTCAAGAATCACATCCTTGATTCCTCTCTCAGCACAAACTTTCCATAAATGTTCCAACAAATTTCCTGCAATTCCTTTTCCACGCGCTTTGGGAGCCACCGCTATTTTCCCAATATCCGCACTATCCATCACCGCATAGACAATGCAATATCCGCAGATCTCCTCTGCTTCTTCTGCCACAAGGACAAAAAAATGCTCCAGCTCATATGCCTTTCTAATGTCCGCCATACTCCACCGATCGGATGGGCAAAAACATTGCTCCTCCAGCGCATATAGCGGCATGATGTCGGATTCTTTCATTCCTCGAATGATCATTTTCCCTGCTGCTCCTTCTCTTCTCGCTCTAAACGCTCGCGTTCTGCCTGTGACATTCTAAGATAATCCGGCTGATGATCCTCCGCACGTTCTATCTTTCCTTCTTTCCAATACTGAACTGCAAGTGTCCCAACAGCTGCTGCCCGCTGCCGATTCATATGAGATGGGGCAAATCTTACCGGAACATGCAAAAGTTGCTCTAACTGTTCTTTGTATACCGGAACACCGTCCCCTAAAAATGTCACCTGCTCTCCTCGTTCATTCAATTTCTCTGCAAGAGCTGATATTTCTATCGCCATCTGCGGCTCTTCTACTACAAATTCCTCCCGGAAACGATAAATTCCGGTATAAACCTGATTTCTCCTTGCATCCATGATTGGGCAGATCACCCCTTCATTTCCATATAAGTTATAAGCAAGTCCATCCACCGTAGGAATATGGATCAACGGCTTTTTTAACGCGAGTCCAAGTCCTTTCGCCGTCGCCGATCCAATTCGCAGCCCGGTAAAGGACCCAGGTCCTCCCGCCACTGCGATTGCATCAATCTCACCAAGGTTCATCTCTGTCATTTTTACGATTTCATCCAGCATTGGAAGCAGCGTCTGTGAATGAGTCTTCTTATAATTCACTGTATATTCCGCAATTGTCTGTTCTTCCTCTACAACTGCCACTGACGCCACCAAACCAGAACTGTCTAATGCCAATATCCGCATAGTTTCACTTCTTTCTTTTTCATTGTCTATCATCTGTTTTAGAAAGGTCACTATTTCTAACGCAACCTCTTTTCCAACTTCTTTTTTCTCTCGTTCCTATACTCCAAGTTCTCTTACCGTAATCCGTCGGAAATCAAACCCTTGATCCAGATCTTTCTCAATAGTAATCTCTGTCCGTCTCTGTGGCAAGATCTCTTCAATCAGATTTGACCACTCAATCAGAGATACTCCCTGACCATAGAAGTAATCTTCATATCCGATCTCTTCCATTTCCTCAATATCCCCAATCCGATATACGTCAAAATGATAAAACGGAAGCCTTCCCTCCTCATATACCTGTACGATTGTGAATGTCGGGCTGCTAATCGCCTCTTCAATCTGAAGCCCTCTTGCCAATCCCTGCGTAAATACAGTCTTCCCCACGCCCAGATTGCCAATCAGTGTATAGATCTCTCCTGCTTTTGCCAGTTCTCCGATTTTTTTCCCAAACTCAAACGTCTCCTTCGGACTTCTTGTCTCTATTACCATAGTTTTCCTTCCTTTTCCCTCTTACCGTACCTGACGGATCTTCACTTTCGCCGGCGCCATATGTGTTGAGATCATCTGCACAGCTGCTGTATACTGCTCTCCTAGCGCTTCCTTCGGAAAAACAAGCGCACGTACCCGCGTGATATAAAGAATCAATGTCCGGTTCGTAGAAACTGCCTTCTGAAATTCTTCCCATTTCACCTCTGTCTGCTGATCTTCCTGGGAAATGGTGATTCCTTCTTCGGTCAACTCATATGTGATTGGCTTTTGGAACATCGGCGTTGTCTTTACCTGCGCCTTCGCCTTTGACTTCAGTGTGAGAGGTGTCATAACAAGAAAAACTGCGGCAAAAAAGAAAAACATCATACCTGCGGTATAATCTCCCTGTGCCATCGCCCGGATTCCAAGTCCAAGTACAACAACTCCAAAAATCGCTCCGATCAGCCCACTGAGATGGCTGTATGTGTGATACAGCAAAAAATCATACATTGCTCTCGGTGTCATCTGAACATCCATTTTCACTGACATTGCTTAATCCCTCCATTACTTTTTCTGTCTCATACGCAAAATGGTATGTTATAAAATTATAACATACCACCCTTTTCCTTACAATAACACTTGCCGGATTTTCTTATAGACAAAAAATACGATCAAAGATACCAAAATCCCTTTCAGCAAATTAAACGGTGCCACTGCAAAAAGGACAAAGGTCATCAGACCAGTGATCGCACCATTTACCTCTGTGCCCATCGATACCAGAGCATCCAAGGGCATCTCAAATGCTTTTGCATACACCGGAAGCAAAATATAAGCATTCAGAACACATCCGAGAATAGTCATGATCACAGTTCCAACTACCATCCCCGTCACCGCTCCACTCTTCGTACGCTTTTTCTGATAGATCAGCGCCGCTGGAACGCAGAATGCACATCCAATCAGGAAATTTGCTGCATCTCCGATTCCCATCGTCATCGTTCCTTTGATTGCAACATTTAGGATCACCTTGATCAATTCGATTAAAACCCCCGCAAACGGTCCCATCGAAAAACATCCGATCAACACTGGAACCTCACTGAAATCAATCTTATAGAACGCCGGTGCGAATGGGAGCGGAATCTCAAACTGCATCAAAATAATTGCAAGTGCCGATAACATCCCAATCTGAACAAGCGTCCTTGTGTTCACCTTTGTCTTCTCTGCTACATTTGTACTCATTTTTCTTCTCTCCTTCTTTTTCTAAAATTTAAAAGAAAGAAAATCTTCCGGAAATCTTTGATCAGCTTTCCTCCATACCCCAAAAGGTGAAAGAATTGCACCTACATTTCCTGCAAAGTAAAAATTCCCCCGAAATAACTTCCTGGGGAACTTTGATTCTCGCGCAAAAATCTATCCGCTATCACACGATCTGATTTGCGATCAAATGATTCTTCTCTCATCCAGACTATACTGTCGGTACTGGAATCTCACCAGTTCAGCCACCTGTTCCCAGGCAGGTCGCGGACTTTACCGCCGGTTGGGACTTGCACCCTACCCCGAAGAATTTTCCTATTCTTTTTCATATCGCCTATTATACGACGGTTTTAAAAATTGTGCAAGCCTTTCTCACAAGGATTCTATTAATCTTATACAATCCCCCTGCAACAACTGCTATCATACAACCGATGACTACAAATAAAAGATAACTTTGCAACAAAGTTACTTTGGTAAGATCTACAAAATTCATAACATTAATAATAATGATATGATGTACTAAAAAAACTGCATAAGAATATTTGCTGATTCCTTCACAAATTTTTTTAATTCCTTTATTTTTCACCAAAGCAGACACAAAAACTAATACAAGAAAAGAGGAAATTCCAATATATGTTGTCTGTATACTTGCTGGGATTTCCGGCTTGAAAATCATATTGGCAATAATAAGTATCAATGCTAATATCGATATTTTCCAGTCTGCCCTCCAGTTTAACTTTACAAAAATCATACCAAATACAAATTCCGGCAATCGAACAAGCAAAATAGTTGCCGGTACAAGCGCTATCTTACTGCAAATAACAAGTCCGATTATATATCCAGCCACGGCCAAAGCAACTGCTCCCCATAAATTTGTATTTATTGCTTTCTTTAAAACCGGAAAAATAATATACAATAAAATAATCGCTCCTAAAAACCACTCTCCAAGTAAATAAAATGTCGCATATCCATTTACACTGAGTAACCCATCAAATCCTAATATAGTAAAAAGAAATCTCCATTTTGGAATTCCATCTCCAATCATCGTGCGGTTCTTCAACACATACACTGCTAAAACAGCACTGTATGCCATCCAAAACATCGGATAAATGGACATAAATCGCTTTTGATAAAACCTTTTCCAATCATTCTCCTTTTCATAGACATACATCAATGCTGCCCCTGAAATTATAAAAAATAATGAGACTCCCCATTCTCCACTTCCTATATTTCCTATTTTTTCCAGCCCTATCATTCTCCCCTTAATTTCTGGGATATGTGCGGAATATCTAGCATTGAAATGAGTGATCACAATTGAAACTGCCGCGATTGCTCGAATAAAATCCAAGTAGAATAATCTTTCTTTTCTAGTATTCATCTATTTTCTTCTCCGTCTTCGTCTCTTCTTTCTGACCGCATCCACATATGCGATTCTTCCTACAAGTGCAGCACCTCCGGCAAGCAATACTGCGAGTATTCCTTTTCCGATCGCGCCCAGTCCGCTTTTCGCTTCCGAAACTACCTGTTTCTGCTGATAGGTAACGGAAGGCGCTGCGTATCCCGGAAGATACTGCCGTTCAAGATCAACAAATACTTTGCCATCTTCCATCTTAAACTTTATTTTTTCTTCTTTTGGCACACAGTCCCACAGGTCTTTCTTTGTTACAATTTTCTCTTTTCCAATCTGATGTGTTCCTTTTGGCAGAACCTTTCGATACTCGTATTTCTCAAATGCCTGTTCCATAATTGCATTCCCAACAAGATGACGAAGTTCTTCTCCGGTCTGGTCTGTCCAGTCCGAAACCCCCATCACAATTTCCACAAGCCTCGTATCCTGACGTTTTGCAGTAGAGGAATAATTAAACCCTGCTCTTCCGCTGGAACCAGTTTTCAACCCATCTGTCCCTTTCAGACCATACTTTGCCCCTTCCAGAGAAATCTGATACGACTTAAAATGTTCTTCATACGGGGTACCTTCTTTCACTACAATTTCTGGAGAACTCGTATGTGTCAATATATCCGGGTAAGTCTTTACAAAATAACTGCACAGCAGTGCGTAATCTTGTGGGGAAGTCACATTATCTGCATCTGCCGGTAGATTTTTCGGAGCATACGGATACAGCAGGTCATTTGTGACACCAACACAATTGTAATAAGTAGTATGCGTCATCCCAATCTCTTTTGCTTTCTGATTCATCAGCGCTACAAATTTATCCGGATCCGGCTCCACTAAATCTGCAAGCATATACGTGGCTGCCGCCGAAGATGGGACAATGATCAGATCGATCAATTCTCCCACCGTATAGGTTGCTCCCATCTGCATCACATTGTTGCTGAGCGCATACCTTCCGGCGATATCTACATACTTTTCATTCACCGCTACCTGCATGTCCTTTTCAAATTTTCCTTCCTCCATCGCATCATATGCGAGCAAAATTGTCATCAATTTTGTCATACTGGCCGGAGCCCAGGAAACATCTTTATTCTCCTCCCACAAAATCTGCCCGGTATGGATCTCTGTAATGATAGAACCTGCCGGCTGATAACGATCGTCCAACTGATAGCCACTTTCCCTCGCTACATCGATCGCACGTTTTCCGGATTTTTTCTTTTCTTCTTCCTCCACCTGCTGCGCTTCCACCTGCCCTGCAGGAAGCAGCACTGTCAAAAGCGCTATACACAGCGCGATTACCCAACTCCTTTTTTTCATCTGTTCTTCCCTCTCTTTTCTCAGTCCCACATCTGCGTGTATCTTTACTGTTTTACTCCTCTTCTTCCCATCCAAAAGAGCGTTTTACAGCCTTCTCCCAGCCATGAATTTTTTCTTCCCGTTCATTTTCCTTTAATTTTGGATAGAACACCTTATCAATCGCCCAATTCTTTCCGACGTCTTCTTTGTCCTTCCAGTATCCAACGGCCAGCCCGGCAAGATATGCCGCTCCCATTGCCGTTGTCTCTACGCATTCCGGTCGATTGACCGGGGCATTGCAGATATCCGCCTGTACCTGCATCAGAAAATCATTTGCACTGGCACCTCCGTCAACATTGAGTGTACTCAGCGAAATTCCCGAATCTGCCTGCATTGCATGCACAACGTCATTTACCTGATACGCAATAGACTCTAATGTCGCCCGGATAATATGATATCGATTCACACCCCTTGTCAATCCTACGATCGCACCTCTGGCATACTGATCCCAGTGTGGAGCTCCCAGCCCGGTAAATGCCGGCACGACGTAACAGCCGTTCGTGTCTTCCACTCTCTGAGCAAGATATTCCGAATCTTTCGCAGAATCTATCAGCTTCATCTCATCCCGCAGCCACTGGATCGCAGCGCCTGCCACAAAGATAGAACCTTCCAGTGCATACGTCACCTTACCATCCAGTCCCCATGCGATCGTCGTCACAAGACCGTGGTCAGAATACACCGGTTCTGTCCCTGTATTCATCAGAAGGAAACACCCGGTTCCATACGTATTTTTCGCTTCCCCTGCATGGAAACAGGTCTGCCCAAAAAGCGCTGCCTGTTGATCGCCTGCCGCTCCGCTGATTGGGATTTTCCCTCCAAAATAGCTTGCATCTGCATAGCCGTAGATTTCACTGGATGGACACACCTTTGGAAGCATACTTTTTGGAATCTGAAGCTCTTCTAATATATCATCATCCCATTTCAGCTCTTTGATGTTAAACAGCATAGTACGGGAAGCATTCGAATAATCGCTGACATGCACACGCCCTTTCGTAAGTTTCCAAATCAGCCATGTCTCCACTGTCCCAAACAGCAATTCTCCTTGCTCTGCCCGCTCTCGGGCCCCTTCGATGTGATCCAACATCCACTTTACCTTTGTCCCCGAAAAATAAGCATCGATCATCAGTCCCGTCTTCTCCCGGAATGATTCTGTAAGTCCCTTTTCTTTCAACTTATCACAGTACTTGGATGTTCTTCTGCACTGCCAGACGATTGCATGTCCGATCGGTTCCCCAGTCTTTTTGTCCCACACAATCGCAGTTTCCCTTTGATTGGTAATTCCAATCGCTGCAATATCTTCCGCAGTTGCTCCAATCTTTGTCATTGCTTCCACTGCCACTCCCAATTGGGAGGACCAGATCTCATTGGCATCATGCTCCACCCATCCCGGCTTCGGAAAATACTGTGTAAACTCCTTCTGTGCCATACTGCATATCTGTCCTTTTTCGTTAAAAAGAATACAGCGATTGCTTGTTGTCCCAGCATCCAGCGCCATTACATATTTCGCCATGCCGCTTCCTCCTTGTTCCTTTTTCTTCTAAATCCCTTTCATCGTTAACTGGATCCGCTTTTTCTGTACATCGACACTCATGACTTTGACATCGACAATGTCACCGACACTCACTGCCTCCAGTGGATGTTTGATAAATTTCTTATCGGTAATCTGCGAAATATGCACAAGTCCATCCTGATGTACTCCGATATCCACAAACACGCCGAAATCAATCACATTTCGTACGGTTCCTTTTAAGACCATCCCCTCCGTCAGATCTTTCATTTCCAGCACATCCGTTCTAAGAATTGGTTTTGGCATCTCCTCACGAGGATCTCTGCCCGGTTTCTCCAGTTCTTTTACAATATCCTGAAGGGTGATCTCTCCGATTCCAAGCTCTTCTGCCAGCTTCTTTTCATTTCTGATTGTTTTAGAAAGTCCCTGAAGTCCTCCTCTGCGGATCTCTTCCGTTGAAAATCCCTGCTGTTTTAAAAGTTTTTCCGCCGCCTCATAAGACTCCGGGTGAACGCTTGTCGCATCCAGCGGATTTTTCCCATCTGTAATCTTGAGAAATCCGGCACACTGTTCGAATGCTTTCGGTCCAAGCTTTGCAACTTTTAGCAGTTCCTTTCTTGACTGGAATTTCCCATGTTCCTCTCTGTACGCCACAATGTTTTTTGCGATCGCACTGCTGATTCCGGAAATATAAGAGAGAAGCGGTGCCGATGCAGTATTTAAATCTACTCCTACCCGGTTGACACAGGATTCTACCACTCCAGAAAGCGCCTCGCTCAATTTCTTCTGGTTCATATCATGCTGATATTGTCCGACACCGATTGACTTTGGATCAATCTTCACAAGTTCTGCAAGCGGATCCTGCAGCCTTCTAGCGATGGATGCCGCACTTCTCTGTCCCACATCAAAATTCGGAAATTCCTCTGTCGCCAGCTTGCTTGCAGAATAGACAGAAGCGCCCGCCTCATTGACGATCACATACTGTACTTTCTCCGGGATCTCCTTTAACAGTTCGACAAGGATCATCTCCGATTCCCGCGATGCCGTACCATTTCCGACAGAGATCAGCGTAATATGGTACTTGCGGATCAGCTTCTTTAACGTATCCTTCGCCGCCTGGATCTTCTGTGGTGTCGTCGGGGCAGTCGGATAGATTACCGTCGTATCGAGTACCTTTCCAGTCTCATCTACAACAGCCAACTTACATCCGGTCCGAAATGCCGGATCCCATCCAAGCACAACCTGTCCAACGATCGGCGGCTGCATTAGAAGTTGTTCCAGATTTTTTCCAAATACTATGATGGCACTATCCTCTGCCTTTTCTGTCAGGCTGCTCCGGATCTCCCGCTCAATTGCCGGAGCAATCAGTCGTTTGTAGCTGTCTTCTGCCACTTCTTTTAAATATTCTGACGTATATGGATTTTCGGAAACAATGATTTTCTTCTCAAGATACCGCAGAATCTTCTCCTCCGGCGCTTCAATCTTCACGTTCAGAATCTTTTCCTTCTCTCCACGATTCAGTGCAAGGATCCGGTGTCCTGCCAGCCTGCTGACTGGTTCTTCAAAAGAATAGTACATTTCGTAGACAGACTGCACACTATCATCTTTTGCCGAAGAAGTCATCTTTCCTTCTTTCACCGTAAGATTCCGAATAAAACTCCGGTAATCTGCCTCGTCAGAAACTGTCTCCGCAAGGATGTCTTTTGCACCTGCAATGGCCTCTTCCACTGTATGTACTTCTTTTTCTGCAGAAATATATTTTTGCGCCTCTTCTTCCAAAGGCTTTTGTATCTTTTGCAGCATCAGAAGTGTCGCCAGCGATTCCAGTCCTTTCTCCTTTGCAATGGTCGCCCTTGTCCGCCTTTTTGGCCGATATGGTCGGTACAGATCTTCCACAGCAACAAGCGTCTGGGCATTTATAATCTGCACTCTCAGTTCTTCTGTCAATTTCCCCTGCTCCTCGATTGAAGCGAGTACCTGCTCCTTCTTCTCCTCAAGATTGCGTAAATATATCAGCCGCTCATGTAAACTTCTAAGCTGCTCATCATTCAGAGAGCCGGTTGCCTCTTTCCGGTACCGCGCAATAAACGGAATCGTATTTCCCTCATCGATCAGTCTGACTGCTGCCTCTACCTGCCATTTCTTTACTTCCAGCTCTTCTGTGAGTTTCTGAATCATATCCATACTGTTCTTTCCTCTCTGCTTTTTATACTGTTACGCTTTATTATAGCTTATTCCCAGTTCAAACGCAAAATCAAATTCCTATCAGAAAAGGAAAGGCTTTCCTCCTATGAAGACCCTGCCTTTCCTTTTTTGCTTGTTCTGTATTTCTTGTTGTAGCTTTCTTAGATCGTCCCCAAAACTTTTAACTGAAAATCCCCACACCGAGCAGTACGATCAGAAGAATAATGAGTATCGCAATGAAACGGTCCATAGATTTCAGTGAAATATTGATTTTGGAATAAAGTGTTTCTCTGCTTAAAAATCCGGTCTTCTTCTCTTCTTCCGGCTTTTCTTCCTGCATATTCTCCCCATCTTGTTCCGCTATTTCCTCTGTTTTGCTCTCTGTGATTTCCTTTTCTTCTATTTCCTCTTCTGCGCTTCTCATCTGTTCTTCGCTCATAGCCTGCCCCTTTCTAAAAAATTCCTCATGCAGATCACGAGATTTACATGAGGAATTGCTATTGTCCTTCTATCTTTTATTTCTTTGCAAGATACTTTCTTACGTCGATGGATACTGCAAGGATAATGATAATACCTTTGATGATATATTGCAAGTATGGGTTGATTCCAAGGAAATTAAAGCTGTAGTTGATTACCTGGAGGAGAACTACACCAAGAACAACTCCCGGGATTGTACCAACACCACCGTTGAATGATACACCACCGATTACACAACCTGAAATCGCATCCAGGTCATAGTTTAAACCTGTACCTGTATTGACAGACTGGATACGTCCTGCCTCTAAGAAAGCTGCAAGTCCGTAAAGCACACCGGCTACAAGATACACACCCATAATGTTTTTTGTAATATTTACACCGGATACTGCGGCAGCTTCTTTATTTCCACCGATTGCAAACATATTTTTTCCAAGTGTTGTCTTATTCCAGATCACCCACATAACTGTTGCAGAAAGTGCAAAATAAATGATCAGGTATGGAAGTTCGAAGCTTCCGATCTTGAAAGATCCGTTGACAAAGTTCAAGAATTTTTCATTAAAAGAAGACAATGCCTGTGCTCCGCCTTCCTGGCTGTCAATATAAATACATGTTGCACCAAATGCGATTGTCTGTGTACCTAAGCTGACGATAAATGCATGCAAGTTTAATTTTGCAACACCAAATCCGTTGAGCGCACAGAACGCAACACCGATCAGAATACTTGCTGCCAGTGGTAAGATTAACGGAAGATCTTTTGTAATCTCCGGATACATTCTGGAAGCATATGTTGTTGCCTGTACAAGAGAAGCTGATACAGCAGCACAACATCCAAGGATACGTCCTGCAGAGAGGTCGGTTCCGGCAAGTACGATCATACCTGCAACACCGAGTGCAAGAATACCTCTTGTAGACGCCTGGGTTAAAATCTTAATAAAGTTTGACGGATGTAAAAATCCCGGTTCAATGATGATTACTACGATGATCATCAATCCTAAAATTATGTATAACGCATAGTTTAATAAAAATTCGTTGAGATTAAATTTTTTCTTTTCCACGTCGACACCCCCTGTGTTAAATGTATTTTGCAGCCAGTCGCATGATTTCTTCCTGCTCCTGTCCGTGATAATCCTTCTTCATATCTAAGATACCTGCCACACGACCATTGCTCATAACAAGGATACGGTCACAGATACCGATCAGCTCCGGCATTTCTGAAGAAACTACCATGACTCCTTTGCCTTTTGCGGCAAGATCATTGATCAGCTGATAAATCTCAAATTTTGCACCGACATCGATACCTCTTGTCGGTTCATCCAGAAGCAGCACTTCCGGCTCTGTCAGAAGCCAGCGTCCAATAATGACTTTCTGCTGATTTCCTCCTGAGAGAGATTTGATATGTGTCTTAGACGAAGGTGTCTTCACATGCATACTGTCAATCACCCATTTGGCATCTTTCTCCATCTTCTTTGTAGAGAGAAGACCACATTTCAGATAAGACTTCATGTTTGCAAGTACTGCATTAAACGTAATACTCTGAAGCGGAATGATACCAGTTGCACGCCGTTCTTCTGTCAGAAGTGCAAATCCATTTTTAATCGCCTGACGGGAATCCTTATTGTAGATTTCCTTTCCATGCAGTTCGATCTTTCCGCTTTCTCTGTGTGCAATTCCGAAAATCGTCTCAAGCAACTCTGTTCTTCTGGAACCTACAAGCCCTGCGACGCCAAGCACTTCTCCTTTTCTCAGTTCAAAAGAAGCATCCATACAGCTTGGCATATATTTTCCAGTCAGCCCTTCTACTTTCATCAACACTTCTCCCGGCTTATTAGTCTTCTCCGGGAAACGTTCCGTCAGATCTCGACCTACCATCAACTTGATGATTTCATCCATTGTGATATCTTTTGCAGACTTTGTTGCGATCCATTTTCCATCACGCATGATCGTAACGTCATCCGAAATCTCCAGAATCTCTTCCATCTTATGGGAAATATATACCATACCAACTCCACGATCGCGCAGACGGTTGATGATCCTAAATAAATGTCCAACTTCTTCCTTAGTCAGGGAAGATGTAGGCTCATCAAGTACAAGGATCTTGGCATCGTAAGATACTGCTTTCGCAATCTCTACCATCTGCCTCTGTGAGACAGACAACTCACCGATGATTGTTTTGGGATCTACATCAATATCAAGATCCTCAAAAATTTTCTTTGTCTCCTCGTAGCATTTCTTATCGTCAATAAAGCCGCCCTTTTTAATGAATCTTCCAAGCCACAGGTTCTCCATTACGCTGCGCCGCAATACCTGGTTCAGCTCCTGATGTACCATTGCCACCCCATTGTCAAGCGCTTGCTTCGGATTTGTAAAACGCACTGGTTTTCCATCAATTTTGATCTCCCCGGCATCCTCTACATAGACACCGAACAGACATTTCATTAATGTACTTTTTCCTGCTCCATTCTCTCCCATAAGAGCGTGGACGCTTCCCTTTTTCAGCATTAAATTTGCTTTATCGAGTGCTTTGACACCTGGGAACTGCTTTTCAATGTTCGTCATTTCCAGAATATATTCTGACATTTTTTCGCTCACCACTCTTCCTCATACTGCGAAGTGCGTTTGAAAATTGCGGAAAAGAACTTTCAAATACACTCCAGAGCATATCTCTTTCCTTTGATACACTCTATGAGAGGTGGTACAAGAATCATTGCCTCCTGCACCACCTCAGTTATTTGTTACATGTTACAAATGAATCTTAAAACTATTTTGTAATAGGTGCATATGGAATACGAACTGAGAATCCGTCTTCTGCCATTTCGTAATCTGTTCCTTCAATAAAGTCTTTACCCTGAGCTGCATTTGCACCGATTGCAACAAGTGCCTTACCCATTGCATCTCCATCCTGTTTTACAGTACCAGCCATTTTTCCTGATTTGATTGCTTCCATACCAGCTTCTGTTGCATCCACACCGAATACCGGAGCATCTGATTTTCCATTGATACCAGCGATTGCTCCAAGTGCCATGTCATCGTTGTTACAGAATACAGCTTCAATCTTATCTCCGTTTGCAGACATCTGAGCTTCCATCTGTGTCTGAGCCTGGTCTGTCATCCAGTTTGCAACAAGTGGCTCGATTCCCATATTGTCCATCACAAGTCCACGTTCCTCTGCCTGTTTTACAGCATATTCTGTACGTGCCTCAGCTTCTGGGTTACCTGGTTCTCCTTTGAATACGATATACTGAATTTTTCCATCTCCATTTTTGTCGATTGCTTCTTTGTCTGCCTCATACATATCAGCAAGCATATCTCCCTGCATTACACCAGCTTCTGAAGCTGTTGTTCCAACGAAGATACCTTCACAAGATTCTACAACTTCTTTTGCAGGCTCTCTGTTAAAGAATACTGCCGGAATGTCTGCTGCTTTCGCCTTATCTGCAAGTCCCTGTGCAGAACCTGTATCAACTGCATTGATCAGAAGTGCATCTACTCCTTTAGAAATCAGAACGTCTAACTGGTCATTCTGCTTTGACTGGTCTCCCTGTCCATCCTGCATATCCAGTTTAATCTCAACATCTGCTTCTTTTGCATATTTTTCGATTGCAGAACGTACTGTAGAAATGTATGTATCATCATATTTGTATACGAGAACACCTAATTTGATTGCGTCTCCGTCTTTCTTTGCATCTTTTCCACCTTCCTCACTGCCTCCGCCGCAGCCTGCAAGTAATGAAAGTGACATTGCTGCACATAACATTCCACATACGATTTTCTTTTTCATAGTTTTTTTCCTCCTTTAAAAACACGACTCTTGTTCTTGATGACTATATTATAAGCAAAAAATTCATAGGATTCCATACAGATTTCTATGGTATTCTATGAATTTTCTTTGATTTTATCATCATTTTAAACATTTTATATAATTTTTGTTCGACATATTTGTGCAGATTTACACTCTCTATTCTCCCAATTCTGGCCAGATCTTAATTTCCCATGGAATCCATACTTCCCGGTCATGCCCTTCCAAGATTTCCTTTGGCACCGTTCCTTCTTTTTTTAGCCCGCATACCATGCGTGCAATATATTCCGCATAAATGTCAGAGTCTGCCTTCACGGTTCCAAGCATCTTCCCGTCTCTGACTGCCATAAGCCCTTCCTCCGTGCCATCGATGCCTACCACACTGATATCTGTCCTGCCCTCCTGGCGAAGTGTCTCGATCGCGCCAAGTGCCATATCATCATTGTTACATAAAATCAGTTCCAGCTCCCCCTCTTCTTCCTTCAGCCACCGTCCAACGATTGCTGCCGCCTGCTCTTTCATCCAGTTTGCAACCCCTCCTGTGATCCTTTTTGCAGGAACTCCAGAAGATGTCATTGTCTTTACCGACCACTCGGAACGGATAATGGCATCCTGATGCCCGGTCTCCCCCTCTAAAACGGCATACCCTACAACCCCGTCTCCGTTCTTATCCAACACCGCAGGATCCTTTCGATATACTGATGCCACAAGCTCTCCCTGCAATCTCCCGGACTCCTGTGCATCTGATCCTACATAATAAATATGCTGCCCTTTTCTCAGATCATCCTGTACCGGCTGGCGGTTAAAGAAAATCAGAGGAATCTCTGATTCCTCCACACGATCGATCATCGTCGACACATTTGTCCGATCCACTGCATTGACACAGATGACATCATACGCAAGCGCTGCGAAATGTTCCACCTGCTCATTTTGTTCATTCTGATCATTTTCTGCGGATACAATCTTGCAATGAATCTTGATCCCCTGCTGCTTCTCGCATGCTTTCAACTGCCGCTCTATTTTTTTTGTCAACAAATTTACATACGTATCATCACTTTGATAAATCGAGATCCCGACTTTGAGTGTGTCCTCTTCTTTCTGTTTTTCTTTTCTTCTTGAAATGCCCGCTGCTGCCACACAGATCACTGCCACTGCCACCGCCAAAAGCCCCATCTGTGTTTTCCACTTTTTGTACTCTCTCATCACTTATCCCTGACCTTCCACTATGAAATTGGAAACAACAATGCCTCATATTCTTTGTCGTAGAGATTTTCCTGTCTTACAAGCACCTGCTCCATCTTTACTGTCCGCTGTCTCGTCCCATTCTGGATACTTTTCATCGCCGCCTCCACACTCAGATATCCTTTGTCATATTCGTTGCAGATCACTGCCGCACACACTTTTCCTTCTTCAAGCAAAGTCAACATCTTGTTCGAACAGCCAATTCCGTAAAGCCTGTCGGGAATTTTCTGTAAATTGACGATTTGCGAAAACGTGTATGGATCTGCTGCAACGACAACTTCTCCTTCGATCTCAAATCCTTGACGGTACTGTCTGCGGATCACAGTGCAGCCTCCGTCTTCCAATTCTTTTTCTAATATATCCAGACAATTTGCAGTCTCTTTTGCCGAGACATCTGATGCATAAAGAGCAACGCTTGCGTCTTTCTTTTCTTCCAGTACAGCTCTCGCCAGCTTTTTTGCTGACTTTTCACTGTCACAAATATAGGCTCCAAATTTTTTTTCCGAATGAAGCTCCTTTTCCAGCGTGATCACCGGAACCTGAAGCTTGCTCTGATCCAGAAATTTTTCCATCTGTACCTGGTCTGCCGGCACTGTGATCACCGCCTGCGCGCCATTTTCCACCGCCTCTTCGATCGCAGCCTCCTGCTCTGCAGCATTTCCACTGAGATATGGTGCATCCACAACTAGATCTACATTCCACTTCTTCGCAGCCTTCTCCATACCCTTCCGTAGGGATTGAAAGCGGTCATCTGCACTTCCGTCAGTCACAAATGCGATGGTATACACCTCTTTTCGGTTCTCTTCCAACACAAAATCTGTGGATGCAATTAAAAATAGAAGGATAATTCCACAGAGCGCCGCGATAATTCCTATTTTTTCTGCTTTCTTCACAGCAATTCTCCCTCCTGCCTATACGCTATTTTAGGCTGCGTCAATGTAATACAAGTGCCTTCGTCCGGCTCCGACTCAATTTGGATTCCATATTCTTTTCCATATGCAAGCTGGATCCGCTCTCCGACATTTCGCATACCGATCCCCGAACCTTTCTTCGAAGAGACAACTTTCCCCGCGCGAATCTCTTCCAGACGCTCCGGCATAATTCCCGGACCATTATCCACAACTTGAAAAATCAACTTTTCTTCTTTCAAATATGCTTTGATAAAAACTTCTCCATCCCCATCTTGAAACTCCATTCCATAAGCAACTGCATTTTCTACAATCGGCTGCAGGATCAACTTCAGCGTAGATAGCTCAAGGACTTCCTCCTCCACCTCAAAATAATATTCAAACTTATTTTTATAACGCATCTTCTGAATCGTCAGGTAATTTTTTACATGTTCGATCTCATCTCTGACTGTAATGATCGTCTTCCCTTTGCTCAATCCAATTCGAAAAAAACGTGCAAGAGCCGTCAGTGCGCGTACTGCATCCTGTGGTTTCTCATTCTCGACCATCCACACGACAATATCCAGTGTGTTATAAAGAAAATGTGGATTGATCTGTGACTGAAGCGTATCCAGTTCGTTCTTTCTCTGAATCTCCTGCTCCCTCACAATATCTTCCATCAATTTCTTGATCCGCACTTTCATCTTGCAAATCGAACGTCCCAGATGACTGATTTCATATGCTCCGCGCTCCTCGATCGTTGTTTCCAGATCCCCCTCCGCAATCCGCTTCACAGCGCCTTCCAGATGCTCGATCGGGATTGTCACTTTCTTTGATATATAAGAGTTGATAATTGACAAGATTAACATAAAAGACATGACAAGCGCGATCAGGAAAATAATATTTTTCACTGTGGAAAGCTGTGCCGCCTTATCAGAAACCACCCCAACAATTTTCCATCCTGTATATCCGACAGACTTGATCGTCACCTTCCGATGCTGTCCCTCAAACACCTCATCATGAACCCCGTCTTTGTATGCAGATGCTTTCTCATGATTTTCCTGCTCAATCCCATCTAGGATCAACTGCTGCTGCGGATGATAAATTAAATTCCCCGCTCCGTCTACCAGATAAATATACCCTTCTTCCCCAAGGGAAATATTTTTGAAAATACTCTCCAGCTGTTCGTATTTCAAATCGATCAAAAGTACACCATCCTGCACCTCATAGGCATCAGGCACCTGCACCATCCTGCTCAACGTCAGTACATGTGCATAATTCCCCTTGCTGTTGACAAACAAATTCTGTACATGCGGCCTAGAAAAATGCTGATTTTCTGTCTGTGTCACTGCATTCTGAAACCACGCTTCCTTCGTCACATCTACCCCAGGCTTTAATTTTGCTGCCGGTGCGGAAACAAGTAAGTCCCCTTCTTTGGAAAACAGGGCAATGTTCTG
The DNA here is from genome assembly GCF_964238105.1 of Coprococcus sp. HPP0074. Lineage (NCBI taxonomy): Bacteria > Bacillati > Bacillota > Clostridia > Lachnospirales > Lachnospiraceae > Coprococcus > Coprococcus sp. HPP0074. The sequence continues at coordinate 320,801 of NZ_CAXSKS010000003.1, read as the reverse complement.
GATAGACGACTTGTTCGTATCGTACAAAAGCGCAAAGCCCTCTTCCACCGGAACATTTTCCTCAGACTTCAAAACCGAAAAGTAAAGAGAATCTGAAATTCTCATAATATTCCGCAGTTCTGATGTCAACGTATTATTGACCTGTTCAATCAGCGCCCGATTCTGCTTTTCGACAATTCCTTGAAGCTGAAGCGAAAATCGGTTATAAAAAGAAGTCCCCATCAGCACCGCACCGAGAAGCGCTGTGAGTGTAAATGCCCCCCAGATCACATAGCGCAGGCTGACTTTTGAATAAAATGCGTTCCACTTCTGATAAAATTTTCTATTCATTATGATTTTCCTTTGTATTTGCTTGGTGATACACCAAATTTCTTTTTAAAGACATAACTGAAATAATTGGGCTCCGGATATCCGACTTTCGCAGCAATGATATACGTCTTGTCATCTGTATGATTCAACAATTCCACCGCTTTATTTAACCGTACATCCGTCAGATAAGCAACATAATTTTGTCCGGTTTCCTTCTTAAATACAGTAGAAAAATAAGATGGACTCAGATGCAGACTGCTGCACAACATCTCAACAGACAGTTCTGGATTGGCATAATTCTCCTGGATGTACTCTTTTGCCTCCTTAATGATATCAATCGTCATATTTTCTCTTCTCTGCACGAGCTGCGTATGGATCTCACAGCAAAGTTTCAGAAGAAACTGCTCTACTTCCTCTGTCGTCTTCATATGCAGCACCTGTTCATAGCAGTCTGTGCCATATCCAAAAATCCTCTGTTCTTCCAGTTCATTGCTCCATACAACCTGCAAAATACTATTCAATACACTGATGACATAGCTCTTACATTGCCTGGAGTAAATCTTCCCATCTGCAATCCGGCCGATAATCTTCGTAAGTTCACACGCAATCTCCTCTTCCTGTTCAAATTTGACTGCATGGATCAGTGCATTTTTCTCCTGCTCCTCAAAAAGCAGTGTCTCTGTCTTCTTTGGCTCCACATCTCGAATATAGATCACACTTCCCATATCCGGAACTGCCCGGTATCCACTTGCCTCTTTTGCTTCCATAAACGATTGCGGCACCTGTCTGATCCACTGTTTCCTGCTTCCGACTCCGATGGAAATCTGAAGCCCAAACACTTGTCTGCATACTTTTTGAATCTGGTCAAACACGCCGAGCAGTTCGTTAACCGTCTGCTCCTGCGAAAGCGCAATCACTACTCCAATCTCCTTCTCACAGATAAATCGTGCAAATGGGTACTTTTCTGTCAAATATTCATCGATTACTTTTTCCACTGACACCTGGTGCAATTCTTTTTCCTCTACCACTGCACCTCCCTCTACGGTTTCTTCCCGTTCAATACAAAACATCGCAACGATCCACCTATCAGAATCCCGAATCTCCGGAACATATTCCTCCAGCTTCTCATAGAACTCTTCCTTGACGATTTTTTCTTCCATCCAGTCATTTAAAAACTTTTCTTTTAAAATCGGAAAATTCTTCCGATAATTCTCTCTTAAAATCCGGATGTCTCTCTGCTGCTCAAGATACTTGTCTCTTTTCTCGCGGATCCGCTGAAGAATCTCCCCTAATTCCTCACTGTTTACCGGTTTTAAAATGTACTCTGTCACTCCGCACTTCATCGCCTGCTTCGCATATTCAAAATCATTGTATCCAGAAAAGATGACAACCTCCTTCCCCGGATATTTTTCTTTCACTGTCTCTGCAAGCTGAAGTCCATCCATATATGGCATGTGAATATCCGTGATAATCACATCCGGATCAAGAATATGGATCTTCTCAAGTGCGTCTTCCCCATTCTCTGCATCTCCCACTACATGAAATCCCAGTGCTTCCCAATCCATCTTACGGATAATGCTTGTGCGGACTTCTTCCTCATCATCTACCAGCATAATTTTATACGGCATATTTCCTCTCCTTCTGTCTGCCATTCACATTTTGCATAGGTTCTCTGCCTGGTGCTTTCAATGATTTTTTCCAGAAAAAAACAGACTGCATCTTTGACATGCAGCCTGCCTTCTATTTCTTATAATGTGTTCAGGAATCTTGCAAACGCTGTTCTTCCTTCTTCTGTACACTTGTAAACACCTGCATCTTCTAATACTTTTGTAAAGACAATTCCGACTTCTTCTTTTAAAATGTCCATTACATTCTCTTTTGTAATTGTATCATACTTCGGCAGGAATTTCTCTACCCATTTTGTATGTTTCTCGATCATTTCATTTTCAGAAATGTCCTTGCCCTCTACAATGTACTCTGCAAGTGTCTCCAGTTCTTGTTTCAATCTGGACGGCAATACTGCCAGTCCCATTACTTCGATCAATCCGATATTTTCTTTTTTAATATTATGATACTCGGCATGTGGATGATACAGCCCAAGCGGATGTTCCTCTGTAGTAATATTGTTGCGGAGCGTCAGATCCAGTTCATAGATCTCCCCGACCTTTCTTGCGATCGGTGTGATCGTATTATGTGGTTCTCCGTCTGTCTCTGCAAATACGAACGCTTCTTCGTCTGTATAGCCTCTCCATGCATTAAGGATATGTGTTCCCAGTTCGATCAGCCGCTTCTCATCCTTGCTTCTTAAACGGATCACTGACAGTGGCCATTTTACGATTCCACTCTCCACATCTTCAAATCCTTTTACTTCAAAATGTTTTTCGATTGGAGCTTTCGCCATCGCAAATGTGTAATGTCCTCCCTGAAAATGATCGTGGCTTAAAATCGATCCTCCTACGATTGGAAGATCTGCATTGGATCCAAGGAAATAGTGTGGGAATAATTTTACGAAATCAAATAATTTCATAAATGTTTCCTTCTCGATCTTCATCGGTGTATGTTTTCCATTAAATACGATGCAGTGTTCGTTGTAGTATACGTATGGAGAATACTGGAATCCCCATGCACTGTCATTGACTGTGATCGGCATGATTCTATGATTTTCCCTTGCCGGATGATTGACTCTTCCTGCATATCCTTCATTTTCCACACAGAGCAGACATTTTGGATAACTGCTTGCTTTCGCATTTTTTGCCGCTGCGATCGCCTTTGGATCTTTCTCCGGTTTTGACAAGTTGATCGTAATATCAATCTCACCATATGGGCTGTCCACCGTCCATTTCCAGTCTTTCTTTACCCGGTAACGACGGATGTAATCGCTGTCCTGGCTCAGCTTATAGTAATAATCTGTGGCAGCTTCCGGAGATTCCTCATATTTCTTCCAGAAAGTCTCCTGCACCTGCGCCGGACGAGGCATCAGGCAGTTCATCATCTTCGTATCGAACAGATCCCTATATACTACACTGTTCTCGATGATTCCACGACTGCACGCCTCATCCAACAGTTCCCCTAAGATCTCTTCTAACTCTTTTTCCCCGTTTACTTCTACTTCTTCATAGTCATCTTCATGAAATAATTCCAGCAGAAGATTTGTTGTGTAGATTCGCTCGCACTCCGGTGTCAATCCTGCATCGATCCCATACTGTACTAATCTTTTAATATTTTCTGATAACATATTTTCTCTCCTAAAACTCATCCTATTTCCTGTCCGCTTTTCAATCAGGCTTATCCATTCAGCACTCTTGCACCGTCTCCGATGTCTACTACATAAAATTCTGCCTCATGTCCGACTTTTGCAAGATACTGCTCTCCGATGTTTTTAATAAATCCATCTACTGCATCGTTTTTCACAATGCTGACCGTACATCCGCCGAATCCGCCTCCTGTAATACGAGATCCGATCACACCTTCTGTTTCCCATGCAAGATCCACGAGAATATCGATCTCTTTACAAGAAACTTCATAGTCATCTCTCAGTGATCTGTGTGACTCGTTCATCAGTTTTCCAAATTCTTCAATTCGATTTTCTTTCAGAGCTTCCACCGCACGGATCGTTCTCTGATTTTCATAAACAGCATGTCTTGCTCTCTTCTGTCTGATTTCGCTCTTGATTGCATCTTTATGCTTCTCAAATGCTTCCTCTGTCAAATCTCCCAATGTCTGCACAGCAACCACTTCCTGCAATTCCTTCAACGCCGTCTCGCACTCGTTTCTTCTGTCATTGTAAGCAGAATCTACAAGACTATGTTTTACTTTGCTGTTGATGATAACAATCTTCGCATCTTCCAGAACAACCGGTGCATATTCATACTGAAGTGTATTCGTATCAAGGAAAATCGCATTGTCCTTCTTTCCCATCGCACTCGCAAACTGATCCATGATTCCGCAATTGCATCCATTAAAATTATTCTCTGAAAACTGTCCGATCAGAGCAATATCTGTCATAGAGACATCAAATCCAAACATATCTTTTAAAATCACGCCCGTCAACACTTCTAAGGAAGCAGAAGAAGACAATCCGGAACCGTTTGGAATATTTCCATATAATAAAATATCCAGTCCATTCGGCAATTTGTATCCTCTCTCCTCAAATGCCCACATCACTCCCTTTGGATAGTTCGTCCACTCTGCAGCTTTGTATGGTTTCAGATCCTCCAGAGATGATTCGATCACTCCAAGCCGTTCAAAATTTACTGAGTAAAACCGAAGCTTATTATCTTCTCTCTTCCTTGCAATCCCATATGTTCCAAGTGTCAGTGCACATGGAAACACGTGTCCCCCATTGTAATCTGTATGTTCTCCGATCAAATTCACGCGCCCAGGTGCAAAGTAAGTGCGGATATCTCCTTCCGCGCCAAAAAGTTCCTGAAATTTCTCCACTAATTTTGCCGTCATTCTTCTTTTTCCTTTCTTTTATTTTAATATTCTTGTTTTAAAACACTTTCTCTGTTTATTATATCATAGATCGCAGGCGTGTCAAAGGATTTTTTGTTGCTCTTGTCTGTTTATTAACAATTTTGACTATCTTTTAACTTTTATTGCTTTTTTATTCAGCATAAGTTACAATCGCTGTAAGAGAGTCTTTTTTGCTTTATATAAATTTTCTTTTCGATGGAAGAAGCATTCTATAAACTCAAAACGACAAATATTTATGAGAGGTGATATTATGAGCAGACTTGAGATTTCGACTCCGGATAAGGCCCAGCTTGTTGTGGAAGGTCTCTACAAAGACCTCGAGAGAAGGATCGAATCCAGTCCTCCGGGCTTATGTCCGGTCGACATATCCAGAGCATTTCTGGAACTTTGTCATGCACAGACTTGTGGAAAGTGTGTCCCTTGCCGTATCGGACTTGGACAGCTTAAAAATCTGATCACAGATGTTCTTGACGGAAAGGCAACTCTGAAAACACTTGATCTGATGGAAGATCTTGCGCTTTCCATCATGGATTCTGCTGACTGTGCAATCGGCTATGAAGCCGCACATATGGTATACAAAGGCCTTATCGGCTACCGGGAAGACTACGAAGAACATATCCGTCAGGGACGCTGTACCTGCACGTTCCACCAACCAGTACCTTGTGTTTCGCTCTGTCCGGCAAAGGTTGATATCCCTGGATACATCGCACTTGTAGGAGAAGGCCGCTATGCAGATGCAGTACGACTGATCCGCAAAGACAACCCATTTCCCACTACATGCGGATATATCTGTGAACATCCTTGCGAAGCCAGATGCCGTCGCAACATGGTAGACGACTCCATCAATATCCGCGGACTGAAGCGCGTTGCCGCAGATTTTTCCGGGAAGGTTCCACCTCCGAAATGCGCCAAATCTACCGGCAAGAAAGTTGCTGTCGTAGGAGGCGGACCTGGAGGACTTAGCAGTGCTTACTTCCTTCAGCTGATGGGACATCAGGTGACTGTTTATGAGATGCTTCCAAAACTTGGCGGTATGCTCCGCTATGGAATCCCAAATTACCGTCTTCCGAAAGAGCAGCTTGATAAGGATATTGAGGCAATCCTGGAAACAGGCGTGGAAGTGAAACACGGACTTAGAATCGGCGAAGATATTACTGTACAAAGCCTTCGCGAACAATATGATGCTGTCCTGATCACAATCGGTGCAAGTACAGACAAGAAGCTTGGAATCGACGGAGAACAATCAGAAGGAGTTCTCTCCGCTGTAAAATTCTTAAGAGATGTCGGAAACGGTAATCCTACTGACTTAACCGGTCAGGAAGTAGCTGTCATCGGAGGCGGAAATGTATCCATGGATGCAGTTCGCACTGCTGTCCGTCTCGGCGCAAAAAAAGTTAGCATCGTCTACCGGAGACGTGTGGCCGATATGACTGCCCTTCCGGAAGAGATCGAAGGCGCTGTTGCAGAAGGAATCGAAGTGCAGACACTGAAATCTCCTTCCCGCATTGTCACGGATGAAAATGGTCATGTACAGGGACTTTATGTCACACCACAGATGATCAGTAAGATCAAAGATGGTCGTGCAAGTGTACGTCCGACTGGCGAGGAAGATCAGTTTATCCCTTGTACAACACTGATCGTTGCGATTGGTCAGGATATTGAATTCCAGCACTTTGAAGAGGCTGGTGTCCCGGTACAGCGTGGACGGATCATGTCCGAGAAAAATGCCGGATTCGAAAACATCCCTGGCGTTTTTGCCGGTGGAGACTGTGCAACTGGTCCTGCCTCCGTCATCAAAGCGATTGCAGCAGCAAAGGTTGTTGCAGCTAATATTGATGAATATCTTGGATTCCACCATATCATTTCTGCTGATGTAGAAATTCCGGAACCAAGACTGGATGACAGAACCCCTTGCGGAAGAGTAAATATGACAGAACGTGAAGTCTGTAAACGTATCCACGACTTTGACGGGGTAGAAATCTGTATGACCGAACAAGAAGCAAAGCAGGAGGCATCTCGCTGCCTTCGCTGTGATCACTTCGGCTTCGGCATATTTAAAGGAGGTCGAGAAACATTATGGTAAATCTTGTACATCTTACAATCGACAATAAACCGATCACTGTGCCAGCCGGCACAACGATCCTGGAAGCAGCCGAACATAATGGAATCCCGATTCCAAAATTATGTTATTTAAAAGATATCAACGAGATCGGCGCCTGCCGTGTATGCGTGGTCGAACTGGAGGGCAAAGATAAACTGATCATCTCCTGCAATAATAAAGTAGAAGAGGGCATGGTCATCTACACTAACAGTCCGAAAGTTCGCATGAACCGGCGAAAAACAGTAGAGTTGATCCTCTCTCAGCATGACTGCCGCTGTGCAACCTGCGTAAAGAGCGGAAACTGTACTCTCCAGAAAATCGCAAATGACCTGAACATTCTTGAAGTGCCGTTTCAACAAGAATTGGAACAGACTCCGTGGAACAAAGATTTCCCATTGATCCGCGATTCTTCTAAATGCATCAAATGTATGCGCTGTATTCAAGTCTGTGACAAGATCCAGAGTTTGAATATCTGGGATGTAGAAAGCACCGGATCCCGCACAACTGTACACGTATCAAAGAATCGTAAGATTGAAGATGCTGACTGTTCGCTCTGTGGTCAGTGCATTACCCACTGTCCGGTAGGTGCACTTCGCGAACGCGACGACACTGAAAAAGTCTGGTCTGCACTTGCCAACAAGAAAAAAATCACTGTCGTACAGATCGCACCTGCTGTTCGTGCAGCCTGGGGGGAAGCACTCGGCATGAAACGAGAAGAGGCAACGGTCGGAAAGATCGTCGACGCTCTTCGAAAGATCGGTTTTGACTATGTATTTGACACAGCATTCTCTGCTGACCTTACGATCATGGAAGAAGGAGCAGAATTTTTAGAACGGCTCCAGAACGGCGAACTCAAAGACCGCCCGATGTTCACCTCCTGCTGCCCAGGATGGATCCGTTTCATTAAATCCCAATATCCGCACCTTGTGCCGCAATTATCAAGCGCAAAATCTCCACAGCAGATGTTCGGTGCGGTCATGAAAACATACTTTGCGAAATCAATTGGTGTAGATCCGGAAAATATTTGTACGGTATCGATCATGCCTTGTCTTGCAAAGAAAGGCGAACGCAATATGGAACTCTTCTATGAAGAATATGCCGGCCATGATGTTGACATCGTTTTGACAACCCGTGAACTAGTTCGCATGATCCGCTCCGCTCACATCGCACCATCTACTCTGGTAGATGCCCCTTGTGATACGCTGATGCAGGATGGTTCCGGCGCCGGAGTCATTTTTGGGGCAACCGGAGGTGTTATGGAAGCGGCGCTTCGCTCCGCATACTTCCTCGTAACCGGAAAGAACCCGGATGCCGATGCATTCTCTGTTGTCAGAAGCAACAACTTAAATCACGGTGCTGTCTGTGCAGAGATTCCAATCGGTGATACAGTTGTAAGAGCAGCTGTTGTCAGCGGACTTGGCAATGCCAGACAACTGATTGAAATGATCGAGCGCGGTGATGTCCACTATGACTTTGTAGAAGTCATGGCCTGTCCGGGCGGATGTGTCGGCGGTGGCGGACAACCGATCCACGATGGTCAGGAGCTCGCCCTTGAACGTGGAAAGAATCTGTACTTCCTCGATAAAAATGCAAATATCCGATTCTCACACGAGAACAAAGATGTATTAAAACTGTACGAAGACTTTATGGGCAAACCACTCTCACACAAGGCACATCTGTTGCTTCATACCGATCATAATGCGTGGGAGATGCCAAAACGACCTCGCTAGAAAACTTTCTTTGCTTCTGAGATATTGATGCAAAGAAAAGCTAGATAAAATCCGTATAACAGTCTCAGCAAAGACCAACAAAAAACAGATATATCCACAGGAAATTTTTTTCTCTGTGATATATCTGTTTTTTTATTCTCGGATTTCTTTTTCCATATTTTGTAAAATCTATTCTGCCGCAATTACGAGAACCACATCTTCATGACAATGTCCTGCGGATAATCTCCAAATCCATTGCCAAACAGGTTCATGCCTCCTTTGTGTACCGCATCTTCTTTGACTCCAATCCTGACTGAAATATATTCCTGCTCTTCCAGCTTAAATTCTGCCAGCCCATGTTCCGTCACTTTCTTTCCATCGAGGTATGTTCCATCTTTTTTCAAACACCATGTCTTGAGTTCTCCATACTGCGTGTTCTGCTCTGGCCACCAGTTCGGTGTCAGTCTTCCCTTTCTTCCGCCAAAATCGCTTGGACATTCGTAAGTGCCTGCTTCGATCTCATTGACCCATACAGTGATATCGGACGGATAGTCCATATTATATTCATGATCCTCCGCACATACTTCCGCTGAAATTTCCAGTTTACGGAGTGTATTTTTCTTGAGTGAAGCATTGGAAAAGCGATATTCCAGATACCCATTCCCAAACCATAGAAGCTTTGCTTCTACTCTTCTTGGGTTATAAAATACTGCCGGCTCATCTTCCATATCAATATGTCCATCTCCCGATACAATTCCACAGGTCGGTTCCACATGGTAATCCACATAATTTCCGATCGGCATACTGATCTTCTCCACCTTTTCATCCTTTTCCTTCCGAAGCTGAATCATAAGGCTGTCGACACTTTTCCTGCACATCTTCATAGAACCACGCACTGCCGCTCGAAGTTCCGTCTCGATCAATCCTGCCTCCTCCAGCACCCGGACATGCATTGCCGTCGAAGAAGCCGGAAGTTCCAGAAGTTCTGCCAGCTCATTGACATTGTGTTCCTGTTCTTCGAGTGCCTCTAAAATCTGTATCCGAATTTCGGATGAAAGCGCCTTTCCGATTGCCGCCACCCTGTCTGTCTGATTAAAGTTCAAATTTTCTGTCCGTTCCATAGTTTCCTCTTTTCTGTTTTATACCAATATTTCTGTTATAAATATTTTATCCCTCGATCTTCTATTCGTCAACTTTATCTTAGCAAACAAAAGTAGTATTTCCTCTTTTTTTGTTGTATACTTGAGAAAAAACAGCAGATACGAGGAGAGTATAGACTCATGTACATATTTATTGTAAATCCAGCTTCCCGCTCCGGACATGCGAGCCAGATCTGGACAGAAATAGAAACACTCCTGAAAGAACGGAACATTTTATATCGCGTATATTTCACTTCTCACCGAGGACATGGCACAAAACTTGCACAACAGCTTACGAAAGACCTCTCTTCCCGCACAACACTGATTGTTGTAGGCGGTGACGGAACGGTCAACGAAGTATTAAATGGCATAGAACATCCGGAGCATATTATCCTGGGATATATCCCAACCGGTTCCGGAAATGATTTTGCAAAGGGAATGGCTCTCCCATCGGATCCACAAAAAGCATTGGAACTGATACTGTCTCCAAACAGTTACCGAACCGTTGACATTGGAGTTCTCAAATATTCTGAAAAAGACACGGAAAAAATACGGAAGTTCGCCGTCAGCACCGGAATTGGTTTTGACGCCGCAATCTGTCACCAGGCTCTGGTGTCCAGACTGAAAGTCTTACTGAACCGTATCCACTTAGGTAAGCTTTCCTACGCATTTATTTCACTGCGCGAACTTGCGCTGCACAAACCTTGCCGCTGCCGCATTTCGTTTGACAACGGAACAGAAGTCACTTTCGAGAAGCTTCACTTTGCCGCCGTGATGAACCAACCTTTCGAAGGCGGAGGATTTCGCTTCTGTCCGAATGCTCAGAACAATGACGGCAAGTTAGATCTCTGTATGATCCACGATGTCTCTAAGATAAAACTATTATTTTTGATGGCAATCGGATTATTTGGCTGGCATACCTCTCTAAAAGGCGTCGACACATTCCGATGCAAACAGGTCCAGATCCATACCAGCGCTCCTATGCCGGTACATGCAGACGGTGAGTCTGCCTTTCTTCAGAATGCCATCTCCGTCACCTGTGAACAAGAACGCCTGCTCATAATCGCACCACAGACAATACAAAAGTAATTTATAAAATTTTTCCGGAAAATTATTAAGATACTATGAACTTAGTTGTTGTTCCATTTCATTCATGTTATAATCTCCTATAACTTAAACTGCCTTTCCCCTGTTGTTACAGGCTCTGTCAGGCAGTGATCCGACAATGACGAAAGAGAGTTGTAAAAACTATGAAAACATTTTTGAAAAAATATAAGCATGCGTGGGTATTTCTCTATGGACTGATCTATCTGCCATGGTTTTTTTACTTAGAGCAGCATGTGACTACAAAATTTCATGTTATCCACACCCCGTTGGATGATAAGATTCCTTTTATCGAATACTTTATAGTTCCATATATGCTCTGGTTCGCTTTTATCACTGTGACGATCGGATACTTTTTCTTCCGTAATACGAACGAATTTTACAGACTCTGTCTCTTCCTTTTCACAGGAATGACTATCTTTTTGATTGTATCCACGCTATATCCAAATGGTCAGTTATTAAGACCGGATACCTTTGCCAGAGAGAATATATTTGTAGATATGGTTCGTACCCTCTATGCTACAGACACGCCGACGAATATTCTGCCGAGTATTCATGTGTACAATTCCCTTGGTGCCTACATCGCCATCTCCCACAATCAAAAGCTCCGGGAGAACACGCTGATCCACTACGGCTCTCTCGCATTGACTGTACTGATCATTTTATCAACAATGTTCTTAAAACAGCACTCTGTTATCGATGTACTTCTCGCCGGTGCGATGGGCGCTGTGATGTATGTTCTCGTATATATGAGGGAACCCAGTAAAGTAACAAAAGTAGCGGAACAGACCGTATAACTTCTACTAGAAGATACCTTTTTAAATCTTTTCTTAAATTTTTATACTATTAAAATCAAAAAGTGCCGCAGCCCACATCCTGCGACACTTTATTTTTTATATTTTTTCTTATATTTCTTTCTTCATTCTACACTATTAGAAAGAAATGCGTCAATGACTCTTTGATGAATTTCCCCCTTCTTTTAAGAAGCGCGTCCTTCTTTCATCCGGATGACACAATCTGCAATCTTCATTGTAGACTGTCTGTGGGATACGAGAATAATGGTCTTATCTTTCTGTTGTTCTTTAAGCACTTTTAAAATCTCTGCTTCATTTAAGCTGTCTAGGTTACTTGTTGGTTCATCAAGAAGAATAACCTCACTATTATGCAGAAATGCTCTTGCAATTCCAATTCTCTGCCGCTCTCCGCCGGAAAGCTGATGGTTTCCTTCTCCGATCACTGTGTCATAACCATTTGGAAGACTTTCGATCCATTCATGGATATTTGCCTTCTTACATGCTTCCACCACTTGCTCATGAGTACTTCCAAGTCGTGCCAACTTTACATTATTTTCAATGGTATCTTCAAATAAATATGTATCCTGAATCACGTAGCTCTCCAGTGCGCGAAGACCGTTTGTACTCCACTCTTTGATCGGTTTGCCGGAAATGCTTATCTCTCCTTTCTCTGCATCCCAGAATCTCATCAGCAATTTGATCAAAGTTGATTTTCCAGAACCACTCTTTCCTACGATTCCAAGTATCCCGTTCTTTGGAATTTCCAGAGAGACATCCGACAGGATCTGTTCTTCCTCCTCACCCTGTTTGTAAGAGAACGTAAGCTCCTTTATGTGGAAGCCATCAAAAGAAGGTTCTGCTCCTTTTTCTTCTACCTCCTGGATCAGCGGCTCTTCTTCTAGCAGTTCCAATACCCGGTTGCCACTCGCAAATGTGTGAAGCAGGTTATTTGCGAGATTGTTGAGTGCTGTCACTGGTCCGAAAGAGCCAAGCATCGAAATCGTACTGATCACAACCCCCTCTGTATTTAACATCCCTTTCTGGAAGAGATATACAGATGTCATTAACATCAGAAACGAGAAAGCAAGAATCGCACAATCGCAGTTTGCTCTTGCTTTGCCTTCGCAGTTCTTTAATCTGCCCTGCAGTTTTGTCAGCGCTTCACTTTGCTGATCTATATTTGCCAATCGCTCTTCTCCACAATCGTATTGAATGACCTCTCGAAGACCTCGGATACTGTCGAGAAAATAAGTGTTGATCTCCCCGAACTGATTGCGATAGCGATTTCCATCCTCTTTTCCCATCTTACTTGTGATCATCGGAAGAATAACTCCGACTGTCACATATCCTGCCAAGGCAATTAGCGCAAGTGCTGGATGATAGCTGGCAAAAAAGGCAATCATCACCGCACAAGTCAACACAGCAATACAGACCGGCGAAATCGTATGTGCGTAAAATACTTCCAAAAGTTCAATATCACTTGTCAGTATTGCAATCAGGTTTCCCTTGTCTTTTCCTTCCAGTTTCGCCGGAGCCAGTTTACGAAGTTTCTGAAATACTTTATCCCGAATCAGAGCCAGGAGACGAAATGCAATGTAATGGTTACCCGCCTGTTCCCCATAGCGGAGCGCTCCTCGAAGAACCGCAAGCGCTGCCACAACGATAAAAACGGTATGTAAGGACATTTTTGTCTGGACTCCCAGCACTCCGAGAAGACCGTATCCTCCCAGGATCGTAATAAATGTTGCACAGAGATACCCAATCACTCCAAGAATGACCGCCCCTGTCATAATCAGCCACATCGGTTTTACAAGTCCGATCAACTGCATGACGATTTTGATTCCACTTCTCCTCTTCATTATATTGCCTCCTCCCGATATTGTTCTAACGCTTTCTGCAGTTCATACATGTCTGCATATGCGCCTTGCTTTTCAAGAAGTTCTTCCTGCGTTCCTTTCTCGATCACACAGCCTTTTTCCATCATATAAATCTGGTCACTGTCTGCCACATTGGCAAGGCGGTGTGTGATCTGAATTACCGTCTTCTCCCGCGCAAGATTTCTAATCAACTTCAAAATAATTTCTTCACTCTCTACATCAATATTACTTGTCGCCTCATCAAAAATATAGAGTGCACTGTCATGAAGAAGCGCTCTCGCGATACAAAGTCTCTGTTTCTGTCCACCAGACAAATTTGCCGCCTGCTCATCGAGCATTGTATCCAGTCCGTTCTGCGTTTGGAAAAACTCATACAGATTAACTTTTTTAAGTACCGCAAGAAGTTTTTCCTCTGTTGCAGATGGATCTCCCATCAACAGATTTTCTCTAACACTCCCCTTAAACAGATAATTTTGGAAAGATACAAGCGTCATCTGTTTCATGCGCTCCTTTACCGGGATCATCCGAATATCCTTGCCACAGATCAGCACCTTTCCACTCTGCGCAGTCTGATACCCCATAAACAGTGATGCCAGTGTACTCTTTCCACAACCAGATGCACCGACAACTGACACGAGCGAACGAGAAGGGATGTCCACTGTCACCTCTTTCAAAATCGGCTGTTCTTCCTCATAGGCAAATGTAACCTGCCTTGCCGAAACTGCATACGGCACACGGTCATTTTTTTCTCCAGCCTTCTCTCTCTCCTGCTTATCGTCCATATCCACTTCCTCTGCTTCCATATCCAGTAGCCGAAACATCTTATCGCTTGCCGCCATTCCATTCATCGCAATGTGGAAAAATGAACCGAGCAGCCGTAGTGGAATGAAAAATTCTGCCGCAAGCAAAATGATTGCCAACGCCTGCATCATATTTAAGTTTCCTGCCCGCAGTTCCATACAGGAAAAAATAACTCCAAGCGCACTTCCCCCATAAGCGATCAAATCCATCAAAGTCACTGAGTTTAGCTGCATCGTCAAAACCTTCATTGTAATTTTCCGGAAATGTTCTGCATCTTTGTTCATCTCTTCACTTTTATAGCCATCACTTTGATAAACCTTCAATGTGGTCAGTCCCTGAATATTGTCAAGAAAATGATCTCCCAACTGCACATAACTGCCCCAATATTTTGCCAGTAATTTTTTTGCAAATTTCTGTATGGCAATGATGGAAGCCGGGATGAGAGGTACACATAAAAATAGGATCAGTGCAACTTTTACACTCATAAAGGAAACAAGAATAAAAAGCGTGATCGGGGCCAGCAGACTGTAAAATAACTGCGGAAGATATTTCCCGAAATATATTTCGAGCTGTTCTACGCCCTCAGCTGCCACCTGAAGAATTTCAGAAGTAGAAAATGTTTTCTCATACTTCTCGCCAACTTTCAAAAGATGTTCGTAAATCCGGTGACGCAGTTTCTTCTTTACATACTCACTGGAACGATGGGAATACGCTGCCTCCAGCCTCAAAAACAGACGACGTGCTGCAATGACACCGGCAAATACTCCTATGCTCAAAATCAAGGAAATATTTCCGGCATTTCCTTTTACCACTTGCCAAAGAACATTGGAAATGTAAAATATGAGACAAATATTGCAAAGGAGCGCTGCCCATTGAAGCAGTACCTGCATTCCGATGTACTGCTTTGTCTCCCCCATCTCTTTAATTAATCGCTTGTTGATCATCATGGTATATTATCCCTTTCTTTTCTCTTTTCTTTACCGTCTTGATCCTGCATGTAAAATAGTAATATTTCAATAGTATCAGACACAAAATGAAGGTCCGCCCATATACATTTTCCATCATAAAAAATGCAATCAGAAGAAAGATTGATGCAAATGTCAGTATCACCACTTTGGTCTTTCCTTCCATCTCCCGGTTATTCACAAATCCTTCCAAATGATTCTTATATACCTTTGTCTGTCTGAACCACTGATCTACCCGTCTGCTTCCCCGGGTAAAACACACTGCCGCCAAAAGCAGAAACGGTGTCGTCGGGAGTACCGGAAGCACGATTCCTGCACAACCAAGCACAAATGCAAAAAATCCGATTGTCAAATAAATAAATTTCATCACATACCTCCTATATGAACGATGACTGCAATCACTGTGAGCACTGCAAGTATCCGATGCACGATCATCCATTTTTCCTTAAGAACCCGTTTCAATCCATAACTCAACCATAATAAGATCAGAAGTAGAAAACAGATTTTTCCACTGAACATTCCATCCAAATTTCCGGCTTTGATTTCTACAATTCCGTGAAGCAGCGAGACTACGATTATCCATACTCCCATTTTTTTATGTATTTTCCGCAAAAAACAATCCACACTCTTTCTTTGCTTTTCCTTGGATTTTTCTGAAAATCTAAGAATTCCAAGCGGATAAATAACACAGAGCAGTACAAATAATACTGTAGCTGTTACTGAAAGCAATATATTTAACATAATAAGCTCCTTTTTCTATAACCTAAAAGCAATTTTGAATATAATTTTCAATATCGTTTATATTACCATATGTTTTTCCTGTTTTCAATATGATTTTGATATTTATTATCATTTATCACTTTCCATTTTGTTAAAATACGAAGAACTGTTATAAAATCAAAAAAGAGCTGTCGCTTCACGATTGATCATCGTTAAAGCGACAGCTCCGTCTTCTGCAGATAAATATTTAGTAACCTTCTTCCGCTTTTCCATTGCCTATCCCTAGCTAAGAAAATCAGAGTTGTTTATATCTTTTCTTTTTTCACCGATTTGATAAAGGCCGCACATGCGCCAAACATAATAAATATAAATGGAAATGCGGCAGCTAACGATATCGTTTGCAGTGGTTTCAATCCACCTGCCATCAAAAGACCTATTGCCATTATGGATTGAATAATTCCCCATAAAACCTTTTTACTGTTTGGAGGATTGATTGCACCGTCTGTTGTTAACATAGATAGCACGTATACACCAGAATTGGCTGATGTAACAAAGAATGCACACAAAGAAATAATTGCAACAATTGCTAAGATTGATCCAAGCGGATATTCCTCAAGAACCATAAATAGCCCAACTTCCGGTGTTGCCACAACTTCTTTCAAGGTTTCAATCGCCATAGCGCCTGTTTCCCCAAGATTGATCCCCAGACTTCCAAATACTGCTCCCCAGATACAAGAAGCAATCGCAGGTACAAGAACTACTCCAAGCAAAAATTCCCGAATCGTTCTTCCTTTGGAGATGCGGGCAATAAATACACCGACAAAAGGAGCCCATGCAATAAACCATGCCCAATAAAATAATCTCCAACTTCCGAGCCAACTATTATCCCCATATGCATTGACAGCAAGCGCATCCGGAACAAAGCTTCCAATATATTGCCCCATTCCATTTACAAAACTATCCAAAATTTCAATTTTAGGTCCCACTAAAAAACATACAACAAGGAGACCGACTGCAACATATAAATTTGTATCCGAAATGATCTTAATCCCCTTGTCAATACCAGATACCGCCGAACCAATATACAGTATTGATACTACTACAATAATCCCAATCTGAACCGCTAAAGTTGTCGGAAGACCAAACAAACGATTGAAACCTGCATTAATCTGTAATGTTCCAAGTCCCAGAGAAGTAACAACTCCTGCTACTGTCGCAAATACTGCCAGGATATCTACCAATTTGCCGAGCCAACCATTTGCTAATTTTTCTCCGATCAACGGTTCTAATATGCTACTTACAAGACCTTTTTTATTTTTTCGGAACATAAAGTATGCCAGTGCGAGTCCAATCACCGCATAGTTTGCCCATGGAAGGATCCCCCAATGCATAAAAAAGGATTTCATTGCGAAGTCTGCTGCTTCCGGTGTGGCGCTTTCTACGCCCACCGGATTTAAGTAATGTGTCAACGGCTCTGCAACACCCCAAAATAC
The DNA here is from genome assembly GCF_964238105.1 of Coprococcus sp. HPP0074. NCBI lineage: Bacteria > Bacillati > Bacillota > Clostridia > Lachnospirales > Lachnospiraceae > Coprococcus > Coprococcus sp. HPP0074. Next base: position 303,313 of record NZ_CAXSKS010000003.1, on the reverse strand, counting down.
AAGACCTACGCCCATCCCACATCCAAAAAGAAGTCCAAACCACGTAAGATTACTGTATTCCGGTTTAGAGTCATCCCCTCCAAGACGAATCTTTCCATACTTTCCAAAAGCCATGTAGATAACAAATACTAAAAAGATCGTCATTGCGAGCAGATACAGCCATCCAAAATCTGTTGTCAAAAACGTAAATGCTGCATTAGAAACTTTTGTAAAACTCTCATTTAACGCCACTGACCATATAGCCATAATTGCAATCAAAACAAGTGAAACAACAAATACTGCACTTCCTGCTTTTGATTTTTTCATTCAAGGTTCCCCCTTTATACTTTGAATACTGTCTGCTCTGTGATATCTGCTGCAAGAGATTCCACCGCCACTTTCGTTCTATGGTATCTTAACTTCCACTGTTCCTCTTTCGTTGTTGCTGGATCTCCCAACGGATATGGAATAGAGATTGTCGGAACAATTCTATTAGAACCAACTGTTTTTGCTACCGGTATCAAATTACACATCTGCACGATTGGAAATCCTGCTTTTTCTACTTCTTTTACCATCGTTGCACCGCAACGTGTACAAGTACCTCATGTAGAAACCATAATGACACCGTCTACTCCGTCTTCTTTCAGATATGGAATAATCTCTTTTGCCATTCTCTCTGCTTCCGCCTGTGTTGTTCCGGTTCCCACCGTCGTATAAAAGTAAGGATGAAGGCTTCCAAAAACACCTTCTTTCTCAAGCTCTTTCAATGCATCTACCGGAGTAATGACATTCGGATCTGCATCTGCTGCCGCCGGGTCAAAGCCTGCATGAATTGTTTTGTATTCTCCTCCTTTTAATACTGCATCTCCGGAAATATCGTATCTTCCCCACCTTGTTGCCGATGCTGACTGAATATGATCCGGATTTTCTACTGGAACAATACCGCCTGTATTTAACAGAGCAATTTTAGCATGCCCGAGATCTTTGATTGCCGGTGCAATCGGTACTCTGTCCAGCTTTGGCATTGGAAGTTCCGTCTCAAATGGTTGCCCATTTAATTTTTTCACCAGCATCTCTACCATTCTTTCTGAAGCTGGCTTTCCATCTCTTCTCCACACCTGCCTGCGTACTCCACGCGGGAAATAACCCTCTTCGTCCGCGCTTCCTACTTCTTCTCCATTTAAAATCTTATTTGCAAGATTTACCATTGCTTTGACATCTGCACGCATTCTGGAAGCAATGTTGCCACCTTTTAAGATGTACATATCTTTTTTGAACATCTCTGCACCCGGATTTTCCTCATTAATCGATGTGATTACCGGTACATTGTATTTTTCTTTGACAGCTTTGCAGATTGTTCCGCATGCTACTCCATATCTTCCCGCCTGAAATGCAGGTCCTGCAAGAAACAGATCAAACTCTTTGTCTGACAACATATCCAAAATCGTGCTGACAGCTTGCTCTGTTTTGGATCCCATAAAGTTATCGCCGCAAATAATGGTATGTGTGATTTCTGCATCCAGATCTTTTGCAAATTCTAATGCCGGTCCGATTTTTCCCTCATGAATCTCAGGAGCAACATCCGCCTTATCTTCTCCACCAATCTGACCAAAAAATTGATTGATATATAAAATCGCTTTCTTCATTATAAATTCCCTCCTTAAAATTCTTTCATGGTCTTTGGTGACCAGCCACATACCTGATCTCCACAGAACATAGAATTGTTTTCCATAATAATAGATCCGTCTTCTCGCACAGATGGTCCGAGTTTCTCATCTGCTGCCCATCCTCCGGACAATCCATCACGTCCAAGAGCCTGCAATTCACCGAGTACGGTTTCCATTGGAGGAAGTTCAATCAATTCTGAAACATTACCACAAGATACAATTGCATCACACTTTTCATCCAATGTTACAAGTGGCTGTGACTGTCCATCGCGCCCTGTACATTCATTAGAAATTCCGACTGTCTTAACCCCGGCATCTTCCAATGCTACAATGCATCCAACAAAATCCGCATCTGGATTTCCATATCCTTCTTCCGCCACGACTGCTCCATCCGCACCTAATGTATTTGCAATCTGGGCCACATAGAGCGCCGCTCTTTCTTTCTGTTCCAGAGCAACATTTAAATTTGACATAATTACACCAAGGAAATTGATTGTTTTTCCATGCTCTTTATATAATGCCTTGATATTCGGGCAATTTTGGAAATCATATGTAGACCATTTAGAGGAAACCGGCATGAAACTTCCTGATACAATTGCTCCATCCAACACCTCATTTGGATGCATCACCGTCGGAAGCATACGATTCATATCCCATCCATAGGCAAGATCATTATATCCTAATTCTTCCATCTGAGACTGCGGCTGCATCACATATACGACTGAAGGAAGTTTTTCTACTTCTTCTCCTCGTTTGATCATAGCTCCAAGATCAAATACTTCTGTCTCCTCCGGCTCTAATTCTTTGACACAGTTTGCAATATATTCTGCCAGTTTGTGCCCCGCTCTTCTCAATGCATCATTTTTCTTCTGCTGTTCATGCTTTTCAAACTCTTCATTCGTATCTGCAACAAGTACAATATTCATCAATTGACCAAAAAGTGTATATTTCTGACCTTCTCCGCTCATATCGATGATTCCATCCTGAAATCCGCCCCAATGTCTTCCGACTACAAGAACACTACAATTTTTCAAAGCATATGTCACACCCTCGCCTGCTCTTGTCATATCCCCTGTGTAACCCGGAAATGCACTTCTCCCATCTGGACGTACACGCGGTTCAATTGCTTCTTTTACCGGACACATGCGAATTTGATCTCCTGGCTTTGCAATGTAAAGTTCTGCTTCTGTAATTCTTTCATCCTGTCTGATATAATTCAGTGCGGCTTCTTTCTCGATTGTAAGAATACCATCTTCATATGAAAGCTCGTTTCCAAAAACAATGTCTTTCACATAGAAATTTCCTATTTCTAGTCTCATGATTTTTTCCTCCTTGTTTTATGTGCATTCTGCACAATTTATTTTTTACTAATCGCGCTTAGTACGTCATTTATACTATTAAACTATCACTAAGCGCGCTTATTGTCAATAGCTTTTTTCAATATCATTTATCATTTTTTTCTATAAACCTTTTCTCTTGAATTCCTTTCTTTTTCGTACTATACTAATCACATAAGTTTTAACTTATCTAAATAAAGAGTGGGAGAATTGAACATCTATGATCGACTATACAAAAGATAACTCTAAGCGCGAGAATTTGATTCAATTTATCAAAGTAACACAAAAACTTCTTGATGAGGATGGCTTGAAATATCTGTCTATCCGAAAAATCGCCACTGCCTCCGGTTTTCATAACTCTACTATTTATTTTTACTTTCAAGATTTAGATGAGCTGATTATGCTTGCTTCTATTTCTCGTTTCCAAAAATACAGCGAAAAATTAGAAGCTCTAAATTACACTTCTGATGTTTATGAAAAATTCTATGCTATTTGGGATTGCTTCGCAGAATCTGCCTTAAAGTATTCTTGTATTTTCCACAACTTTTTCTTCGGAAAACACAGCGATAATCTTCCTGATTTTTTAAATATTTATTATGATTTATTTCCAGAAGAACGTAATAAATTCAGTTCAGATATTGAGGCAATGTATTTCGGAAAAAACTATACAGAGAGATGCAGAAAGATTCTGATTCCACTAATTGATGATCCGCGTACAAGGGTTACGGAAAAAACTCTTGACATTATCACAGACATCACTGTGAGTCTCACAAAAGATCTTTTAGAAAAAAAATGTAATCATCCAGAACTTTGCTCTGAAGACCTTCAGAAGCGTATGTCAGAAATCTTACATTTCGTCATCGATAAATTCTAAATTTCTTTGTGCAAAAAGATTATAATAAATAAAAATTAGAAAAAGACAACAGGTTCCCCTCTCGGATTTCCTGTTGTCTCCTCTTTTTTTCTTTTATAAATAATTAATTTTTTCCTATCAAACTTATTCTTCCCAACGAATCACTCTTCCATTTTGGATTACTGCCTTGAGTGATAAATCTTCCCGAAGCAGCACAACATTTCCAACTTTTCCTTCTGTGATTGAACCATACTTATCATAAAGTCCCACACTCTTTGCAGGATTCATCGTTGCCGCTGCCACTGCACTTTCAAGCGGAATCTGCATCTCTTTCACTGCCACGCGCATACAGTCTGCCAGATTTGTCACGGAGCCTGCCAACGCACCTCCTTCTACCAATGTAGCTCGATTTCCTCTCACCTGTACTGCCTGTCCTCCAAGTGTATACTCTCCATCTGGCATCCCAGTCGCTCTCATACTATCACTGATCAAAACAACTCTGTCATCTCCAAACATATCGAAAGTAGTACGCACAACCGATGGATGGATATGTACCCCATCTGTGATTAATTCTACCATACAATGTGCACTGTCATGTGCCGCCCCGATCACTCCTGGTGCCCGATGTGAAAATGGAGGCATTGCATTGTACAGATGTGTGGCATGATTTGCTCCCAGATCGTATCCTTTCTTCGCAATATCATAATCTGCAAGTGTATGTGCAAAAGAAATATTGACTTCCTCTTTTAATTCCTCAATAAATTCCATTGCCCCATCTACTTCCGGCGCAATATCTACCAAACGATACAGTCCATTTGCAGCCTCCTGCAGTCTGCGAAACATCGCAATATCCGGTTTTACAATATGTGTGGATGCCTGTGCCCCTTTCTTTCCAGGGCTGATAAACGGCCCCTCCATATTGATTCCTGCAAGGTCAGCTCCTTCCGTTGCCTTATAATTTCCAGCAATCTTTGAAATCTCCATCAGTGTCTCCTCCGGAAGTGTCATTGTTGCAGGAACGATCGTAGTCACTCCCTGAGCTGCCTCGTATTTAGCAATCTCGGCAATCGCCTCCTCTGTCCCATCGCAGAAATCATACCCTACACAGCCATGAAAATGAACATCGATCATTCCTGGAATCGCATAACAACCTTCTCCATCGATCACTTCTCCGTCTGCCTCTTTTGCAAAAACTCCGTCTGCGATTGCAATCTCTCCTTGTTGAAACTGTTTTTCTTCTGTAAATACTTTTACATTTTTAATCTGCATTGTCCTTCTTGCAGAGTACGGCGCGCCATCAACTCACACCTTTGCGCGTCGGTTTCCCTGCGCCTCCTTCTTTTTTACTGTATGTTATTATACTACACGCAAAGACATCTATACAACATTTTCTCACATAGGAACACTATAAAAATGCTCAGCCTCTTGTGCATCGTTTCCCTTTTCCGATCATCCTTCCATCTTACAATTTCAGCTTCGCAAATGCATCTGCAAACGCTGTATTGACCGGCTCATCTTTCTGCTGCTTCAGATACCGCTGGACATCCTTCTTGCTTACCCCTGCACCCTCTTTGGCTCTCCGTGCCTTGAATGCAGACATCTTTTCCTTATGTCCACACGCGCATACAAACTGCTCTTCATCACCTTTTTTAATAATTTCCATCTTCTTGTGACAATTCGGGCATCTCGCATTGGAAATGCGGGCGATCACTTCTTTGTATCCACAGGCTCTGTCCTGGCATACAAGCATTCTTGCATTTTTCCCTTTGACCGCAAGCATCGGTTTCCCACACTCCGGACACTTCTTATTTGTCACATTGTCATGGCGGAATTTTCCGTCTCCCTTTTTAATCTCCTCTATCAGCTCCTCCGTATAGTTCCTGATCTCCTCAAGAAATTTTTCTTTCCTTAGGCTCCCCTTTGCAATCGCTGACAACTTCCCTTCCCAATCTGCTGTCAGCTCAGGCTTCTTTAAGTCTTCCGGTACAAGCTCCAGAAGCTGCTTGCCTTTGGACGTAATATGGATTTCTTTTCCTTTTAGCTCCATCAAAAATGAAGAAAATAATTTATCAATAATATCCGCTCGCGTGGCAACCGTTCCAAGCCCTCCGGTCTCCCCTAGTGTTCTGGCAGCTTTTTGATCTCTGCTCTCCATATATCTGACCGGATTTTCCATCGCAGACAGCAGCGTCGCCTCGGTAAAATGTGCCGGCGGTTTTGTCTTTCCTCTTGTCACAGCCGCCCGCTCCACCGGCAATCTGTCACCGGCTTCTATCGTTGGAAGAGACTGTTCTTTCAGTCCTTCCTCCGCCTCTTCTTCCTCATAGTCATAGACGGTTTTCCATCCTGCTTCCTTTACGATCTTTCCTTTTGCAACGAAATGTTCCTCACTGTTTTTTCCTGCATGTTCACCTAAAACCACCGCATGCAGTGTGGTCTGCTCATACTCAAACGGAGGATAGAGCACACTTAAAAACCTTCTCACAACAAGATCGTAAATCTTTCTCTCCTCACTTGTCATATGTTCCAGCTGGACATACTGTTCTGTCGGAATGATCGCATGGTGGTCACTTACTTTTTTATCATCTACAAACGACTTGTTCGTGCGAAGCGGCTTCATCACAAGACTTCCTGCCAGCTTCTTATATGGCCCAACACTAATTGCGCGCAGTCTGTCCTTGATCGTATCTACGATATCCGTGCCAATGTATCTGGAATCCGTCCGAGGATACGTCAGCACTTTGTGATTCTCATAGAGTCGCTGCATGATATTTAACGTTTCCTTTGCAGAAAATCCAAATTTTTGATTGGCGTCTCGCTGCAGTTCCGTCAAATCATAAAGCCCCGGCGCATATTTCTTTTTCGCTGCTTTCTCCACCTTTTTCACAGACAGTTTCTCATTGGAAACAAAACTGCTGATAGTTTCTATCCGCTCTTTTGAAAACGACCGGAAACCTCCCGACTTTTGATCCTGCCATGTCCACTGAATCTTTCCCGCCTGCACCTGAAGACCATAATATTCCTGCGGGCGAAATGCGCGGATTTCTTCTTCTCGTTTTGCAATCATTGCCAATGTCGGTGTCTGCACACGCCCACAAGAAAGCTGTGCATTATATTTGCAGGTCAGCGCCCGTGTCGCATTGATCCCGACAAGCCAATCTGCCTCTGCGCGGGATACCGCTGCTGCATAAAGATCATTGTATTTTCTGCCGTCACAAAGCTTTGCAAATCCCTCCCGGATTGCCTTATCTGTCACAGAAGAAATCCAAAGGCGCTTGATCGGCTTTTTGCATCCCGCTTTCTCAAGAATCCATCTCGCCACAAGCTCCCCTTCTCTTCCTGCATCTGTTGCAATGACAATCTCCCCGATATCTTTCCGAAACAGCTGCTCCTTTACCGCACGGTATTGTTTCGCCGTCTTCTGGATCACAATCAGTTTCATCGGCTTTGGCATCATTGGAAGAACTTCCATCTTCCACTCTTTATACTCTTTGCTGTATTCCTCCGGATCTGCCAGCGTCACAAGATGACCGAGCGCCCATGTCACTACATACTTCTCTCCCTCTATCGCACCAGAAATATTTTTTGTACACTTTAATACACGCGCAATATCTCTCGCAACGGAAGGTTTCTCCGCGATTACTAATGCTTTCATTTTTTGCTCCTTTATCTTTATTTTTATCTATCATATTTTTGAACTTTTTAACTTAACCCCCTCTATTCTAACGTATTTCTTTTAAATCATCAAACGGAATTCTTGCTTCTTTCTCTGCCCCCTACTGCAATCTGAGACACAAAGTTGACTTTTCTCAATAAAAAAAGCTAAAGAGTTATGATTTCATAGGGTGTTTCTTTCTGATTTTTCAAAATTTCACAACCTCAAAATACATTTCTTTAGCTTCCTTCTTTTCACTATTCTATTTCTTCGGATAACGGATCTCCACCAGCATCAGACCATGTGCCGGAGCAGTCACTCCTGCAGCCTTTCTGTCTTTTGCCTCCAAAATTTCTTTCACTTTCTCAGGGGTATAAAATCCTCTTCCTACGCGAACCAGTGTTCCCACGATAATCCGAACCATATTATAGAGGAATCCGTTTCCGCTGATCCGGATCGTAATCTCCTCCCCTTCTCTCAAGACTTCCAGCTCGGTCACCGTCCGCACAGTATCTTCCACTTGTGTCCGCACATTACAGAAACTGACAAAGTCATGCTCTCCGACAAGATAATCTGCCGCCTGCTGCATCCTTTCTACGTCAAGATCGTAGGAAACAAAATAGTTTGTCAGTCGCTTGGTCGGAATTGGCGTCCGCGTATTGATAATATGGTATTCGTATGTTTTCTCACAATCGCAATACCGTGGATGGAAATCCGTGGCTACTTCCTCAGATTTTACAATCACAATATCATCTGGGAGTCTCTGATTTAATGCCATCGCGATCCGCTCCGGCGGGATGCTTGTCGCACTGTCAAACACTGCCACATTTCCAAGGGCATGTACCCCAGAATCTGTGCGGCTGGCGCCGATCACTGCAATATCTTCCCCAGTCAGTTTACAAAGTGCCTTATTGATCACTTCCTCCACTGTGATTCCATTTGGCTGTACCTGCCATCCACAGTAATTTGTCCCGTCATACGCGATCGTCAGTTTGATTCTCTTTTTCTGCATAACTCACCCTCTAAAATATCCACAGATGAAACGGCACATATCTTCCGATTCCAACAACGATGACAAGATAGACTGCCATCACTGTGTAAGACAGATAGTCCCGTGAATGATATACAAGCGGTTTCATCTTTGTTCTTCCATCCCCACCGCGGTAACATCTTGCCTCCATCGCCATTGCAAGGTCATTGGCACGACGGAAAGCAGAGACAAACAGCGGTACAAGGATCGGAATCATATTCTTTGCCTTTTGAATAATATTTCCACTCTCCAGATCTGCCCCCCTTGCGATCTGTGCTTTCATAATCTTATCTGTCTCTTCCAGCAGAATCGGAATAAAGCGCAGCGCGATCGACATCATCATCGCAATCTCATGCACTGGAACATGAATCTTATTCAGCGGTCTTAATAGCTTCTCAATCCCGTCTGTCAACGCATTTGGCGTTGTTGTCAATGTCATGATCGTAGAACCTGCGATTAAAAATACAAGACGGATTGCCATAAATACCGCTGTGCGAAGTCCTCCTTCCGTGATTTTAAAAATCCAGACTTTGACTAATACGTCCCCTTCATTTGTCAAAAACAAGTTAAAAATCACTGTGATCATCAAAAGCATTACAACCGGCTTTAATCCTTTTACAATAAATTTGACTGGAACCTTTGATAACCAGATCACTCCGGCAAGAAAGCACCCGGCAATCACATATCCAAGTACACTCTTAAATAGAAACAAAGAAATCAAATACAATAATGTACAAGATATCTTTACTCTCGGATCCAGGCGGTGCAAAATACTGTCCGCCGGATAATACTGTCCTATTGTTATATCTCGAATCATTTTCTCACCTGCCCATCTCTGCTGCCTGCTTCCTTCTTCTCCCCGGATACCACTCGCAGAATCTCGTCTGCAGCCTCTTCCACCGTTGTCGCCTCGGATGATACCAAAATCCCATTTTCTCTCAAAGCATTCATAATATAAGTAACCTGTGGTGCCGCAAGCCCTACTGCTTCCAGCTCCTTGTAATGCGCAAACACCTCCCGCGGAGTTCCATCATACATCTTCTCTCCGCGATTCATCACAATGATGCGCTCCACATATTTCGCAATATCTTCCATACTGTGAGATACAAGAATGACCGTCATATCTTTCTTTTCATGGAGAAGGGCAATCTGATCTAAGATCTCATCTCTCCCTTTCGGATCCAGCCCTGCGGTTGGCTCATCAAGTACGAGTACCTGTGGATGCATTGCAAGTACCCCTGCGATCGCAACTCTTCGTTTCTGTCCGCCAGACAGATCAAATGGAGATACTTCATACAACTCTTCTGGAAACCCGACAAGTTTTAATGCCTCTCTTGCCCGCTCCTTACACTCTTCGGGAGACAATCCTTGATTTTTCGGTCCGAAACAGACATCTGTGATCACATCTGTCTCAAATAACTGATGTTCTGGATACTGAAACACAAGCCCCACCTGACTTCTCAGCTTTCGCAAGTCATACTGTTCCCCGTAAATATTCTCCCCATTATACTTCAACACCCCGCTCGTGGCCTTGATCAATCCATTGAAATGCTGGATCAGTGTAGACTTCCCGGAACCTGTATGTCCGATGATCCCTACAAACTGCCCGTGGGGAATCTCCAAATTGATATCTTTTAGCGCCTTTTTTTCATAGGCTGTCCCTTCACTATATGTATAATTGATATGTTCTAATGTAATTGACATAATTCTTTCACCAATTCCTCTGTCTTTAAAATGCCGTTTGAAAGCGGCAGACCTCTCTGCTGCAATTCATAGGCAAGCAGCGTGACCTGCGGCACATCCAATCGATATTTCTTTAATTCCTCTACCCGGGAAAAGATCTCCCTCGGTGTTCCTTCCATCACAACATTTCCCTGATCCATGACGATTACCCGGTCAGCATCAACTACTTCTTCCATATAATGTGTGATCAGAATCACTGTCACTTTCTCCCGACGTCTAAGTTCTTCCACGGCACGCAGCACTTCTTTACGCCCATTTGGGTCAAGCATCGCAGTCGGTTCATCCAGTACAATACATTTTGGCTCCATTGCCACAACTCCTGCAATCGCAACGCGCTGTTTCTGCCCTCCAGATAATTTATTCGGGGAATGATGCCGATACTCGATCATCCCAACCGCCTCAAGACTTTTCTCAACACGTTTCCAGATCTCCTCTGTGGGCACTCCAAGGTTCTCCGGACCAAATCCGACATCCTCCTCTACCACGGTTCCGATGATCTGATTGTCTGGATTCTGGAATACCATCCCCGCAGACTGTCTGACCTCCCACAGATTATCTGGTTCTTTCGTATCTCTGCCATTTACCCACATCGTACCTTCTGTCGGTGTCAGGATCGCATTCATATGTTTTGCCAGTGTAGATTTTCCTGAACCATTATGACCAAGGATCGCAACAAACTCTCCCGGCTCCACATGAACATCGACCGCATTGATTGCCCGATGACTTCCGATTATATTTCCTTCTTCGTCTCTTTTTTCATATTCATATACAAGTTTCTCTGTCTGAATCATTCGCATGGCTGTTCCTCGCTTTCTACTCATTGTTGCCAGCTGCCTTTTATTGTACTGGAAGCCAAGTCGTATTGCAAGAGAAAAAGCTGCCCACCGGTTGTTTTGGTGTGCAGCTCTTTTCTTCATTTCCAAAGATACTTGTTATCTTTTCTCTGGTTCCGGATACTCTGTTCCCATTGTATCTACAGTCACTTTCTTCATTCTCTGTGTCTCCAACGGACGGTCACTGTAGTCTGTCGCTGTCTCTGCGATCTTATTTACGACATCCATGCCATCTGTTACCTTTCCGAATGCAGCATAAGATCCGTCTAAGTGCGGAGAAGTTTCGTGCATAATAAAGAACTGTGATCCTGCAGAATCCGGATGCATTGCTCTTGCCATAGAGAGAACTCCCGGCTCATGCTTTAAGTTATTTGTAAATCCATTCTGCTTAAATTCTCCCTTGATCTGATATCCCGGGCCGCCCATTCCTGTTCCGTCCGGACATCCTCCCTGGATCATGAATCCACGGATCACTCTGTGGAAGATCAGTCCGTCATAAAATCCTTTCTGTACTAAAGAAATAAAATTATTCACTGTATTTGGTGCGATCTCCGGATATAATTCTGCCTTGATCACATCTCCGTTTTCCATCTCAAATGTTACGATTGGATTTGCCATAATCTGTCTCCTCTTTTCTCTGATTTTTGCCGGCCTCTCCCCGGCTCTCCAGTCTTTTTCCGACTCTTCTTTATTGTAACGAATTCTTTTCCCCGCGTAAACCCCTTTTCACACAAGTTCGTCAAACAATAAACTTTTATTGCCGTCCGCTCTTCCACATGTTATACTGAAAAAAACGTACTGATCATAAAGGAATTCCTGAGTGAAAAGGCGAAGAGGACAACAAAATGACTGACCGTATACGGTATCCTTCCTGAAACTGTGCATGATACCATATGGAAAACACTCATCAGACTTTGCCTTCTCGCAGAGTCTTTTTTTCTAAAAAGATCACATCACTCTTCCTCAGCTATCCCGATATGATACGATTACCACATAAGAATTACAGGAGGTCTTTATGGAACAAACACCTACCAGAATCGCTCTGATCGGTATTGTCGTGGAAAACAGCGATTCTGTCGAACAGCTCAACAGCCTGCTCAGCCAGTATGGCAACTATATCATCGGAAGAATGGGAATCCCTTACCGTGAGAAAAGCCTCTCCATCATCAGCATTGCTATGGATGCACCCAACAACGTGATCAGCGCCTTATCTGGGAAAATCGGAATGCTTCCCGGTATTTCCAGCAAGACAATTTATGCAAAGACAACTTCCGCGGAACTTTAAGAAAGGCAGTATTTTCTATGAATAAAATAGCAGAACAAACTTTGATCACCTTGATCGATCAACTGCGTGACACCCATCTCCTCTCGAAAGAAGAGTGGATGTTTCTGATTGAAAACCGCACCCGCGATGTGAGCGAATATCTATTTTCACAGGCACGCGAAGTCAGGCACCAACATTATGGACATGATGTGTATATCCGCGGTCTGATCGAATTTACAAACTATTGCAAAAATGACTGCATCTACTGCGGCATCCGGAAAAGCAACCTAAATGCGTGTCGCTACCGACTGAGTGAAACAGATATCCAAAACTGCTGCCGTACCGGATATGAACTGGGCTTTCGCACCTTTGTCCTTCAAGGCGGAGAAGATGGCTGGTTTACAGATCAAAAAATTATCTCTCTGATCGAGAAGATTAAAACAGACTTTCCGGACTGTGCTATCACACTCTCCATCGGCGAAAAAGAACGAGAAAGTTATCAGGCATTTTTTGATGCTGGGGCGGATCGTTATCTTCTGCGGCACGAAACATATAATTCCACCCACTATGGCAAACTGCATCCACCGGCACTGACCGCCGCCCACCGGCAACGCTGTCTGTATGATCTGAAGGAAATCGGCTATCAGACCGGAACCGGATTTATGGTCGGCTCTCCTTACCAGACTGCCGAGCATCTCGCAGAAGATATGTTATTTATCCAACAACTGAATCCACATATGGTCGGAATCGGACCTTTTATTCCGCACCATGATACCCCATTTGCCGCACAGCCGGCCGGCACGCTGGAACTGACCTTATTTATGCTCGGACTTCTGCGACTGATGATTCCAAAGCTTCTGCTGCCTTCGACAACTGCGCTTGGAACGATCGATCCAAACGGAAGAGAGCTTGGTATTCTTGCCGGAGCAAATGTCGTTATGCCAAACCTTTCTCCAACCGATGTGCGAAAAGATTATGCGCTCTACGACAACAAAATCTGTACGGGAGATGAAGCTGCTGAATGCCGGCACTGTATGGAAAAGCGGATGGAGAAAATCGGCTACCATGTTGTCGTAGCCCGCGGAGATTCTTTGAATACCGAAACAATCCCACCAGTAAACTAATTGCATGAACTCATGCCAAAACTATCATATTCAAGAGGAGGAACATCACCATGTACGATGTCAGATCAAAAAATCCAGAGGAATTTATCAACCACGAGGAAATTCTGGAAACCCTCTCCTATGCAGAGGCAAACAAACATAACGTGGAACTGATCGACCAGATCATTGCAAAAGCCAAAGAACGAAAAGGGCTCTCCCACCGGGAAGCTGCCGTTCTTCTTGACTGTGATATCGAAGAGAAAAATGAAGAAATTTATGCACTTGCAGAACAGATCAAAAAAGATTTCTACGGAAACCGTATCGTCATGTTTGCGCCGCTCTATCTGTCCAACTACTGTGTCAACGGATGTACTTACTGTCCGTACCATTTAAAGAACAAGCATATCGCAAGAAAGAAACTGACGCAGGAAGAAGTCCGTCAGGAAGTGATCGCGCTCCAGGATCTCGGTCACAAACGTCTGGCGCTGGAGGCCGGGGAAGATCCTGTGAACAATCCGATCGAATATATCCTCGAATGTATTGACACCATCTACAGCATCAAACATAAAAACGGAGAAATCCGCCGTGTCAATGTCAATATTGCGGCAACAACGGTAGAAAATTATCGGAAACTGAAGGCAGCAGGAATTGGAACTTACATTTTATTCCAGGAAACCTATCATAAAAAAAGCTATCTGGAGCTGCATCCGACCGGACCAAAACACGACTATGACTACCATACTACCGCGATGGACCGTGCAATGGAAGCAGGTATTGATGATGTCGGAATCGGTGTGCTGTTCGGTCTTGACAAATACCGCTATGAATTTGCAGGACTTCTGATGCATGCAGAACATCTGGAAGCTGCATACGGTGTGGGTCCTCATACGATCAGTGTGCCGCGCTTATGTCCAGCCGACGATATTGACACAAATGATTTTGACAACGGGATCAACGATGATATTTTTGCAAAACTTGTGGCATGCATCCGCATTGCAGTGCCTTATACCGGCATGATCGTATCTACCCGCGAGAGTCAGAAATCCCGCGAGCGTGTTCTGCACCTTGGAATCTCCCAGATCAGTGGCGGCTCCAAGACAAGTGTAGGCGGATATGCAGAGCCGGAACCTGAAGAAGAAAACTCTGCACAGTTTGACCTCAGTGATACAAGATCACTCGATGATATTGTCAAGTGGCTGATGGAAATGGGATACATCCCAAGCTTCTGTACTGCCTGCTACCGGGAAGGCCGCACCGGCGACCGTTTCATGTCTCTTTGCAAATCCGGTCAGATCCAGAACTGCTGCCAGCCAAATGCACTGATGACACTGAAAGAATATCTGACAGACTATGCTTCTCCTGCGACAAAAGAAGTCGGAGAAAAACTGATTTTAAAAGAACTGGAGCAGATTCCAAATGAGAACGTACGCGCAATCGTTATTGACCATCTACGCGCGATTGAAGAAGAAAATCGGAGAGATTTCCGTTTCTAGCATCTCTCAAACGTACCGCTTTGGTCCCTGATACTTTTTCTTTGTAACACGATACTCTACTTATCATGGAAAGGACTATAACTGACATGAGTTTAAATGCAACCCCTTCCTCTGAACGCCTACATATCGGAATCTTCGGGAAACGAAATGCCGGAAAATCCAGCCTGATCAACGCACTGACCGGTCAGAATCTCGCAATCGTCTCCGACATCAAAGGGACAACAACGGATCCGGTATTAAAATCCATGGAGCTTCTCCCGCTTGGTCCTGTCGTACTCATCGACACTCCGGGACTTGATGACCACGGACCACTCGGAGAGCTGCGCGTTCAGAAGACCTACCAAATGTTAAATAAGACCGATATTGCCATCCTTGTTGTGGATGGCACCATCGGGATGACGGAGGAAGATCTCGCTCTTCTGGAACAGATCCAGAAAAAACAGATTCCCTATGTCATCGCATTCAATAAATGTGATCTTTGCCCGGCTAGCGAATCCCAGATGCCAGATACGACTACAGACACCTCGAAAAACGGATCAGCTATTTCTATCAGTGCTGCCTCCGGATTTCAGATTTCTGCACTCAAAGACCTGCTCGGCGCAATCCAGCCAAGCGAAGAAACAAAACTTCCGATCGTCAGCGATCTGCTCTCCCCCATGGATCTTGTGATCCTCGTGATTCCGATCGATGCCTCTGCACCAAAGGGACGTCTGATCCTTCCACAGCAGCAGACCATCCGGGATATTTTGGATCATCATGGGCGTGTGCTCTGCGTACAGGATACGGAGCTTCGCCAGACATTAGACGAACTGTCTGTCAAACCACGAATGGTCATCACCGACAGTCAGGCTTTTGCTCAGGTAGACCGACAGACGCCAAAAGATATCCCTCTTACTTCCTTTTCAATCCTGTTTGCAAGGCATAAAGGGAATCTTTCCACTGTCGTAAACGGCGCCCACACTTTGGATTCTATTTCTGACGGAGACAAAATACTGATTTCCGAGGGATGCACGCACCATCGGCAATGCGAAGATATCGGCACTGTGAAACTTCCACGCCTGATTCGCAGCTATACAAACTGTGAACCGGAATTTCACTTTACAAGCGGCACAGAATTTCCAGCTGATCTATCCCCATATAAGCTGATCATCCACTGTGGTGGCTGTATGCTCAATGACCGCGAGATGAAATACCGGATTGCCTGTGCCGAAGATCAGAATGTCCCAATCACAAATTACGGGATTGCGATCGCACAGATGAAAGGGATCCTTTTCCGCAGCATTGAATTATTTGATCTCTCTTAGTATTTTATAGTACAACAAACATCTTTTTCATATTTTGTGCAATACAAAAAGAAGAAACATCGTCGCCTCTCCCCAGAGGTTTCGCGGTTTCTTCTTTTTACATATTTGCCTCTTTTTACTTTATGCCACTTTTCTCCCTATGTTTACGGATTGCAAAAAATAGGCCTGCTCGTTCTGTACGGATTACTTCTCTTCGGTATCTCTCCGATTCCCTATCCTTCCATGTGTGCGTCAGATTCTGCGTAATGCTTTTTGAAAATATGTCCTCCCACATATCCTGCCAAGGTCCCGCCTGCCACACCGATGGCTAATGCAAGGATTACTTTTACCGGTGAATTGAACGCAAATGGTGCGATCAATCCCGGAATCGGTGATGCTGTTCCCGGCGCATTACATACAATTCCAAGTAGGGACGCTCCAATACCTGCAATTCCTCCACCAAAGAAATTAGATCCATAAATTGGGATCGGGTGTTTCGTCACAATGTGAGCCTGTGTCAATGGCTCTACCATAACTGCGATCGTACTGCTCTTATCCCCTAATTTGAGCATTTTGAAAATCATTCCGTTTGTAAATGCCCCACCGACACATGCGATACATGCAATTCCCATCGGAAGTCCGGTCAGTCCAAGCATCGCCGTCAACGCCATAGAACTAAGCGGTGAGGTACAGATCATTTTCATCAAGCCTCCGAGCATAAATCCCATCAATACCGGTGACTGATCTGTCGCTGCTGTGATCATAGATCCTATGTGTTCCATCGCTGCATTTACAACTGGATCGGAAATATATGCAATTCCTCTTGCCAGCGGTGCCACACAGAGCGCTCCGACAATCACATCCAGCCCTGTCGGTAAATATTTCTCAAGAAGCGGTGCAACAAATCCAACTACATATCCTGCAATAAATCCCGGTAAAATTCCATATCCTCCCAGCGCTGCCCCCGCAACAACTGCGTATACCGGATTTACTCCCATCATGATCGGCACCATGATCGCTGCTGCAACTCCACCTAAGCTTCCGGCTGTACTTCCTACTTCACCTAGAAAGCTGACTCCCAGTAAGTCACCCGAAATATATCTGTGTACTGCCTCCACAAGAAATGTAGCCACCGCTGCACTTGCCATTCCGGACATCGCCTCTGATCCTTTCGGTGCCTTCATACTAAACAGCGAAAATGCCGCCAGTGTGACTAACAACAACCCTAACCCTGATATTACTGCCATTCTTTTGCCTCCTCTTTCTTTTGCAGTTCCTGTTCCCGGAAAATGCGAACAAAAAAAGACACAGACAAACAAAGCACGCCTATACTTTTGTTCATCTCTGTCCTCGAACCTGAAAGTTTCCTTATGTTTTACTTCAATTATCATTCTTAACTTCCGTATTTCATAAGTTTCTTCTTCGGTACGCATACTCGCGTTCTCCAGAGAGCTCGTCCAAATTCAATCCTTTTGCCTGAGAGCTTTGGTACTCCTTTCCCCTTCGGCGCCACATCGGTTTCCCGTGTAGTCTCTCTCGAATTTATCATCCGACTCTATAAACATATTTACATTCTATATACATGTGATGATACTGTCAATCAATTTTCCCTCCCACTTCGTCTTTTTGTATATTCTCCATAGTTTTAGCTATCCTATTTTGGTTATTTTACCATATCCTTTTTGTGCTATCCGACGATTTTTTCACTCTCTTTTTACACTTTTGGAATCTGATCCTCTTTTCTATCCTTGGAACGGTTCCTCGTAATCTCTCAACAAATTCTGCTCCCGGTTCTTTATTTTCCTGCTCCTTTTATGCTATACTATAAGTAGTTATGCAAAAAATCTCTCAGGAGGATAGTTTATGAACTTTTTAAGTATATTTGATGTGATTGGCCCTAACATGATCGGTCCTTCCAGTTCACACACGGCCGGCGCCGTATCGATTGCACTTCTCGCAAGAAAAATGTTTCCGGAAGAAGTGAAAAAAGTAACGTTCACCCTTTATGGCTCTTTCGCCAAAACTTACCACGGACATGGAACCGACCGTGCGCTGCTGGGGGGAATTCTCGGTTTTTCTACCGATGATGAACGGATCCGTGATGCGTTTTCCATTGCAACCGAGCGAGGTGTGGAATACGAATATATCATTGATGAGAAAACGATGACGAATCACCCAAACACTGCCGACATTGATCTTATAGGCGTGACCGGGCATACCTTATCGATCCGCGGCGAATCGATCGGAGGGGGCAAGATGAAAATTGTCCGGATCAACCAGATCGATGTAGAGTTCACGGGAGAATACAGCACCCTCATCGTCAGTCAGACAGACAAACCTGGCGTAGTAGCCCACATTACCCAGTGTCTGAGCGAAGAAAATGTAAATATCGCATTTATGCGTCTCTTCCGCGAGGATAAAGGCGCCAATGCATTTACCGTTGTAGAATCCGATGAGACGATTCCATCGTCTGTATTAGAGAAAATCAAAACACATGAGCATGTATCTGATCTGATGCTCATTCAGATGTAGGAGGAGACATTATGGATTTTTATTCAGGACAAGATTTATTAGATTTATGTCAAAAAGAAAAGATATCAATCTCTTCTGCCATGAAGCAGCGCGAGATTACTATGGGCAGTCTCTCTGCCGAAGAAATTCAGGCAAAACTGGAGACGGTGCTTGCCATCATGAAAGATTCCGTTCATAAGCCTTTAAAAGAACCAGTCCGCTCCATCGGCGGTCTCCTCGGCGGAGAAGCGAAGAAAGTAGCAGATCATTCCTCCTCCCCAAACAGTGTATGTGGTTCTATGCTATCAAAAGCAATTGCTTACAGTATGGCTGTTCTTGAAGTCAATGCTTCCATGGGACTGATCGTTGCAGCACCAACTGCCGGTTCTTCAGGCGTGTTGCCAGGTGTCCTGCTCGCTCTGGAGGAAGTACATGCCCTTCCGGATAACAGCATTTACGACGGTCTTCTAAATGCAAGCGCGATTGGTTATATCTTAATGCGAAATGCCTCTGTCTCCGGTGCGGAAGCCGGATGTCAGGCAGAAGTAGGCGCGGCCTCTGCAATGGCTGCCAGCGCTGTCGTTGAAATCATGGGGGGAACTCCTGAGATGTGTCTTCACGCTGCAAGCTTTGCACTTTCCAATCTACTCGGACTCGTCTGCGACCCAATTGCAGGTCTTGTAGAATCCCCATGCCAAAGCCGGAATGCGATCGGTGTCGCAAATGCAATCACCTGTGCAGAGCTCGCATTAAGTGGTGTGAAACATCCGATTCCATTTGACGAAATGGCAGAAGCTATGCACCGTGTCGGGCAAAGCCTTCCATTCGAACTGCGGGAAACAGCTATGGGCGGATGCGCCGGAACTCCAACCGGATGTGCGCTTGGATGCAGTATTTGCGGAAAATAGAACTAGATTTTCTGAAAAAGGCAGTTACAAAATGATTTTTTCCATTTTGTAACTGCCTCTTCTATTACAGACGCCTTATATATTCTTATCTTTTTCTATTCCTTCTGAAGACTATCCTTTTTTCTTCGACTCCTCCTGCTCAAGCGGACCTATACTCCTTGCACTTACAATCGAAGAAAATACGATCTGTGTCTGTGTCTTTCCATATTTCTGAAGCGTTCCAACAAACCGATCTAATTCCATGGTACTTGGGAACAGTACTTTGATCAACATAGAGTAGGCTCCTGTAATATGATTGCACTCTGCCACATTCCGAACCCCCCGGATAAATTTGCAAAATCCATCCTTTTGTTCCGGTTTTAACTCCATATTGATAAATGCAGTAATATGGTATCCCATCTTCACCGGATCTGCGATCATTGTATATCCACAGATGACATTCTCCCGCTCCAATCGCTCTACCCGCGCTGAAACTGCAGGAATAGACAAGTGTACTTCCTGTGCGATTGCCTTCAGTGGTATTCTCGCATTCTTCTGCAGCATATTCATGATCTCTCTGTCTATCTGATCCATCATCCTTCCTCCTTCCTGCCATTATAGAGAACTTCTCAAAGAATTACAATCCTTTCTACTAATTTTGCCAAAAACTTTCCCCTAAATCTTTCTTAAAAAAATAAAGTTTTTATCGTTTCATATTAACATTTCTAACTACTTATACTTTATTTTTTCTTTCTTTTCACACTTTTTCTCTTCTCCTTTTCT
Organism: Coprococcus sp. HPP0074; assembly: GCF_964238105.1. Classification (NCBI taxonomy): domain Bacteria; kingdom Bacillati; phylum Bacillota; class Clostridia; order Lachnospirales; family Lachnospiraceae; genus Coprococcus; species Coprococcus sp. HPP0074. The sequence continues at coordinate 282,892 of NZ_CAXSKS010000003.1, read as the reverse complement.
CCTTTCTCTGCCCGTGTTATATATAAGTCAGAAGAAATTTGTCTGTAAGTATATGTTACCAGCAGACAGCATTTTGAAAGAGATTACGGAGGAAAGAAACTATGAAAACAAGATTAGAAGCTGATTCTATAGGTATTTTAGAAGTCCCTGCTGATGCGTATTATGGAGTACAGTCCCTTCGCGCCAAGCACAATTTTCCCATTACAAGCAGACCACTCCATCCGGAGTTTATCAAAAGCATCGTCATTTTAAAGAAGGCTGCCGCACTTACAAATGAAAATGCGGGCGAACTTTCCAGCGAAGTGTCCGAAGCGATCTGCACTGCCTGCAACGAAATTTTAGAGGGGAAACTTTTTGATCAGTTCATCGTAGATGCCATTCAGGGTGGTGCCGGAACTTCTGCAAATATGAATGCTAACGAAGTTATTGCTAATCGTGCTGACGAATTACTTGGCGGAACAAAAGGTTCCTATCAGCATGTACATCCTAATGACCACGTCAATATGGCTCAGTCTACAAATGATATCATTCCAAGCGCCGGAAAACTAACTGTATTAAAACTGCTTCTTCCTCTTTTCAGAGAACTGGAACGGCTTTTGAATGCACTGTTAGAGAAATCAAAACAATTTGACCACATTTTAAAAATGGGACGTACACAGCTTCAGGATGCTGTGCCGATGCGACTCGGTCAGTCTTTCCATGCTTATGCTTCCGTGATCCAAAGAGATATCCATCGTCTGGAAAACGCTCAGAAAGAAATGTACCGCCTGAATATGGGGGGAACTGCCATTGGAACTGCAATCAACGTCAGCCACTCCTATTTACAGCACATCTGCCCGAAAATTGCAGAACTGACTGGACTTCCGTTCGTATCCGCAGATGACTTGTTTGATGCGACACAGAATCTGGACGGATTTGTGACGGTCTCTTCCTCTTTAAAAACTTGTGCCGTCAACTTATCCAAACTTTGTAATGACCTTCGCCTTCTGAGCAGTGGTCCACGCACTGGTTTTGCCGAAATCACGCTCCCGCCAAAACAGAACGGTTCCTCGATTATGCCTGGAAAGATCAATCCAGTCATTCCGGAAGTCGTATCTCAGGTCGCATTTAACATTATCGGTAATGACTGCACGATCACGATGGCTGCGGAAGCGGGACAGTTAGAATTAAATGCCTTCGAACCGGTCGTCTTCTATAATTTATTTGAATCGATTGAAACCTTGACATCAGCAGTACAGACTCTGACAGATAACTGTATCCTTGGAATTACCGCAAATGAGAAGCACTGCGAAGAATTAGTCGATGCAAGTGTTGGAATCTCCACTGCATTATGCCCAACGATCGGTTACAAACCTTCTGCTGAGATTGCGAAAGAATCTTTAAAGACTGGAATTCCGGTTCGCAAACTCGTCATCGAAAAAGGGCTTCTATGCCCAAGTGAAGCAGATGTGCTGCTTAATCCATTTACGATGACCGAACCACAATAATCTTTGCACTCTAGAAAAATATGACACAAAATTATAAGAAGGATTTGGCAAAATTCCAAATCCTTCTTATGTTACATTCTTATATGAAAAAGAATGGAGATATTCCCCGCCAGATGAATCATCTCAATTTACAGCTGAATCTGTGCAAATACTTCCCCGATTGGCCTGCGGATACAAAGATCTTCCTCCACAGTTCTCGCTGTCTCACTTTTATTAATGACCACAAGATATTTTCCACGGAAATAATCAATAAATCCAGCTGCCGGATAAACAACAAGGGATGTTCCCCCGATGATCAGCATATCTGCCTCGCTGATCGCCCGGATCGCACGCCGGATCACACTGCTGTCCAAGCCCTCCTCATACAGAACAACATCCGGCTTAATGATTCCTCCACAGATACATCTCGGAATTCCTTCTGCTTCCTTCACGGTGGCTGCGTCATAGAACTTTCCACATTTCTGACAGTAATTTCTATGAATGCTTCCATGCAGTTCCAGCACCTGTTCACTCCCCGCTTTCTGGTGCAAACCATCGATATTCTGCGTGATCACCGCAGTCAGTTTCCCCACATGCTCCAACTGTGCCAGCTTTTCGTGGGCTGGATTCGGCTTCGCCTCCAGAAACATCATTTTCTCCTTATAAAATTCATAAAATGCCTCCGGATTGCGCACAAAGAAACTATGGCTCACAACCTGCTCCGGGGTATACTTATAATTTTGCTGATACAGCCCGTCTGCACTTCGGAAATCAGGAATCCCACTCTCCGTAGATACCCCTGCGCCGCCGAAAAATACAATTTTTTGACTTTCATCGATCATCTGCTGTAACCGCTCTATCTCGCGTCTGCTTTCCTCTTCCACGAGCATTCCTCCTATTCCTTTTTCTCTCCCTGCTCAATCGGATATTCTCTAAAAAATTCCGACAATTTATCCAGTGTCTTTAAAAGCACCGGCAGTTCCTCTTCCCCGAGACAATTGATCACTGCCTCTGTCATCTTCCGGTGGAATTCCTGATGGTGATAAAATGCCCGCTCTCCCTTTTTGGTCAGACGGATATGAACGACACGCCTATCCTGCTCACTCCGCTCTCTGACCGCATATTTCTTATTCACAAGACTGTTCATCGATGTCGTAAGTGATCCTGCGGTAATATTCAGTTTTTTTGCAATCACAGACATCGTACTTCCTTCCCCCAGCCCGATTGCTTCGATGATATGCATGTCATTGTTACTGATATCTTTGTATTCTTCTGTGATGATCGCCTTTTCTTCCAGCTCCCATATTTCATTAAACAAATGAACGAGAACATGATTGATTGTTTCATATGTATTCACTGTCTCCGGCTCCTTTACCAACATCTTGTTTTTGTCTGCTGCCGACATTCTTATGTTGATATTATACACACGGATTCATCAAAGAAGCAATGACTTCTTTCACGGTTTCTATTTTTTGTGCCCGGTAAGCATATGCTCCACAAAACAGCAGCGCATGTTCAATATCGCCCTTTGCCGCCGCGATCAGCGCATCCGTAATACAATAAGGAATCTCCTGCGGTCTGCAATTTTTAATACATCCATGACACGGACTGTGAGGGATCTGCTCCCCCGCTATCACTTTCTTCATAAACGAGTTTAAAATCGCACGTCCCGGCATTCCCACCGGACTTTTCACAATAACGATATCCTCTTCTGTTGCATTTAAATATGCTTCTTTATATCGTTGATCGGCATCACATTCTTTTGTTGTCACAAATCTTGTCGCCACCTGTACACCATCCATACCAAGTGAAAGTGCCCGATTTACATCACTGTGATTCTCAATTCCACCTGCCAAAAACAGAGGAATCTTCTTTCCATAGCGCTCTTCGTATTCTCGGACAACATTCTTGATCTTTTTGATTTCCCCGGCATAAGTTTCTACATCATAATATGCAATCTGTTCTTTTGTAAATCCGAGATGCCCTCCGGCAGACGGTCCTTCGATCACAAGCACATCTGCCGTTCGCTGATATTTCTTATCCCAATATTTCAGAATGACTTTCGCTGATTTTTCCGTAGAGACAATCGGTGCAATCTGTACGCTGCTCCCTGCCACATATTTCGGAAGTTCTGTCGGAAGGCCTGCACCCGAAATGATCAGATCTGTTCCGGCGCAGACAGCCTCCCGGACATAGTCTTCATAATGGCGCATCGCTACCATGATGTTAAATCCAATAATCCCATCCGGCGAGATTGCCCTTGCTTTCTCCATCTCTTTTCCAATTGCACGCAAATTTGCCTTTCTTGCATCTGTGTCAAAATCGGGCTCCTGATACCCTATCTGCGCTGCTGAAATGATACCAACCGCACCTTCTTTTGCCACGCTCCCGGCCAGTCTTCCAAGACTGATCCCGACTCCCATTCCTCCCTGGATGATCGGGACTTTTAACTGCTTTTCCCCAACTCGTAATCCTTTTTCTTCTAACTTCATACCTGATACCTATCTCTTTGCTTACTCATTTTCGATGTGTATTTCTCTTACAGTCTCCGGAATCTCTGATATCTTCTTTCTGTGCGCTCTGACTCTTCCATTCCCTGATACGTTTTCAAAAATCTTCTGATATGCTCTCGAAGTTTCTCTGTCACCGGGGCAAATGTCTCACTTGTGAATGCTTCCGGTTCTGCAAAAACCTGTTCTACAATTCCTGCCTCATACAAATCTTTTGCAGTCAGTCTCATAACTTCCGCGGCTTCTTTTGCCCGCTTACTGTCTTTCCACAAAATTGATGCAAACCCTTCCGGTGATAAGATCGAGTAGATTGAATTTTCCAGCATCCACACCTCATCTGCTGTCGCCAGTGCAAGTGCACCGCCGCTTCCACCCTCCCCGATGATCACAGAGAGGATTGGAACTTTGAGCGCAGACATCTCATAAATATTTCTTGCAATTGCCTCTCCCTGTCCTCGCTCTTCTGCCTCCAGGCCGCAAAATGCCCCCGGTGTATCGACAAAACAGAGAACCGGACGATGAAATTTTTCCGCCTGCTTCATCAGGCGCAATGCCTTTCGATACCCCTCCGGTGACGGCATTCCAAAATTCCTCGCAATATTTTCTTTTGTCGTTGTCCCTTTTTCCTGTGCGATGACCGTGACTGGTTCCCCACAGAACTGTGCAATCCCGCCGACAACCGCCTTGTCGTCTCCAAAAAGACGGTCTCCATGCAGTTCCACAAAATCATCAAACAACTCCCTGATGTAGTCAGATCCAACCGGGCGATCTTTTTTTCTGGAAACCTGTACACGCTCCCACGGTGTCATTTCCCGTATCTGACACAGTTTCTCCTCTTCTTTCTCGCTTTGCTTTTTGTTCTGCATCTCCTCTTCTTTAGTCTGCGCAGTACGATCTGGTTGGCCCGGATGTAATTTCAAGATTTTTCCCAAGGTTTCCCGCAGCTTTTCCCGCTCTACAATCTGATCAATGAAGCCATGCTCTAAAAGAAACTCGGCCCGCTGAAAGCCCTTCGGAAGTTTCTGTCCGATCGTCTGTTCAATAACACGAGGACCCGCAAAACCGATCAGCGCATTTGGCTCTGCTAAAATCAAATCCCCAAGCATCGCAAAGCTTGCGGTTACGCCTCCGGTCGTCGGATCGGTAAGCACCGAGATATACAGATGTCCCGCATCACTGTGACGTTTTAATGCCGCTGCCGTCTTTGCCATCTGCATTAAAGAAAAAATCCCTTCCTGCATTCTCGCCCCACCGGAGCAGGCAAAGAGAATGACTGGAAGTTTCTCTTTTGTCGCACGCTCTACTGCCCCCGCGATCTTTTCGCCGACAGCCTCCCCCATACTTGCCATGAGAAATCTTCCGTCACAGACTCCAAGTACAACTTTCCTTCCTTCAATCTCTGCCTTTCCGATCACAACTGCCTCATCAAGTCCGGTCTTTTCCCGCACATTCTGTAATTTTTCTTCATACCCCGGATATCCCATGGGATTTCCATCTAAAATTGCTTCCTCCCACACTTCAAAACTATCCGGATCTACGATTGTCTCAATTCTTCTCCATGCATCCATACGAAAGTACGCATGACACTTTGGACAGATATAATATCCTCTTCTGACATCCTCCGCGATGATTGCAGCTTTACAGTTATTACATTTTCGCAAAAGCCCTTCCGGTACTTCCGGCTTTCTTCCTTCCGTCAGGGAAATATAATTCTTTCCACCGGTTTTCTTAAACATATTTTTCAGCTTCATGTCTTTTCACTCCTACCTCTGCCATTTAGAGATAAATTCAATATCAATCTTTCCGGATTGATAATCCGGATGATTCATAATTTCATACTGATAATCAATATTCGTGTCAATTCCTTCGATGATCACTTCGCCAAGCGCAGTACGCATTTTGCTGATCGCCTGTTCTCTTGTATCTGCATGTACGATCAGCTTCGCCAGCATAGAATCATAATATGCCGGAACTGTATATCCGCTGTAAATCGCCGTGTCAATCCGCACACCCTTTCCGCCCGGCAGATAAAGATCTGTGATCGTACCCGGAGATGGGCGGAAATTTTTGTCCGGATTTTCCGCATTGATCCTGCACTCAATCGCATGCCCGGAAAGCTTGATGTCCTCCTGCCGGTAAGATAGAGGCAGTCCGGATGCAATCCGTATCTGTTCCTGGATCAGATCGATTCCGGTCACCCACTCTGTCACCGGGTGCTCCACCTGAATCCGCGTATTCATCTCCATAAAATAGAACTGACCATCTCTTTCCAGAAGAAATTCAATGGTTCCTGCATTGGTATAGCCTGCCGCCTTTGCCGCCTGCACTGCCGCCTGTCCCATTCTACTGCGAAGTTCCTCATCAATCACCGCAGACGGTGACTCCTCAATCATCTTCTGATGATTTCTCTGAATCGAACAGTCACGCTCTCCCAAATGGATTGCGTTCCCGTAACAATCTGCCAGAATCTGAAATTCAATATGACGTGGATTTCTCACAAATCGCTCAAGATACATCGTTCCATCTCCGAATGCCATCTGTGCTTCTTTCTGAGCCGTCTGAAAGCTTGCCGCAAATGTCTCGCGGGTTTCTGCCACACGCATTCCCTTGCCGCCGCCTCCAAGCGCCGCCTTGATCATTACCGGATAACCGATCTCCTCTGCAATTTCAGCGCCATGTGAAACGTCTCTTACTGCTTCCTTACTTCCCGGAATGACCGGAACACCCGCTTCTATCATTGTTCTCCGAGCCTGTGCTTTATTCCCCATTTTTTGAATCACTTCAGAGGAAGGACCGATAAACGTAATGTTGCATTTCTCACACAGTTCCACAAATTTACTGTTCTCCGATAAAAATCCAAATCCTGGATGAATGGCATCTGCCCCGGATACTAAGGTGGCACTGATGATCTGCTCCATATTCAGATAGCTTTCCGAAGATTGTGCCGGTCCGATACAGATTGCTTCATCTGCAAGCTGTGTATGAAGCGCCTCCTCATCTGCCTGCGAATACACTGCAACTGTCTCAATTCCCATCTCCCGACATGCCCTTATAATACGCACCGCGATTTCTCCGCGGTTCGCGACTAATACTTTCTTTATCATAGTTCCACCCTTTTTCCTATCCTACCATAAACGTCAGCTCTGCAGTCGCTGCGATTTTCCCATTCACACTTGCGACTGCCTCACCAATTCCAAGCGGTCCTTTCTGTCTGATGATTTTTGTTTCCAGTTTCAATTGATCTCCCGGAATCACTTTCTCACGAAAGCGACATTTCTGGATTCCTCCGAAATAAGCTGTTTTGCCTTGATTTTCCTCCATGCTCAAAATGGCTACAGCTCCGACCTGCGCCAGTGCCTCCACGATCAATACCCCCGGCATCACCGGTTCTTGTGGGAAATGTCCTTTAAAAAATTCCTCCCGATAACTCACACATTTATATCCGACCGCATATTTCCCCGGCTCATAATCTTCTATGTAATCAATCAGAAGAAATGGATGGCGATGTGGAATAATCGCTTCTATTTCCTTTACATTCAATCGTTTCATCTCTCTACTTCCCTTCTACAATTCGAAACAACGGTTGTCCGTAAGAAACCGCCTCTCCATTTGCCACATAGATTTCTGCCACAGTACCTGCAAAATCGCTTTCAATGTCATTCATCAGCTTCATCGCCTCCACGATTGCAAGCATCTGCCCTTTCTGAACAATATCGCCCACTTTCACATAAGGCGCTTCTCCCTCTGCCGGAGCTTCATAAAATGTTCCGACAAGCGGTGAGGTCACAATCGTTCCTTCTGGTTTCTCCTGAACTCCCTCGCAGTTCTGTTCCAGATTCTCTTGCTTCTTTTCTTTCTGCGAATCCAATCTGTTTGCCTCTTCCTCTAACATTTTCTTCCCGGAAGTTGCATTTCCAGAGAAACTGATCTGACTTTCCATATCTCCTTCTGCAGTTATACCGGTATGGCATCCAGTCCTTCTTTCTCCTTTTCTAAGAGAGAGCTTCACTCCCTTTTCTTCATACTTAAACTGTGTCAGTTCCGATACAGACACCGCCTGAATCAGCTGTATTAACTGTTCTGTTTCCATTTCTTGTACCTCTTTTCCCAATGACTTTCTGAAAGCGAATCCAATCGTACTAATGATACTTTCTGATCAGAAGTGTTGCATTATGTCCGCCAAATCCAAGCGAGTTACTCATCGCACAGCACACTTCCTGTCTGACAGGCGCACCGAGCACATAATCAAGTGTGCACTCTTGATCTGCCTCCGTAGTTCCCACAGTCTGATGGATAAACCCTTCTTCTATGGATTTGACACAAGTAATAAATTCCACAGCGCCTGCCGCTCCGAGCAGATGACCGATCATCGATTTTGTAGAATTGATCTTAAGTTTATGTGCTGCCTCTCCAAATGCAGCGATCACTGCCCTTGTTTCAAACAAGTCATTGTGGTGGGTGCTTGTTCCATGTGCATTGATATAATCCACCTCTTCCGGCGCAATTCCTGCCTCCTCCATCGCAAGCTGCATTGCCTTTTGGGCGCCGCTTCCATCTTCCGCCGGAGAAGTGATATGAAATGCATCGGCAGTACAGCCATATCCGATGACTTCTGCGTAGATTCTCGCTCCTCTTGCCTTTGCGTGTTCTAATTCTTCAAGCACAACAATGCCCGCTCCTTCTCCGAGTACGAATCCGCTCCGTTCCTTGTCAAACGGGATGGAGGCACGAAGTGGATCTTCTGTTGTTGTCAATGCAGTCAATGCCGTAAACCCTGCAACTCCGGTCGGACAGATGCAGCTCTCACTTCCACCTGCAAACATCACATCTGCATCGCCATACTGGATTGCCCGGAACGCATCTCCAATCGAATTGGTTCCAGATGCACAGGCTGTAACAACACTTGTACATTTTCCCTTAGCTCCAGTGTGAATCGACACGTTTCCTGCTGCCATATTGGAGATCATCAATGGCACCATGAGCGGATTGACTCTTGCCGGCCCTTTTTCCAGTATCTTTTCATACTCTTTCTCGACTGTGGCAAGACTTCCGATCCCAGATCCTACGATAACTCCTACCCGATACGGATCCTCTTTTTCCATCTCAAGTCCGGCATCGGCACAGGCCTCTTTTGCCGCCGCCACTGCATACTGGGAAAATAATTCCATTCGTTTTGCTGCTTTAAAATCCATATGTTCTTTTGCGGAAAACCCTTTCACTTCCGCCGCAATCTTTACTTTATACTCAGCTGTATCAAACTTTGTGATCGGCCCGATCCCGACTTTCCCCTCTTTGATTCCATTCCAGAATGTTTCCACATTATTGCCGATCGGAGTCACTGCTCCTAATCCTGTCACAACTACTCTTCTTTTCATGTCGTTCTCCCTCATTTTCTACATTGCCATTCCGCCGTCCACACAGAGTACCTGCCCGGTAATATATGCCGCTTCTTCTGTAGCAAGAAATACTGCCGCATGTGCAATATCTTCCACTGTCCCGAAATGCCCCATCGGAATCTGTGTCACCACCGTTTCTCTTACGCGATCGGAAAGTTTTTCTGTCATATCTGTTGCAATAAATCCAGGTGCAATTGCATTCACTGTAATATTTTTTGCCGCCAGCTCCCGCGCTGCCGCTTTTGTCAGCCCAATCACGCCTGCTTTTGACGCAGAATAATTTGTCTGCCCTGCATTTCCCATTACACCGGAAACAGAGGACAGATTGATAATCCTTCCACTTCTCTGCCGGATCATCTGTCTTGCCGCAAATCTCATACAGTGAAAGCTTCCTTTCAGATTTGTATCCACCACACTGTCAAAATCATCCTCAGACAGCTTCATCAACAATCCATCTTTCGTAATTCCCGCATTATTTACAAGAATATCCAGCCTTCCAAACTGTTCGATCACCTTTTTGAAAAATGCTTCGCATGCCTGAAAGTCAGATACATCGCACTGCATGATGGCTGCTTCATTTCCTTCTTCTTCGATACACTTCTGTACTTCCTGCGCTCGCTCTTCCGATCCGTTATAGTTGATCACAACCATTGCTCCTTTTCGGGCAAGTTCCAGAGCGATTGCACGTCCAATCCCACGAGAAGCTCCAGTCACAACCGCAACTTTTCCCGCAAAAATTTCTTTCTGTCCATTTCTTTCCTGATTTTGTTCTTCTTTTCTATCCATCTTTTTTCGTACCAGAGAATGCTATCCTCTCTGCTTCCTTTCTGTCAGATTCTGCCAGGCGCTTTCCTTCCCATTAAAGTTCTCCACATAGATTTACTGCCGAAGCTACTTTATCCACATCTTCAATACAACTAATGTTCATAACCGTGACCGTTCGATTGATCTTCTTTAAAAAGCCTGCCAGTGTCTTTCCCGGACCAATCTCTATAAATGTATCTACACCATCTTCGATCATCCGCTCCATACTCTGCTGCCATCTGACAGAGGCCGCCACTTGCTCCTTCAGCAGTTCTTTTGTCTTACAAATATCTGTGATCGGTTCTGCTGTCACATTTGTCACATATGGAAGTTCCAGCTCATGGAAGTGGATCTGGTCAAGCACCTCGGACAGTTTTTCTCCTGCCTCTTTTAACATCGGCGAATGAAATGGACCACTCACATTTAGCGGAAGTACTCTCTTGGCACCACACTCCAATAGCTTTTCTTTTGCCGCATCCACACTGTCCGTTTCCCCGGTGATCACCACTTGTCCCGGGCAATTATAGTTTGCGACCGTCACTCCCTTGATCTCCTCTGTTACTTTCTCGATCTGCTCTGCAGAAAGTCCTAGAACTGCTGCCATTGCACCAACTCCCGTCGGCACTGCCTCTTCCATAAGGACTCCTCTTTTTCGTACTGCCCAGACTGCGTCCAGATCAGACATTCCGCCTGCTACTGCGATAGCACAGTATTCCCCTAGACTTAAACCCGCCGTTACATCTGCACGAACACCCTTTTCTTCCAAGGTCCTTGCCATCGCAAGACAAGTGGTCACAAGTGCTGCCTGTGTGTAAGCTGTCTGGTCTAATTTATCATTCTCATCAAAACAAAGAGTTCTGATGTCTATTTCCATTTCTTCTTTTAGCCTCTTAGATGCAGCATCATAAATTTCTGCTGCCCTCTGGCTTTGTTCATAAAAATCTTTTCCCATACCAGTCTTCTGTGCACCCTGTCCCGGGAAAATAAATGCTATTTTACTCATAAAGCTTCGCCCCTTTCAGACACGCTTCCGCCTCGCTCATCAGTTTTTGAACCAATTCCCGACAGCTGAATTCCTCTTTGACAAGACCTGCACTTAATCCTGCCATCAGACTGCCATTGACTACATCTCCTTCCACGACTGCCTTTCTAAGCGCTCCAAGCGTAAGCTTTTCTAATTCTTCAAAAGAAGCTCCTTCTTTTTCCAGCCGAAGGTATTCTTTTGTCATCTGATTTCTCAGTACACGGATTGGATGTCCGGTACTTCTTCCTGTTACTTTTGAATCAATATCTTTCGCTTTGATAATACATTTCTTATAATTCTCGTGCACCACCGACTCCTTTGTCACGACAAAGTGTGTGCCAACCTGCACTGCGGATGCCCCCAGCATCAAGGATGCTGCAACCCCGCGCCCATCTGCAATTCCTCCCGCTGCAATGACTGGGATGGATACTGCATCGGCAATCTGAGGAACGAGTACCATCGTCGTGTTTTCTCCGATATGTCCCCCCGCCTCAGAACCTTCTGCCACAACCGCATCTGCGCCGCACCGTTCCATTCTCTTTGCCAACGCGACGGATGCCACAACTGGAATAACTTTGATGCCCGCATCCTTCCACAGTTTCATATATTTTTCCGGATTTCCTGCGCCGGTCGTCACAACCTTCACACCTTCTTCCGCCACGACTTTCGCTACTTCATCGGCATATGGACTCATCAGCATAATGTTGACTCCAAACGGCTTCTCTGTTCGCTCTTTCACCTTCTGGATCTGCTCCCGCACCCATTCTCCCGGCGCGCTCGCTGCTCCGATCAATCCCAGACCTCCGGCTTCGGATACAGCGGCTGCAAGATGATGCTCTGCAACCCATGCCATTCCTCCCTGAAGAATCGGATATTCAATTTCAAGTAGTTTTGTCACATCTGTTCTCATACGGACACCTTTCCTTTTCCTGTCTTTTTTATTTCTCTAAGTATGCAACAACTGCTCCGATTGTTGTCAGCTGTTCTAAATCCTCTGTCGGAATCTCTCTTCCAAATTCTTCCTCAAAAGCCATAACCATCTCAAATAAGTCAAGGGAATCTGCTCCCAGATCTTCCTTAAAAGATGACTCTGCAGTCAATGTACTTACATCTGCTCCTAATGAATCTGCTACAATTTCTTTTACCTTTTCTAACATAGTGAATATTCTCCTTTTTCTCTTACATGCAGATGGTCTGCATGCGTTTTTCATTTTTTCATTTTATTTGTAATCCGGCAGAAACATCTTTCATTTCTCCGGGAATTACCCTTTTTATTACCACTCAATCAATGTGGCTCCCCAGGAAAGTCCTGCTCCAAACCCTGCCAGCACAATCTTCTGTCCTTGTTTCAGTACACCTGATTGCTTCAGCTCAGCAAGCAGGATTGGAATACTTGCCGAGGAAGTATTTCCATACTCCTGAAGGTTCATTGGGAATTTTTCTACTGTAAGTCCAAGCCTCCTTGCAACTGCCTCTACAATTCTCTGATTCGCCTGATGCAGGATAAAATAATCGATATCTTCCGGTGCAAGCCCCTCCTTCTCTAACAATTCACTGATACATAGAGGCACTTGTCGGACCGCAAATTTAAATACCGCCTGTCCATCCATATGAATATAGTCTGCTCTACTGCCACAGGAGAGCGCCTCCCCCTGTGCCCCGTTTGAATGGAATACCATCGACGGAAAATCGCCCTCTTCTGCCTGAAGTATAGCGGCTCCTGCTCCGTCACCGAACAAAATACAAGTACTCCTGTCTGTCCAGTCCACAAGCTTAGACAAACTCTCGGTTCCTATAACAAGTGCGCATTTTGCAAGTCCCGCTGCAATATAAGTCTGCGCAGTATTGTAAGCAAATAGAAATCCTGTACATGCTGCATTTAGATCAAAACAGACTGCATGTTTCGCGCCAAGTTTCTTCTGCACCTCACATGCGGTACACGGAAGGACTACATTCGAAGAAATCGTCGCTACAATGATCAGATCAATTTCCTCTGCATGGATCTTTGCATCTTCCAGCGCCCTCTCGGAAGCTTTCCATGCCATCGTGACCGTTGTCTCTTCTTCTGATATAATATGTCGTCTTGCGATCCCGGTCCGTTCCCGAATCCATGGATCACTCGTATCCACAAACTTCTCTAAATCATAATTGTCATAATAGTTCTCCGGCACATACGAGCCGGTTCCTGTCACTCTTCCTACCATTGTTTTACTTTTTCTTCCTTATTATTTTGTTTTAAAATATTTTGATATTCAAAGTATATCACAATAATCAATTTTGTCAACATTTTTTTATTTTTCTCTTGCTTTTTCATTTTCCATATGATAAAATACATTTTGTTAGCGGAAATGTCGGAATGGCAGACGAGCTAGATTCAGGTTCTAGTGTGGGTTACCACGTGTGGGTTCAAGTCCCATTTTCCGCATACATTTGAACAGAGATAAAATCATTGGGGCACTTTCCTTTCGGAAGGTGCCCCAATGATTTTATCTCTCAAATTTTCACTTTAAAACGGCATGCCTTTTTGGCTATGCCGTTTTTTCTTTCCTCTTTCCTTTCAGCTGTACAGCCAATCCGACAATCAGTATCAGTGGAAATACAGTCGCAGCAAACAATCCCACTTTGAGATTCCCGCCAAACATATTAGAAATATTTCCTACCATTGCAGGACTGATCGTAGCGCCTAAATCTCCTGCCAGAGCTAAAAATGCAAACATTGCCGTGCCCCCCCTTGGACACTTCTGTGACGAAATACTGATCGTTCCCGGCCACATAATTCCAACCGAAAGTCCGCAAAGGGCACAGCCTGCCAATCCGATCATTGGTGTTGAAGACAGAGATGCCATCAAATAGCATATTACGCATAACACACCACATGCCAACATTGTTTTAGTCAAGTCCAGCTTCTCGCTCATTTTTCCATATACTATTCGGGATATTCCCATAAATACCGCAAACAGGCAAGGCCCCGCCAAATCACCAACCGTTTTAGAAACACCCATCGCAGATTCTGTAAACGAAGATGCCCATTGAGCCATAGACGCTTCAGATGCACCGGAACATACCATAAGCAATATCATCAACCAGAACAACGGCAATCTAAGCAATTGGCTGATCCGCATACTCTTTCCATCTTCCACTAAACGTTCCATCGGACAAGAGATGAAATTGAATGCATTATATAACGGCACCACTGCCCAAATCATTGTAAGTATCTTCCAATTTTCTACACCAAATACTGTAAAAAAGAGAGTGGAACCTAAAATCACGCCTACAGCCCCCCAACAATAAAAGGAGTGTAGTAAACTCATCATCCCATCTTTGTTTTCAAAAGGACAAGCTTCCACAATCGAGCTTACTAATACTTCAATAAGACCACTGCCCATAGCATAAAGGATGACTGCAATCAGAATACCCGCAAAGGAAACAGGAAGCAGTTCAGGCAGAATAGCCATTGAAACAAGCCCTGCTGCAGATAACACCTGAGACGAAACTACACAGGTACGGTATCCTATTTTGTCAACAAATTTTGTGGCAGCAAGATCAATCAGTAATTGTGTGAGATAGAATACCATCGGAATCAGCGCAATCTTTTCAAATCCAATTCCATAAGTGTTCTTAAACGTCAAAAATAACAGAGGAGTGAAATTGGCAGATATCGCTTGGGTAACAAAACCGAGATAGCAAGCTATAAGTGTTTTTTTGTAGTTTTTTTGTTTTGTCATAACTGCTCCTTTAAAATGAATGTAATATTATAGTCGGATTGCATTATATCATCATATCCAATCAAAACAAAGGCACAAAAGACCCAAATAAAAGCACTATTTACCCAAAGCACGATATTGTCCCGGTGTATACCCATAGGTTTTCCGAAACTGACGGCTAAAGTAGTGTACCGAATTAAAACCACAGGAATAACTGATTTCTTGAAGAGACCGCGTTGTATCTTTTATAAGTCTGTGTGCAACTTGAAGTCGATGCTGAATCAACGCATCCACTGGAGAACATCCTACATATGCGTTAAAGCAACGTCCCGCTTCGCTGCGGCTGATACTGGCAGATCGGGCAATCTCTTCCAGTGTGACGGCTTCTGCATAATGCTCCCGGATATACGAGAGCATCTTTTGGATGCGTATTTGAGTATTGATTTGGATGCGTGTATTTTCTGTTTTAGGTAATTCATCAAAATTCGAAAAGATGCATTGAAATATACTGCTAAGTTCGCGTTGCACAGCCATTTCGTAACATTGCCTTTGTTCAGACATCAGACCGTAAACATTTTTAACCAACTGATTCACTTCATTGTGCCAACTATTTTTTTGATCAAACACAATAAAAGGCAAAGCATCACAGTTTGCGACAGGTTGAATATATTTTTGATAAATATCACTAGTTTCAGATGCAATTAAAGCACCCGAAAAGACAATATTCGGCATCGGATCAGGAATATCGCCAGATAACTGCTTGATTCCATGCAGGATATTTCCATTAACCAATATACTGTCACCTGCTTTCAGTATCACATGATGTTGCCCAACTTGAAAGTCCAGCACACCACTTACCGCAGTGGCAATTTCAAAATCAGGATGCCAATGTAAAGGTCCTGCCCAGTTGGGAAGCGCAGCAAGTTCATCACAAAAATATGTAATAGGAAATTTTTCAACACCATGGGGAATTTGTTCTCTCAGTTGATAATCAAGTATGATCGCCATAGTTTATCGCTCCAATTCTATTTATTTCCGATTGTACACAGATAGAGAGGACACACCCTCTTTCGTAATCCAGTATGTCCTCTCTATTATAAGAGAAACTCTTCTCCAAAAGTCAAGCAGTTTTCTTTCCTTATACACTGATTTCTCTAGCGCAAAGAAACAGGCACTTAAGATTGTGGGAAGAAATCTTAAGTGCCCCAAGTTTTTTCATATTTTATTTTACAGAAATGCTGTTCTCTTTTTGACCTACATTTGTGCTTACTCTATTCTTCCCAGTAAATTCTTCTCTGTCGCTCATCCAAGCCTTCCACAAATCTTCGATTAAAAATGAGAAATTCTTCGAGATCCATCAAAATATGGTATAACTTTGCCCGACTCTCAAAATCATCCGTTGTCTTTGGCAATTCATAGTAATGAATTTCATCAAATAATTCATGTAATTTCTCGATCTGTGGAGTAGGATCATTTTTCTCTGTCACAAATGGTCGCAGATAGGAGATGTAATCCGCAACGATATCTGCTTCTTTCGGGATATAACGAATCTTTTTCATCTCATAATGCAGGTTGTGCAACACATTACATTGCTTTGTACGCATTTCAAAATAGTCGATGTAATATCCCGGATGAGACTGAAATGTATTGTTCTGGTATTCATATGCGGCTTCTACATGGTATTCCAATTTCTTCTCCAACGCGATAATATCATCCCACACATTCTCATCCATCGGAATGTTCCGGAGATATTTCTCCAACTCTTCCATAATCTGCTGAAGTTTTCTCTCTACATACCGCATATCTTCCACAAGACTTCTCTGCTGTGCATTATTATAATGAAACAGATTCAACACCGCTGCAAATCCAATCCCGATCAGTACAAGAAGAAATTCATTGAGAATAAATTCCAGACTGAAATCGTGTGTCATCAAAAAATGAGTTCCCGTTACTGCATTGACCGAGATCGTCGCTTTCAATCCCGTCCATTCTGAGAACACAACCAGAAGAAATATAAACAATCCGTATGCCAGCCACTCACTGTGCATATGCTGGAAAAAGGTCCACGCAACAATCACCGACAACAAAAAAGTAATGACCCGATACATCGAAAGCTTCAGTGTATCCCATTTCGTCGGTACAATTGAAAGCAGTGTAATGATCCCTGCCGTCGTTGCATACTCCAGATTCAGTGCCATTGCAATAGAAATCGCCCCACAGCTTCCAACTGCAATCTTCGCTGCTTGAAAAATAATCTTTCCAATCTTAATCTTGTATTCTTTATCCACTCGTTCTCTCCATTTCTTTGTAATTTCTTTATATTATTTTAGCAGTAAGCATCAAAAATTACAAAGATTTTTTCTCTTTTCGTCTCCTTTTATAAGCACATTTGTAAACCTATTTTCCGTTCTTCCTGCAATCACCTTGCTTTATCTTCTATCTGTCCGCTCAATCATATCTCCGTATACCGGTGTAGGCATCCCAAATCCTCCGGAGACATCCATGATCTGCCCTGTTGTATAGGCTGCATCATCACTCGCAAAATAGACAACCGCTGCTGCAATTTCTTCTGGTTCTCCCATCCTCCGGATCGGAGTATGTTTTAAAAAGAACTCTCGGAAATCATCTGACAGATTATCTTTGACCGCATCTGTTGCCGTCATTCCCGGAAGCACTGCATTACAGCGGATGTTATCTCTTGCCGCCTGCACTGCGATCAACTTTGTCATATAATTAATTGCCGCTTTGCTCGTTCCATAAGCAATCTGCGAGATATCCGGACGAAGTCCTCCGATGGAAGAAATATTGATAATACTTCCACCGCCCTGCTTTGCCATATGTGGGATCACTGCCTGTACCGGAAGAAATACACTCGCCAGATTCATATCCAATGTTCCAATAAATTCCTCGTATTCTGTACTTTTGATATCCAAATCTTTCTTCGGATTGGATGTTCCGAAATTATTGACGAGAACATCGATCCTTCCTTCCTGGCGGATCACTTCCTCTACCATTGTGCGATAGCTGTCCTTGTCGGAAGCATCGTTAAATACCGTCTTCACTGTATAACCCTGCTCATTTAACTCTTGTGCACGCGCCTCTGCACGCTCCATATTTCTCGCTGCCATATAGACAACCGCTCCTTCTTTTGCACATCTAACCGCACAAGCCAGTCCAATTCCTCTTGTAGAAGCTGTGATCAGTACAACTTTTCCTTTTAAACGCATGTGAAAAATACCTCCTTTATCTTTTTTCTACCATAACGCATTTCCTTGAAAATAGCAATGCCGATGCACGGTATCCTCACAGTTTGATCAATCCTGCGTACACTGGATTTCCACATATCTCGCCCCGATCTTCTCCCCGAAAAATCTGTCATGCTCCACCAGAAACATCGTCGGACGATAGGTCTGTATCAGCTCTTCGATCTGTGTTCTGGAAAACAGATCAATAAAATTCAGCGGTTCATCCCAGATATAGAGGTGTGCCTGCTCACAGAGACTTTTTGCAAGCAGTACTTTCTTTTTCTGCCCTCCACTGTAAGATTCGATTGGTTTTTCAAACTGTACCCGGGAAAAATCCAGTTTTCGCAGTAACGCTTTCAAAAGTGTTGGATCCACTCCTTCTTTTATTGCAAATTCATCAATCATCCCACAAAGCTGCTCTGCATCCTGAGAAACATAAGATATTTTCAAGCCGGAGGCAACCTCTAATTTGCCCCGATAAGAAATAGCTTCTCCCAGAATCCGCTTTAGCATACTTGATTTTCCACATCCATTTTTCCCTCTTAGAATGACCTGTTCCCCATTTTTCACTTCAAAATTCAGTGGACCTGTCACCTTCTTTTCTCCGTAAAATAGCTCCAGATTTTCTGCCCTGATTACCGTTTCTCTGTGATGTCTGAGTGGAAACAGTTTTAATTCTTCCGCTTTTTCTAGATTTTTCAACAGTTTTTTCTTCTCCTCTACTGCCTTCTGCGCCCGCTGTTCGATCACAAGCGCCCGCTTCATCATCCTCGCCGCCTGATGACCGATATACCCACGGTCTACCGGACCATTCCCGACCTTACTTTTTTCGATCTGATCCGACCATCCTGATGTTCTTCCCGCCGCCTTTGTAAGCTTTCCAATCTCTTTTTTCAAACGCTCCTGTTCATCAGCCTCATAAGCATCTTTTCGCTCTTTATTTTCCTGCCACACAGTGAAATTCCCCTGGCAGATCTCAATTCCCTCTTTGTTAATTGCCAGTATGTGATCCACACATCCATCTAGAAAATATCTATCATGGGAAACTAAAAGAAATCCTTTCTTCTTTTTCAAATATGCCATTACAATCTCCCTTGTATCCAGATCCAGATGATTGGTCGGCTCATCTATTAACAGAAATGCATTCTCCTTTGCAAACAATACTGCCAGCAGTACCTTTGTCTGCTCTCCGTTGCTGAGTGTCTCAAACGGACGGTACAACACTTCTGCATCAGTATCCATCAAAGACAATTCTCTGCATATCCTCCAAAGTTCATACAACGGATCCACTTCCTCCACAATATCAATCGTCATCTTCTCCTGATTTTCTACCGAAAATGGAAAATATTCAAAAGTCACTGCACTTGTGATTGTGCCTCGGTATTCATAAATCCCTTCCAATAATTTTAAAAGCGTGGTCTTGCCTCTTCCATTTCTTCCGATCAGACCAAGTTTCCAGTCCGTATCGATCCGAAACGAAACATGCTCAAAAATATTATCATAGCTTCCTTCATAATAAAATGTTAAGTCATTCACACAAATCTGCGACATCTTTACCCCTCCATCTTTTTGCTGTGCATCTGATGGAAAATCTACTCCTAATAAATCCAACAAAGTTCGTTGCCTTCCTTACAACCTCTCTGTCACATCCCATAGTATTCCGAAGAAAGTTTCTGCGTAATAAAAAAGACACAGAACGCTTCAAAAACTTTCTGCATCTTCAAACATCCCACTCCTGCTCATCTGCGGTTATGGACATACTGCTTATGTTCTCTTGTTATTATATCTCTACGCTACAGCTTGTGCCGCAACATAATAAGACTGCGAAAGATTTTCCTGCAAATGCACAAACATACAAAATACAATCTGCCCATCCAACGATTCTTGGCAGACTATTTTTCCTTCTTGTGCCTGTTTAGTTTTTACTATTTGCAAGAAATACTGCTCATCTTTCCAGCTCCTATCCTCTTCTTATTGATTCCGAGAAACTATTTCTTCTGAATCTATCCACACTTTATCACAATTTTTCAAAGGTTGTCAACACGAAAATGTTTGTATCCCCCTTCGCAATCAGTTATACTGAAAGCAACTAACAGACTGAATATAGAGGAGGACTTATGTTGAATATAAAAGAATTGAAAAAAACAGATTTACATTGTCACCTGGACGGATCCCTTTCCGCCACTACACTTTCCCATTTTTTGCATCGTACACCAGATTTTTCCGAACTTTCGGTAGATGATTCCTGCACTTCCCTCACGGAGTATTTAAAGAAATTCGATCTCCCGCTGCACTGTCTTCAGACAAAAGCGAACTTAGAACTGGCTGCATACACATTCTTAAAAGAACTTGCTGCAGACCAGATGAAATACATCGAAGTTCGGTTTGCCCCTACACTCTCCACGCAGGATGGTCTCTCCTGTGAAGACGTGATTGAGAGTGTCCTGCGGGGACTGGAAAAAGGAAAATCTGAGACAGGAATTGATTATAATGTGATCACCTGTGCAATGCGCCATTTTGCGCCAGAGCAGAATATGCAGCTCCTTGACAGTATGGAAAAATATGTCGGACACGGTGTCTGCGCGCTTGACCTTGCCGGAGATGAGTCAAAGTTTCCAAATCCTCTTTTTCATGAACTCTTTGAGGAGGCAAGACACCGAAAGATTCCTTTTGTCATCCATTCTGGTGAGACTGGCAATGTGGAAAATGTCCGCACAGCCATGGAGTACGGCGCAGCCCGCATCGGCCATGGTCTTGCACTGATTCAAGATCCGGACCTGATGCAGGAGATTGCCCGAAGAGGAATCGGAATCGAAATGTGCCCGACAAGCAATCTCCAAACACATGCTATCGACAGCTGGAACAATTACCCACTCGATACCTTCTTACATGCAGGCGTCAAAGTCAGTGTCAACACCGACAACCGCACCGTCAGCAACACAAGGATGGCCCATGAATTAGAGCGCATTCAGAAATTATACGGAAGCGATGATATCATCCGCCAGGTTATAAAGAATGCAGAAGAGACTGCTTTCAAAAACCTCTAACAATTACACCAAAATACAAGGAGGAATTGACCCAAACGAGCCAATTCCTCCTTGTGCAATTTAATCTCTTTTCTATATAAATAATTCTTTCTTATCTGTCAATAAACTGCCTTCTATATTTTTTCAGTCCACTCTCAATTTTCTCCAGTTTAGGCATTCTCCACTCCCAATTTGGACTCTCCACCGTTCCTGGCGTGTTCAGATGTGCCTCTTTTCCCATTCCAAGAATATCCGCAAGCGGAATGATCGCATACTCCGCCCTGCTCTTTAACGTGTAGGTGAGCAGACGCTCTTTCACGGATCCCTGCCGGATACCTTCTCTTGATAGGAAACGGCGCACTTTTCGTTTCTCTGCCACAGACAAACCCTCATACCATTCCATTAATGTATCATTGTCATGAGTTCCCGTGTAAATAATCATATTTTCCACATCGCCAAAAATATCTTTTGCATATTTTCCCGTAGGGTCGATGGAAAATATTAGAACCTTCATACCTTTTAAGTGATAATGTTCCTTTAATTCCAGCACTTCCGGTCGAAGATCTCCGAGATCTTCTGCCACCAGGTTCACTCCCGGGATCTGCTCCAGAAGGGTGTCGATCACTTCATATCCCGGCGCCAGGATCCACTCTCCCTCAACAGCTGTCGGACAAGATGCCGGAATTTTCCAAAATGTATCAAATGCCCGGAAATGATCGATACGAATAATGTCAAACAAGCGACTGCTGTACCCGATCCGATCCACCCAGAACTGATAGTTCTGCTTTTTCAGATACTCCCAGTCATAGATTGGATTCCCCCATCTCTGTCCGGTCGCGCTGAAATAATCCGGCGGCACGCCCGCGATAAAGATCGGTCTTCCATCTGTGTCGAGAAGAAAGTTTTTCTTTCCCGCCCACACATCGACAGAATCCACCCCGACATAGAACGGCACGTCCCCCATAATGCGGATCCCATTTGCATTTGCAGCATTCTTCATTTCCATCCACTGGCAGTAAAACAGATACTGCAAGAAGATCTGATAGTCTGCCTCTTCTCTGACCGCTTTCGCAACTTCCGTTTTGTGTTCCGGCCAGTTTTTATGTTCCGGCTTCCAGTCATTCCAGCAGAGTCCTCCGTTTGCTTTCTTAAATGCACGGAACAGTCCGTATTCCTGCACCCATTTCTGTGCAGCAAACGTCTGATACTCCTCTGTCTGGTCCAATCCTTTTTCGATAAATGCCTGAAATGCCTCCCGCAGATACGTTTCTTTCCACGTCCGCACCTGCTCATACTGCACCCTCGTACTTCCTGCAAGCTCTGACACCGGAAGTTCTTTTAAAAGCTTCTGTTCCCACAATTTTTCGAGACTGATGTATATCTCATCCCCGGCGCAAGAAGAGTACGGCTGATACGGAGAATTTCCGTAGCCAACCGGATTGAGCGGCAAAATTTGCCATATTTTCACACCGGAGGCACTCAGATATCCGATAAATTTTTCTGTCTCTTTTCCCAGTTCTCCGACTCCCGTGTGTGACGGGAGCGAAGATACGGGCATCAATATCCCTGTTTCTCTCATGTTCGTTTCCTCTTATGATAATTGCCAGATATCTCTGTTGTACTCAGCGATTGTACGATCTGCGGAGAAATACCCTGCCTTTGCGATGTTGACAAGCGCTTTCTTTGCCCACGCGGTCTGATCCTCATAATCTGCGAGCATTTCTTCTTTCTTCTGAATATATTCTCTGATATCCAGAAGCGCCATGAACCAGTCTTTGGACACGATTTCTTTGTAGAGTCTTCCAAGGTTCACCGGATCTCCAATCTGAATCATCTCCTTGCTGATAATGAAGTCCACAAGCTCTTCTACGGTGGTATCACTCTCATAAATCTCTCTCGAGCAATAAGAAGCATCCTCATAAAGTTTGATGACTTCCTCCGATTTCTTTCCAAAAATATAGATATTCTCATCGCCGACAAGCTCGTGGATTTCCACATTTGCCCCGTCTTCCGTTCCAAGTGTGACTGCGCCATTTAACATAAACTTCATATTTCCGGTTCCGGATGCTTCCTTGGATGCAAGGGAAATCTGCTCAGAAATATCACATGCCGGAATCAATTTTTCTGCCTTTGTCACGTTATAATTCTCTACCATGACAATCTTCATATGTTTGCTCACGATCGGATCATTTTCAATCAGCTGCTGCAGACAGAGGATCAGATGGATAATATCTTTTGCGATTGTGTAAGCCGGCGCTGCCTTTGCTCCGAAGATCATTGTGATCGGACGTTTCGGAAGATTCCCTTTTTTGATCTCTTTGTATTTATAGATTGCATAGAGTGCATTCATCTGCTGTCTCTTGTACTCATGCAGACGTTTGATCTGAATGTCAAATACAGAATTGGTGTCAATCTCCACATGCTGTGTCCGCTTCAGATAATCCGCAAGCTCCTGTTTGGAGTGCATTTTGATCTCTCTTAACGTTTTCAGCACCTGCTCGTCATCTTTGTATGCAAGCAATTTCTCCAGATGCTTGGCATCTTCCATATATTCCGATCCGATCAGTTCTTTCAGATAGGCAGCCAGTTCTGGATTACAGTGCACGAGCCATCTTCGGAAGGTAATCCCATTTGTCTTATTATTGAATTTCTCCGGATAAATGTCATAGAACGGTTTCAGTTCCGATTCTTCCAAAATCTGTGTGTGAAGCGCTGCAACCCCATTGACTGCATATCCAAAATGAATATCGATGTGTGCCATATGTACACGGTCCATCTCATCGATGATATACACACGCTCGTCATGGTAATCTCTTCTGACACGCGCATCCAGTTCCCGGATGATTGGCATCAGATGCGGCACCACTTTCTCGAGATAAGCCACCGGCCATTTTTCCAACGCCTCTGCAAGGATCGTATGATTTGTGTATGCACATGTCTTTCTCACAACATCGATTGCGGTATCCATATTAAATCCTCTCTGCATCAGAAGACGGATCAATTCCGGGATCACCATCGTCGGATGGGTATCGTTGATCTGCACTGCCACATGCTCATGGAGTCTGTAAAGGTCATATCCATGTTCCTCTGCCTCTTTTAAGATCAGCTGCGCGGCATTGCTCACCATAAAATACTGCTGGTAGATACGGAGTAACTGTCCTGCCTCATCGCTGTCATCCGGATAGAGGAACAACGTCAGGTTTCTCGGGATATCTGTCTTATCAAAATCGATTCCGTCCCGGATAATGGATTCATCTACCGTATCTACATCGAATAAGTGGAGACGATTGCATCCATTTCTATATCCCGGCACGTCGATATCGTACATCGTGGAAGTCAGCGTAAAGTCTTTAAACGGCACTTCAAACTGCACGTCTGTCTTTGTGAGCCAGCTAAGATCTGTGATCCATGGATTTTTCTCTTCCTTCTGCTTATGATCTGCAAACGTCTGACGGAACAGCCCGTCGTGGTAGTTCAGACCAACACCGTCTCCATTCAATCCGAGTGTGGCAATCGAATCTAAAAAACATGCTGCAAGACGTCCCAAGCCCCCATTTCCGAGAGAAGGCTCCTGCTCGATCTCCTCGATCTCCGTGATCTGATGTCCATGCTTTTCTAACACTTCTTTTGTCTCCTCAAACAATCCGAGGTTGATCAGGTTATTTGACAGCAATTTCCCAATCAGAAATTCTGCTGAAATATAATAAAGCTTCTTCTTTCCTTCATTTCGCTTTGCACCTTTCATCTTCTCCTTCGTGAGAATAAAAAGTGCTGTATAGATTTCTTTGTTCGATGCTTCTTTGATTGTTTTTTGATAGCGTTCCTGCAAAATCTGTTCTAATAATTTTTCCATCTGAGCTCTCCTTATCCTTTCTCAATTGCCTCACTACTATTTATTTTTTCACTTCTTCAATAAATTCTTTCATCATCCTTGTAAGTTGTGTGCCCATCGCAACACCTACTTCTTTACAAACTTCTTTGAACTCTTCAGCTACTTCCTTATCGACTTTGTATGTCTTCGGAACTAACCCTGCTTTCTCATCCCACTTATCTTGCGGTCTGTTTTTCTTTTCCTCACTGTTTTGCATGCGCACCTCTCACCTCCCTACAAGTATATAATATCATATACGTATACGTATATCAACATTTTTCTCTGATCATCAAATTATTTTCAGGATACTGAATAAAAATAAAAGACCGATTTAAAGATATTTTGGAAAGAGCCGGAATACCTCATTTTCGCTTCCACGATTTAAGGCATTATTGCGCGAGCGTGCAACACGCCCTCGGAATTCCGGATGCTTATATCATGCAGCGTGGCGGCTGGGGTAATGATCGAGTATTAAAAGAAGTTTATAGACATGCTCTGAAAGATAAAGTATCAGAAATGGATGATAAAGCCAATAACTATTTTGAGTCTATGCAACACGAAATGCAACACAAATAAAAAAAGTGCCTTATTCTAGGCACTTTTAGGCTGCGGATGACAGGAATCGAACCTGCACGGTCTCCCACTAGATCCTAAGTCTAGCGCGTCTGCCAGTTCCGCCACATCCGCATAAATAAAGAACAAGCCTAGGCTTGTTCTAGTGAAGCATCGGGGATTCGAACCCCGGACAACTTGATTAAAAGTCAAGTGCTCTACCGACTGAGCTAATGCTCCATAATATAAAACTTCAACTGGGCTAGTTGGATTCGAACCAACGAATGCAGGAGTCAAAGTCCTGTGCCTTACCGCTTGGCGATAGCCCATCATGCATCGCCTAAAAATAGGCAAAAAATAAGGGTGGATAGTGGGACTCGAACCCACGATATCCAGAACCACAATCTGGCGCGCTAACCAACTGCACCATACCCACCATAAGCGTGCTTGAAGGGATTCGAACCCCTGACCCACGGCTTAGAAGGCCGTTGCTCTATCCAACTGAGCTACAAACACGCATTCTTTTTTCTTCCTAACAGCTAAGGCTCTAGGAAAGCGGGTGATGGGAATCGAACCCACGTATCTAGCTTGGAAGGCTAGTGTTCTACCATTGAACTACACCCGCGGAGTCGGGGTGACAGGATTCGAACCTGCGACCTCCTGGTCCCAAACCAGGCGCTCTAGCCAAGCTGAGCCACACCCCGTAGTTGCTATTTTGTGTTTTTGTTTTTGTCTCTGTCCTTAAGACAAGAGTTATTATATTATAGCAACAAACAAAAGTCAACACTTTTTTCTAATTTTTTTTATTTTTTTATTCATTTGGCACTTTATACAAAACATTGCTCAAAATATGCTTTTCCATTGTGATCTATTTCCATAATCATATACCCTGCACGGCGATCTGCCTGCCTTGGATAAGAAAGACTTCCCGGATTGAGCACAGTAAGATTTCCATCTACTTCCAGATGCGGCACATGAGTATGTCCATACATTACAATATCTACCCCTCGTCTTCTTGCCTCTTTTTTCAGTTCTTTCGTTCCCATAGAGACATAGTAAGAGTGCCCATGTGTGATAAACACTCTATACTTTCCTATAAAAAACTCCTGCTCCCTGCTCAGATCTGAAAAGAAATCATTATTTCCCGCAATAATATGTGTCTCACAGTCTGCCAGTGCACAGATGTAGTCTTCTCCCCCCTCTACATCTCCAAGATGGACCAGCATGTCAATCGGTCCCTCTCTGTCCAGAACCTCCTCCAGATTCCGGTGTCTCCCATGCGTATCGCTCACGATCAGTATCTTCATTCTTTCACCTGTCATTTTCTTCGAATATTATTTTAGCGTTTCCTTTTTTCGGAACACGAACCTTTTATTTCTTTGGATCCTAATCTTCCTGCTGCATTTTTTGTTCGATAATCCCTCTCATCAAACGGAGTGCCTTTCCCCTGTGGCTAAGTTCATTCTTCTTTTCCGGGTCCAGTTCTGCAGTTGTACATCCGTATTCTGGAAGATAAAAAATCGGATCATATCCAAATCCATGTTCTCCGGCAATCTCATATCCAATCCGCCCCTCAATAGTACCTCTTACAGTCTCTTTGCTTCCATCTGGAAATACTGCTGCGATTGCACAGACAAATCTTGCTGTGCGCTTCTCATCTGGAACTCCTTCCAAACGCTGCAGCAAAAGATTATTTTTAATCTCATAAGAAGTATCTGTTCCTGCATATCTCGCCGAATAGATACCCGGTTCTTTATTCAAATAATCAATTTCCAATCCCGAATCATCTGCCAGCACGATTGCATCTGTCAATTTTGCAATCGCTTCTGCCTTGATCATCGCATTTTCTTCAAATGTGGTTCCATCTTCCACGATATCCACGTCAATCCCAGCCTCTTTCATTGAGGATACCACAATTCCGAGATCCTCTAAAATCATCTGGATTTCTTTCATTTTATCTTGGTTCCCTGTCGCAAATATGATCTTTCTTTCCATGTTCTTTCTCCCTGTCCCTTTTTGCAAGCAGGATACAGATCCTTTTCTTTGCACATCCATATCCTGCATTGTCATTCACTTTCTATTTATGTTCTGTCTAAATTTCCGGATATTTCTTCCTTCTCGGCGGCTTTGGACCGAGGAATTGATAAAAGTACGTCTTTAGCATTCCATTGTAAATCTTTCGGTTCTTGTCTGCTTTCCTTCCAAAATACCGTTCCGTTTCCTCATAACTCGTAATCATATATGCCGACCAGCTGTCCAGCTTCTTAAAGCTCTCACCGAATTCTCTATACAGAGCCGGAAGTGCAGACTTTTCCTCAAGTCTCTCTCCATATGGAGGGTTGGTGATGATAAATCCATACTTCTTTGGATGTCTTAAATCCTTTACTGCCCGCTCCTGAAAATGAATCAAATGCTCTACGCCTGCCTCTCTCGCATTCTCTCTGGCCGCTTTTACAACTTCCCCATCAATATCATATCCCTGAATATCCACTTCAATATCATCGTCAATCAGGCTATTCGCCTCATCCACCGCCTCGTACCAGAGTTTTCGCGGAATCAAGTTTGTCCACTCCTCCGCCGTGAAAGAGCGATTCATCCCCGGTGCGATATTGGCAGCGATCATCGCCGCCTCAATTGGAAATGTCCCACTTCCACAGAATGGATCTATAAAAATCCTGTCTTTTTTCCACGGTGTCAACAAAATCAAAGCGGCTGCCAATGTCTCTGTAATCGGCGCTTTGCTGGACAACTGACGATATCCTCTCTTATGAAGAGAAACTCCCGAAGTGTCGATTCCTACCGTCACGATATCTTTCATTAAAAATACCCTCACCGGATAAGACGCCCCATTCTCTTCGAACCAGTCAATATGATAATGCTGCTTCATCCGGTTAACCATCGCCTTTTTCATGATAGACTGAATATCTGAAGGACTGAACAATTTACTCTTTACAGAAGCGGCCTTGGCCACCCAAAATTTTCCATCCTCCGGAATATATTTTTCCCACGGGATCTCCTTGGTCCGCTCGAACAATTCATCAAACGTCACTGCTTTGAAACTTCCAACCTTCAGCAGCACTCTCTCCGCGGTCCGCAAAAACACATTCGCCCGGCAAATCGCACTTGCATCCCCGGCAAAAGTCACTCTTCCATCTTCTACATTTATAATCTCATATCCTAAATCTTGTATTTCTCTCTTTAAAACTGCTTCCAGCCCAAAATGGCATGGTGCAATCAGTTCCAGTTTCTCCATCTTCTTCCTCCCGATGTTCTGTATTTCATTTTTATGATACCGCAACTTGTCTGGATGCACAACTATTTTCGCATCAATAAAAAAGCCTCCGGCGGTATTTTCATACTACCAAAGGCTTTCTGTCAGATTCTTTTAAAAGTATTCCTATTTAAGACATTTGAAGTATTACAGCGCTGGCTCTTTTCTGCTGATTAGTAATCGCAATTTCCGTAAGAATTTTCGTTGCTCTCTGAATTCTTATTTTTGTTAGATGCTTTGCTGCTGTTTTTTGATGTCATTCGATCCGATGTCTTGTTGCTATTTTTTGATGTCATTCGATCTGAAGCTTTGCTGCTGTTTCCGGAATATCCATCAGAATAAGATGAATAAGATTCACTGTTTTTGGCTTTGTTTGTTGTTTTCGCATTCTTTGCCATTTTAAATTTCCTCCTGCAATTTGCTGCTCACTCGTGAATAGTTACATTCTTATTATCCCTGTTCAGTAAAAAACTATGCAGCTTCCGGAGGTTTTGCATTTGTAAATTTTGCCAATATTTTGCTTTTTTTCTAATTTAAGCTTGCTTTTTATTACGTATTATATTATACTACTGCTTGTAGGAAGGAAACTTCTTACAACCCCTTATTAATTATTTATACTCCCCTCAAAAGACCGTTGGCTCCCCCAACGGTCTTTTATTTTGCTATTTTAGGCTTATTCTCCCCACTTTTCCCCATTTTTACTATTTTCAGATTCTTCTCACCGCCTGTGATTTTCTACGATTCGCAGCACAATCCAAATCACAAGAAGAGGAACCAGCACAGGTGCCAACATACTGATCAACCCAGTGAGCAACGAAATTACAAGCACCAAAATCAGCACAATCCCGACACAAACTGCCGCTATCTTCCATCCGGTAATTTTCTTAATCTTTATCTCCGGTGTTCCAAATGGTGCCTCCTGCTCTGCCTCTTCATAATCGGCATATGTGTATTGATCCTCCGTTTCATTTAAAGGAGAGTCAATGATAGACCTTGCGATCACCCACGGATCCCCGAGAAGATCCATCACTTCCTTCTCTGACTTTCCATTTTTGACTTCCTCTGCAATATAACTTCGGTAATAGTCCACATGCTCTCTGACCTTTGCCGGATTCATCTCGGCTTCCAAAGCATGCTCCAACTGTTTTAAAAATTCATGTCTATTCATCTATTTCCCCCAGATTTCCTGTATCTACTTGACACTCCCACAACAAATGCCGAAGAGAATGCCTTCCATGCAGTCACAGTCCCTTATGACAAACAGTCCCCCGCCAGGCAGACCAGGCGGGGGACTGTCTGATGTTTCTTATCTTCTTTCAAAATAAAGAATAACATAAACTTCTTTTGAATCCAATAGGAACATCCTTAATATTTTATTAAAAGAATCTAAGAATTTTTACAATTTCCACTATTCTATCTTCACAACAAAAGATCTGTACTATACCTCAAACAGAAGGTCTCCATAAGATGGCATCGGCCAAATATTTTTATCAACAATCATCTCCAGCTGATCGACCGGACGACGCAGATGCTCCATCGCAGGCACAACATGACGTTCAAAAAAGCATGCCTGCTCCATTCCTTCCTCTTTCTTTGCAGCTTCTTCTGTTACTTTCTCCAGCTCTTTTAGCGCATTCTTTGTCTCTGCAAGAAGATTCGATGACTGGGTAAGAAGTTCTTCCTGCACATCGATCACCGCTACTGCACATGCCTGACGCACTTCATTGATAGACTTCGCAAGCGATGTAATATAGGTGATCACTGCCGGAATGATATGTTTGCTTGCAATATCGATCATTGCTCTCGCCTCAATATTTACCGCTTTGGCATATGCCTCATATTTGATTTCCGCTCTTGACTCTAATTCTGCTCTTGTAAATACACCGAATTTTTCAAAGACTTCAACCGATTCCTCTTCTACCAATGCCGGAATCGTATCTACCATTGTTTTTAAATTCGGAAGCCCTCTCCGCTTTGCTTCCTCAACCCACTCATCTGAGTACCCATTTCCGCTGAAAACGATTCTCTGGTGTTCGTAAGCATATTTTTTGATCAGATCATGGACACCTCTGTCAAAATCTTCTGCCTCTTCCAGATAATCACATGCCTCCGCAAATGCTTCCGCCACAATTGTATTTAAAATGACATTTGGCGCTGCAACCGAATCTCTGGAACCAACCATACGGAACTCAAATTTGTTCCCAGTAAACGCAAATGGTGAAGTACGATTTCGGTCTGTTGCATCTTTCGTAAAATCAGGAAGTGTCGACACGCCAGTGTGCAGTCGTTCGCCTTTCAGACTATGTGTCGCTTCTCCTGTACTGATCAGCTGCTCCAAAACATCCTCCAGCTGTTCTCCAAGAAAGACAGAAATAATTGCCGGCGGCGCCTCATTTGCCCCGAGACGCTGATCATTTCCTACATCTGCTGCTGACTCTCTCAAAAGTTTCGCATGGCGGTCTACCGCTCTTAATACGCAAGTGAGCACAAGAAGAAACTGGATATTATCGTGCGGCGTCTTTCCTGGATCCAGCAAATTGATTCCATCATCAGTCGTCAGCGACCAGTTATTATGTTTTCCTGATCCATTCACTCCTGCAAACGGCTTTTCATGAAGCAGGCACTGAAGGTTATGTTTGTATGCCACCTGCTTTAATGTCTCCATGACAAGCTGATTATGATCCACTGCCACATTGCACTGTGCATAGATCGGAGCAAGTTCATGCTGAGCAGGAGCCACCTCATTGTGCTGCGTCTTTGCAGATACCCCAAGCTTCCACAGTTCCTTGTTCACATCTTTCATAAACGCTGCAATTCGTTCTCTGATCGCACCAAAATAATGATCGTCAAGTTCTTGTCCTTTCGGCGGCATTGCTCCGAACAGTGTTCTTCCTGTGAATACAAGATCCTTTCTCTTTAAATACTTTTCCCGATCTACAAGAAAGTATTCCTGCTCTGCCCCTACCGATGGGATTACTTTAGAAGAGGTCGTATTTCCAAACAGACGAAGGAGACGCATTGCCTCCTTATCGATTGCCTCCATCGAGCGCAGCAGCGGAGTCTTTTGATCGAGCGCCTCTCCATTGTACGAACAGAATGCTGTCGGAATATATAAAATTGCTCCATTTCCCTCCGCATCTTTTTTCACAAATGCAGGAGAAGTACAATCCCATGCCGTATATCCTCTCGCCTCAAATGTGGCGCGCAATCCTCCGGAAGGAAAGGAGGAAGCATCTGGTTCCCCTTTGACAAGTTCCTTGCCTGAGAATTCCATCAGTACTTTTCCGTCCTGCTTCGGTGCAGAAATAAATGCATCATGCTTTTCTGCCGTCGCTCCTGTCAGAGGCTGGAACCAATGAGAGTAGTGTGTTGCCCCCTTCTCAATCGCCCACTCTTTCATCTCATGTGCGACAACATCAGCAATGGAAGTCTCTAACTCCTTTCCTTCCTGAATCGTCTTCTTTAATTCTCTATATACTTTCTTCGGCAGACGTTCCTGCATGACAGCATCATTAAAGACATTTTCCCCAAAGATTTCCGTTACCTTCATTACTTCACTCATATTCCCATCCTTCCAAATATTTGTTTCGCTTTTGTTTTCGTTTTCAAATACACTTTAATACGATACTCTAATTTCAGAAAAAAAGCAAGGTTCCTAACACTTGTAATTTCTTATAAATATTGATAAGGAAAAAAGATCGGTGCAGTCACACTGATCTTTTTTCCGAAATCTCTTTTCAATTATCTCTGAACAATTCTTCTGCAAATATTAAGCTTTGTTTACAGATCCGAATAATTCCATTTTCTCTTTTACAGTTGCTTTGATTGCTTCTGCTCCCGGAGCTAATAATTTACGAGGATCGAATCCTTTTCCCTGAAGGTCTTTTCCTGCTTCCACATACTCACGAGTTGCTGCTGCAAATGCTAACTGACACTCTGTATTTACATTGATCTTCGCTACACCAAGGTCAATTGCTTTTTTGATCATATCTTCCGGAATTCCTGTTCCTCCGTGAAGTACAAGTGGCATTGCCCCTGTAAGCTGCTGAATCGCATCTAGTGTCTCAAAGCTAAGTCCTTCCCAGTTTTCCGGATATTTTCCGTGGATATTACCGATACCTGCTGCAAGCATTGTTACGCCTAAATCTGCGATTGCCTTACATTCTTGAGGATCTGCACACTCACCTTTTCCTACAACTCCGTCTTCTTCTCCTCCGATAGAACCTACTTCCGCTTCCAGAGACATTCCTTTTTCAGCACAGATTGCTACTAACTCTTTTGTCTTTGCAACGTTCTCTTCGATCGGGTAGTGAGAACCGTCGAACATAATAGAAGAAAATCCTGCTTCGATACACTTCATACATCCTTCAAAGCTTCCGTGGTCTAAGTGAAGTGCTACCGGAACAGTGATGTTCAGTTCTTCTAACATTCCATTTACCATACCTACTACTGTCTTATAACCTGTCATATATTTTCCGGCACCTTCAGATACTCCGAGAATTACCGGTGAATTGCATTCCTGAGCTGTTAATAAGATAGATTTTGTCCATTCCAGGTTGTTAATGTTGAACTGTCCAACTGCATAGTGACCTGCTTTTGCTTTTTCTAACATTTCTTTTGCTGATACTAACATGTTTCTTCCTCCGCTTCTTTTACGTTATTTCACATGCCCTATTATACCTCATATGTAAAAAAAAGGAAACCTTTTTATCACAGAAACTTTCCGGTCGTATCTTGCCTGCTGTTTTAATTAAAATAGAAAAACAAGTGGGTGTAATCATACGTCCGCTCTTTCTTTCCTATGCTCATCTATTTTTTAGTAAACAACGTCCCATACAAAGAAGCCCTCACGCATAAGCGATTAGGCTTCGATCAAATAAAATTATCAAATTATTTCCGTTTCTTTAAGATTGTTGCAAGAGCAACTCTGAGTGAAACAATTCCTGCTCCTGCAACCGGAAGTGAGGAAGCTGTGTCACCAGTTTTTGGTGTTGTTCCCTCTTTCTTTGTTTCTGCTGCTTGTGTCTGAACATTTTCCTTATTTTCTTCTGGTGTTGTTGGTGCTTCTGGCTTCTGTTCCGGTACTTCTGGTGTTTCTACATCTGGATTCTCTGGCTGTTCCGGTTTCTGATCTGGGTTCTCTGGCTGTTCCGGCTTTTGATCTGGGTTCTCCGGCTGTTCTGGCTTTTGATCCGGATTCTCCGGCTGTTCCGGTTTCTGATCCGGCTCTTGTGATTCTCCATTACATACCCAATGTCCCTCTTCCGGGTGATTAATCACCTCATCATATGCTTCTTTTACAAGAACTTGTTCATCCCATGCCGGCTTTGTTTCAATCCAGATATCCTTCTCTTCATAAATAGGCTCCTCACCAACTTGTACATCAACCCATTTAGCCTTTATTATTATACGGAATTCACCACGATCCGCATGATATCCGATATGTTCTCCATACTCTTTAGATAAACCGCCTTCTACAGGATCTTCGTAAAGACCTATATCTATACCACCACATGTTTGACAAATTGCATGCTTCTGTTTTTCGTAAATAGGCTTAGTACCTACTTGTACTTGTTGTTTTTCATAATATCCTTCAGCTTCATGATGAACCGTCTTGTATTCTGCTTCGTGGTGAATAGTTTCCTGCCACGCTTCCTTATCCACTACCCACTCGCAATTATCCCCATGTACATGCTCTTTTTCGCTTGCTATTGCTGATACTTTATCCATCGCAAATACTGTTCCCGTTCCTGCAACAGTCAAAGACATAGCAGCAACCAACGCAACAACAAATTTCTTTCTCATTTGTATCTCCTCCTAAAATTTGCCTTCATGAATCTAAAGACAATATTTAAGAACCCGAATTCTATCCCCTCTTCTATCATCCTTAAATTCAACACATTTTCAACTCGTTCCGAGTTATATTTTTATTTTAACTCGCACCGACTTGAAAGTCAATCCTCAAATTCTTTCTATAATAAAATCAATTTGAGGTGATAACTTTGAATTATGCTGAACGAATGAGAAATTTAAGACAAGATAACGATCTTTCTCAAAAGAAAGTAGCTGATATGCTAGGAGTTGCTCAAACAACTTATTCTCAATATGAATTAGAAAAGCGACCAATGCCTATTGATTATCTGATAGCATTATGCAAATTTTACAATGTATCTGCTGATTATATGCTCGGATTGTCAAATAGAAAGAACCCATAATATTCTGTCAGCGTAACGCTTGCCCCGATGCCCCACCAACCTGTTAGAAGCCGTTGCTCGGGGCATCCTGCAAGACACTGTTTTTTGAATGTAAACAAACAAGGAAATTTGCTATTTATTCATGCCTTTCAACAGTTCCTGCATGATTTTCATACCCGCTTGTAGACCAAGCGCAGTATAAACTTCGGAAACCTCACTTGCCATTTCATTTGCTGAATCTATCAGTTCTGAAACTGTTTTGTTTTCATGTTCTCTTAATACCTCTTCATTTTTACTATAACTTTCTTCTAACTTTTTGTTATAATCTAATTCTGTCTGTTTTGCCTCGATCGCGGATCCATAGAGCAAATATTCTGTAATACCTTGTATAGTTGCACGTCTTAAAATTTCTTTTGTAATGTCCATTGTAAATCCAACCTCCATATTTATAACTAACTTTTCTTTGTGAATACCACTATCTTTTATAGAAAAAATGTTATCTTGCGGTGTGTTATACAACTGCTTTTTATCAGAATCCTACATTTTACAACCAACAGACTATTAAAGGAATTAAAAATTTTAAAGATATTAAATTTTTCATCAAAATTCAACCTCTATTTGACTCGTATACTCCCTTTCCTAAATTTACTCTGATTTTATGCTTGATACCCTGCACTTTTTTGCAACAAAAAAAGTTTCAAAAACCTATATTCACAAGGTTTTTGAAACTCCTAAAAGTGACTCCAAGGGGAATCGAACCCCTGATTCCAGCGTGAGAGGCTAGCGTCTTAACCGCTTGACCATGGAGCCATTCGTTTGGTACCTGTATAGTATAGAACACTTTTTGGGATTATGCAAGTCTTTTTTTCAATTTTTTTCAAATTTTTTAAACTTTTTTGTTTTTCTATTTTTTGCTTCTATACTTGAACAATTCTTATCTATCGCCCAAACCTTCCCTTTATAGATTTTAACAGCAGAAACCAGGCGCTTTTCGCCCCTCGGCTTCTGCTGCTGATTTTTCCTACATTCCTCCGGCAAACATGGACATATATCCCTGCACAAAGATAAACAAGATTACCGCCGGAAGAACAAATGTAAGGTACAACTTCATCGGACGGCCACCCGGGAATTTGATTCCGATTCCGGTATTGGCTTCTTTCAGGAAATGATCCCATCCCCACCCATATTTTGTCACACAGAATAACAGATAGATCAAAGATCCGAGTGGAAGCAGGTTGTTGCTGACAAGGAAATCCTCAAAATCCATAATATTCTTTCCAAGGATCTGTATTCCAGACCAATCTGTCAGACCAAGTATACACGGAAGTCCTAACAGGATCAAAAGCGCACCATTTATGAGCAGAGATTTCTGTAAGGACCACCCCCACATCTCTCTTGCAAATGTGATAATGTTCTGGAACACTGCGATAATCGTAGAAAATGCCGCAAATGTCATGAACAGGAAGAACAGACTTCCCCACACTCTTCCGCCTGCCATCTCGTTAAATACGTTCGGCAATGTTACAAATACAAGTCCCGGACCTTCTCCTGGATTGATTCCAAATGCAAAACATGCTGGAAAAATAATCAGACCAGAAACAATCGCCACCGTTGTGTCAAGTAAACCAACGCTGATGGCCTCTCCAGTCAGTGCTCGTTCTTTCCCAATATAGCTTCCGAAAATTGACAGTGCCCCGATTCCAATGCTCAGTGTAAAAAATGCCTGTCCCATGGCTGCAAAAATCACAGTACCGATCCCTGCCTCTTTCATCTTACCGAAGTCCGGTACAAGATAAAAACGGAGACCGTCCATTGCGTTTGGAAGTGTTAGTGACTTCACCGCCAACACCGCCATAATTACAAACAGCGTAGACATCATGATCTTTGTGATTCCCTCCACGCCTTTCTGAAGTCCAAGCGAACACACACACAATCCTGCTATTGAAATTAATAACATCCAGAAGATCATCGCATTTCGATCAGATGTAAATGTAGCAAATACCTGCTCAACTTCCTTTGGCTTCAGTCCTGTAAATTCTCCTTTGAGCATCTTGAAGAAATACGCAAGCATCCATCCACCGATGGTTGTATAAAACATCATCAACAAATAATTACCTGCCATTCCAAAATAACGATAGCAATGCCATTTTGTCCCTTTTGGCTCTAATTTATTGAAGGAAGTAGCAATACTTCTCTGGCTCGCCCTCCCTACTGAAAACTCTGCAACAACAATCGGCAGACCAAGTATAAATAAGAAAAACAAATATACAAGTACAAATGCTCCCCCTCCATATTTTCCCGTAATATATGGAAATCTCCATACATTACCAAGACCGATTGCACAACCGGCTGAAATCAATACAAACCCCAACCGGGATGAAAATTTTTCTCTCTTTTCCATTAATCCTCTTCAATTCCTTCCTCTAATTGTAACGTATCTGGTTCCTTCATCAGAGATTTGACTTTATCGATAGGCACCATAATCTTTAATTTCTGTCTTTGGTTCTCAATCATCACTTCATCATGTTCCCCTCCGAACTCACCATCCAGTGTCCACGGAATCTCTTCCAGAGACTCCAGTTTCAAGCTGTTTGCCTTAAATGTATACATATGTTTTGTATCAATCTGTTCGATCAGAATCGCTGCGATGATCTCCTGCAATGCTAACGGATTCTTTGGCGTCTTAATCAGAGTCACTTCAAACTCTCCGTCATCAAATACAATACTCTTTCCAACCATATTTCGGAATCCGCCGATCGACCTGGAATTTGTTACCATCCCGAAGATAAATTCATCTTCGATCACCTGATCATCATGCGTCACTTTAATCCGGTAAGACGGCACATTATAAAGGCGCTTCATTCCTTCCAGCACATATGCAAGATGTCCGAGAACATTTTTCACTTCCTGCTTTGTCTGATATGAAACATCTGTAAAAAGCCCGAATGCTGCGATATACACAAAAAAATCGTGGTTAAATTTCCCGATATCACACGGAAAGACAATTCCATTCACTGCCGTATCTGCAGCCTTTAGCATATCTTTTGGAATATGTAAACTTCTGGCAAAATCATTCGTCGTCCCAGTCGGGATATAACCGA
Source organism: Coprococcus sp. HPP0074 (assembly GCF_964238105.1). Lineage (NCBI taxonomy): Bacteria > Bacillati > Bacillota > Clostridia > Lachnospirales > Lachnospiraceae > Coprococcus > Coprococcus sp. HPP0074. The sequence continues at coordinate 244,728 of NZ_CAXSKS010000003.1, read as the reverse complement.
TTGGAATCTGTTCTTTTCTCTTCATCATCCCGGTTACGACTTCATCAAGCGTGCCATCTCCACCGCTGCACACAACTAAGTCATATTCTTCCTTAAAGTGACGCACTTTGTGATATCCATCCCGGTACTTCTGTGTCGGATAAACGGTCACTTCGTATCCTGCTTTCACAAAAATATCAAGTACATCTGACAGTTTTGGCTTGATCAATCCCTTCCCTGCGTTCGGATTATAAATAAATAATAATTTCTTCATCGCGTTCTCCTTTCTACTATTTTTATAGGATAAAAAAGAGCATATCACATGCTCTTTTTCCTACCTCTTTTACTTTACATTATTTAAAAACAATTCAATACCCTGTGCTGCCTTTTCTTCGTCCTCACCCTCAGTAACTACTGTCAGCTCTTCTCCGCTGTGAACGTTCAGGCTCATCATTCCCATAATGCTTTTGGCATTAATTCTTTTTTCCTTGATCTCAATATAGATTTGGCTTGCATATTGACTTGCTTCCTGAACAAGCAGAGCAATTGGTCTTGCCTCTAGTCCATTGTCAAGTTGAATTGTTACTGGTTTCCTAATCATTGTGTACCTCCTTGTTCGCTCTTACCTTCTCAGCGATCTCACTTAACTTTCTTAGCCGATGATTCACACCCGACTTCCCGACTGGCGGTGTCAGTGCGTCACCTAGTTCCTTCAATGTTGCTTCCGGATAGGCGATTCTCGCAAGAGCAACCTCTCTTAATCCGTCTGCTAATTTTTCAAAACCGATCTCATCTCTGATATATACAATATCTTCCAGCTGTTTGACTGCTGCGGAAACGGTTTTATTAATATTGGCAGTTTCACAATTTACCTTTCTATTCACGGTGTTTCTCATATCTTTTAAAATACGAATATTTTCAAACTCCATCAGTGCAACATGTGCCTCCATGATATTTAGCATATCTGAAATCTGATCTGCCTCCTTGAGGTAGACAACATAGGATTTCTTTCTAAGCACGATCTTGGCACTCATATGCAGACTGTTCATAATATACTGTAATTGCTTCGCCTTGTCTTCAGTCGCACATACCACTTCAAAGTGGTAAGATTTGTAAGGATCACTGATTGAACCTGATGCAAGGAACACTCCCCTTAGAAACGCTCTCCGACAGCATAGCTGACGAATCACCACATTCTTTACAATGGAAAGTTCCTCTCTAATTTCACCCGTATCATCCAATAACTTCACTGCCTGAAGCACTCTCACTGCCTCTTCGTGCCTTGCAATGATAACGGAATAAAAAACACTTCCTTTTTTAAGGTTCTTTCGAATAGAAGTTTCAGTACATATATTAAATGTTTTTTTGATTAATGTAAAGTACTTTCTTGCAACAGTTATATTTTCTGTATGTACCGTCACCCGGTATCTATCCGAACTGGAGATGGAAATTCTCCCGCAGATACTTATGATCGCCGCAAGTTCTGCAATTTGACAATGTCTTGCACTGCTCATATGCGTGGACAGTTCTTCTTTTACTTTTGCTGAAAATGACATTTTTTCCATTTATTTTACTTTTCCCTATGAATCTCTTTCAATATCCCGGTGTTCTACCTTTACTCCATATCTGTCATCCTGCTTCAAAAACTGATACAGTTCATTTGCCAGTGTAACAGATCGGTGCTTTCCCCCGGTACATCCAATTGCAATGACAAGCTGATTCTTTCCCTCTATAATGTAGTTTGGAATCAGAAAGGTAACCATATCTTTTAACTTCTCTAAAAATTCCTGTGCTTTTGGTTCCTTCATCACATACTCACTGACCGGACTGTCATTTCCACTCATCGGCCGGAGCTCTTCTATATAATATGGATTCGGAAGGAAACGCACATTGAATACCAGATCTGCATCATTAGGAATTCCATACTTAAATCCGAACGACAATACTGTAATATACAGATTTTTAAACTCTTTATTCTCTACAAAAATTTTGTTGAGTTCACCCTTTAGTTCCCTTGTCAGCATTTTACTTGTATCTACAATATATGTTGCTTTGGATTTTAAAAACTTTAATTTCTCACGTTCCAGTTCGATCCCCTTATCCAGCCGCTCATTTCCTGCAATCGGATGAGTCCGCCTTGTCTCCTGATATCGCTTGATCAGCACATCATCCCCTGCCTCAAGAAACAACACTTCATAAGCAAATCCAGTGTCATCAATCTTCTTTAACACTTCTTCTAATTCTGTAAAATTCCGCTCATCCCGAATGTCAATCCCAAGAGCCAGCTTATCAATCTCTGAATTGGCCCCACTCAAAAGACTTGCCAGCGCCGGAATCACAGGAATCGGAAGATTATCTACACAAAAATATCCAACATCTTCCAGCATCTTCAATGCAGTGCTCTTTCCCGCACCGGACATTCCCGTAACGATCACAAATCTCATCTTAAAATTCTCCTAACATCTTTACTTCCGGTTCCAGTGTCACCCCGGAATTTGCCTTTACGCGCTCCGATACCTGGCGGATCAGTTCTCGTACTTCCGCAGCTGTCGCATTATCCTTATTGATCACAAACCCACAGTGCTTTTCTGATACCTGTGCGCCTCCTACTTGAAATCCTCGTAACCCGGCTTCCTCAATCAGCTTTCCGGCAAAATATCCTTCCGGACGTTTGAAGGTACTGCCTGCACTTGGATATTCCAACGGCTGCTTTGTCGTGCGCTTCTCTTTGAGTTCATTCATTTTTTCCCGGATTTTTTCTTGCTCCCCATGTGCAAGATGGATTACCGCTTCCAGTACAATGTACTGATTTTTCGCAACCTTGCTTGTGCGATATCCCATATCCAGTTCCTCTCTCGGAATCGTGAGCAGTTCTCCTTCCTTTGTCAGAACTGTCACCTGCTCCAGCACATCTTTCATCTCACCGCCGTATGCTCCGGCATTCATCACTGCAGCTCCTCCGATTGTTCCCGGAATTCCGGAAGCAAACTCAAATCCAGCCAGCGACTCTCCTGCTGCCTTTGCTGCAATTGCCGATAAAAGCGCACCTGCCTGCGCTGTCACAAATTCTCCTTTTACAGAAATCTCACTCATGGATTTGTAAATCTGTATGATAACCCCTCGGTAGCCCTGATCGCTAACAAGAAGATTACTTCCATTTCCTAAAATATAATATGGCATTCCTGCCTCTTTGCATAAGAGAATAATCTTCTGTACTTCTTCTGCACTCTCCGGTGATACAAAGTAATCCGCTGCTCCTCCGACACGGAACGTCACATGGTTTTTCAACGGTTCGTCTGTTAGCACATTTTTTTCTTCGGTCAGCTGTATCAATGCGTCATAAAATTCTTTCTTCATGCTCTATCTCCTGCTTCTATCTATATGCATCATTCATTCTGTTCTTATTCATCCTGTCCCGAAGTATTCCTCCGGGCAGTATCTTTATCATACTATAAAGCCCCCGCAAATTCAATGTACACTTGCAAAATCTCCCGAAATACGGTATATTAGAAGCAAAATGTAAAGCAAAAAAGGAGTGAACTTATCATTGGACTCGAGTGTCGTCATACAATTAATTATTTTAGCCATACTGATTCTTTTATCAGCATTATTTTCATCGGCAGAGACCTCTTTGACAACCTCTAACAAACTAAAAATTCAATCTCTGGCAGACCAGGGAAGCAAGCGCGCCCGCATTCTTCTAAAGATTTCAGAAGATTCTGGTAAGATGCTGAGTGCGATCTTGATCGGGAATAACCTCGTGAACAATGCGGCAACCGCGCTCACGACGTCTCTGATCATTCAGCTATTCGGAAATTCTGCGGTCGGTATTGCGACCGGTGTGATCACTTTATTGATCTTGATCTTCGGAGAAATTTCTCCAAAGACACTGGCAACGATCCATTCCGAAAAGATGGCGCTGCTTTATGCACCGCTGATCCATTTTCTGATGAAGATTTTTACCCCGGTCATTTTTATTGTGAACAAGCTTTCCATGGGAGTTCTGTTTCTTCTGCGTGTCAATCCGGATCAGAAGGTCAACACAATGACCGAACACGAACTTCGGACCATCGTGGATGTCAGCCATGAGGACGGCGTGATTGAATCAGAAGAAAAAGAAATGATCTACAATGTATTTGATATGGGAGATGCCAAAGCAAAAGATATTATGGTGCCTCGTGTCCATGTGACGTTCGCTGATATAAACAGCACTTACGATGAACTGATCGAGATTTTCCGTGAGGACAAGTTTACAAGACTTCCGATCTACGAAGAGACCACTGACAATGTCGTCGGTACAATCAATATGAAGGATCTTCTGTTATACAATTACAATGACAAGAAGGAATTTCATGTCAGAGATATTTTAAGAGAAGCTTATTTTACTTACGAGTATAAGAGCATCTCTGAATTGCTAGTAGAAATGCGACAGGCTTCGATCAACATCGCCATCGTCCTCGATGAATATGGAGAAACTGCCGGACTGATTACCCTCGAAGACTTACTCGAAGAGATTGTTGGCGAGATTCATGACGAGTACGATGAGAACGAAGAGGAGTTTGTCCGTCAGATCAATGACCGGGAATATATCATTGAAGGTTCCATGAATCTTGACGATCTCAACGACAGCCTCGGATTAAATCTTTCCTCTGAAGACTACGATTCCCTTGGTGGATTCATCATCGAACATCTTGACCGTCTTCCTGAACAGGGGGATGAATTGACGACAGATGATGGAATCCGGCTCGTCGTGGAGGCACTCCAGAAGAATCGTGTAGAAAGTGTTCACTTATATATTCCGGAAGGATTCTACGATCGGAAAGAAGAAGACTCTTTCGACTTCTAATCTAACAAAAATGTTGCTGCAATATGGTATCTTACCATTTTACAGCAACATTTTTATTTTCTATGCATTCACCTATTGTTCTCCCAGATTGAGAATATCATTGATCTCTTCTTCCGTCATATCCAGAAAAGCAGATACTTCTTCTATCGTTACATCTCTTCCTGTTTCCTCTTTCAGTTTCTTGATATTATCATCTAAATCTGTATACTTCTCTAAAAGCGTATGGTCTCTTCGCTTCACTTCTGTCTGCTCCTCGATCAGCATCTGCATTCCCGCGCGTACTTCCTCCATAATCTTCCCATGCGCTTCCTCTGCGGATTTCAATTCATCCAGTACAAGCATCAGGCTTACATTTCCCTCCTGGATCAGATCTCCGAGAAATACTTCTTTGTGATACATCTCTTTCGCTACTTCCACAACTTTCTCCAAATACAGCTCGATCAGTCTTCCCCTTGCAAGTGCATCTCCTTCTATCGAGGCTGCAAATAACTTTTGTCTCTCGCCTGCTTCCTCTGCCTTTATTGTTTTGATTTCTTCCATATAGCGTGCGAGATAACGCTTTTCTTCCTCTGTATAGTGCTCCTCTGCCTGTTCTTCTGTCTTCTCAGTAACAGTTCCTCCCTGTTTTACATAGCCTTTGACTGCTACTTTCTGCGACAGCAGATAGTCGCAGACCAACTCCATCTGTTCTCTGGAAAGTCCGTCCTCTGCAAAATATTCTTCTACTTCTCTTACCGAAAGTACATTCTGCGCTCCCTGAGCCTTCTGAAGAATTCCTCCTAGTTTCTCCCGAAATTCTAATCTATCACTCATACTTTTATCCTCTTTTCTGCTTTGTATATTTCCCTATTCTACCTATTTTCCCTGCTTTTGTAAAGCATTATGCTCTATTGCCATGTAGTTTCACTGCTTAATGGATCACAATCGTTGGATATCCTGCCCATTTTAACCGCTGTTCCATCTGCGCTGCCTCCTGCAAAGTCGGATAACTCCCGACCACTACACGGTAAAACCCGTTAGAGTCTTCAATTCTTGCGGGATATTCCTGCTCCTGAAGCTCTCTTAACAAGTTATTTGCATATACCTGATTCCGGAATGCTCCGACCTGGACACGGTATCTTCCTCCTGCTCCTCCGGCAGTTCCACCACTTCCCGGCACGGTTCCACCACTGCTGCCCTCCAAGGTATCAAGAATACCTGACGCGATCGCCTCTGCAATATCCTGAAAATTATCATCAAACAGCTGATTATCTGTGTCTGAATTGATGAACCCAACTTCCACAAGAACTGCCGGCATTTTTGTTCTGCGCAACACGATCAGATTCGGTCTTGCCTTGACCCCGAGATTCACAAATCCAATCGATTCCAGCTGCTCATTGATATTCTGTGCCATCTCATACTTGATCCCAGATTTGTCATAGACAAGTGACTCTACCCCTGATACTGCGTTGGCAGTCGGATAGGAATTCCGGTGAATGGACACAAAAAAATTTACTCCGGCTTTGTTCGCCTCCATTGCCTTCTCATACGGCGACTCATACACATCTGTTGTCCTTGTATACTCTACATCTAATCCGTTATTCTGTAAAATCTGCCCAATCGCTAACGTAAGCTTCAGTGTATCATCCTTCTCCTGTCTACCGTTATATACTGCTCCCGGGTCACGTCCACCGTGCCCGGCATCTAACATAATTGAATATGGCATGTTTCTACTCCCGATAAATTTCTTTATCATTATTCTATGCAGAACATCTCACTTTGTTTCATCTACCGTCTCTCTCTTGCCCGTTCCCTTTTGTATCTTTGTTCCATACGCCGCCTTTTCTCCACAGCTTTCAGCTTAGTCATGATCGTTGTATAAAAACTCAGATAAATCATTCCTCCGATGGCAATAGCAAACAAAAGACTGATCAGATTAGATCCGGTAACAAGCTCCAAAAGATAATAAATCCCACCTGCTGCCACTCCCATCGGAATAGATGCCAGAAGCGGACAGAGATAGGCAGTTCCCCATGGGTTTTTATAATGAATGTACTTCTTCATTGAAATATCATTTAAAATACAGATGACAATTGAATAGACAATCGTTGCCACCAGCACTGCATAAATCCCAAGTGAAGTCAGTTGAAGAAGCGCAACAAGCAGCCCGACATTGATGACCAATGCGATCGCCGCATTCCACATCGGCAGATTTGCCTTGCCGATTCCCTGCAGAACACCATTGGATACATTTGAATTTGTATTAAAAATAATCGTTACTGCGCCGATGAGCAGCAAAGTGCCGGCGGTTCCATTCGTATTCGGAAACAACAGTCTTGTGATCGGATAAGCCAATACTGCAAGCCCTATAGCCGCCGGAATTGAAATAAACATCGATAACTGAGTCGCCTCATCGATCTTCCTTCTGGCCGCCTTCCTCCTATGCTGCGCATACAGTGCAGACACCTCCGGAATCATCGATGTAGGCGCCGCTCCAGCAAGCGTCAGAGGAATATTGATAATCGTAAGAAAATAGACCGAATACTCACCATAGAGTGTACTCACCACCTCCGAGTTTACCCCTTGCCTGCCTGCCAGTTCGGAATACATGACACCGTTGATATAACCGTTGATATTATAGATGAACGAACTGAAAATAATCGGTGTTACAATCAGAAATAAAACACGGAAAATCTCTCGATAACTATCTTCCTTCCCGGTCTGATCTGCTCTCACATGCCGTGCGATCTGTTTTCGGTTGACCTCATAGGCAGCTGCCATAAAAAGCAACGCGATCAATACACCTGCTCCGGTTCCAACGGTTCCTCCTGCTGCCCCCCATTTTGCAATTCCTTCTTTTGTTCCATCGGAAAAAAAATGGATAAAAAGCCATGCCGCCCCGATGCTGACTGCCGCATTGAGAATCTGCTCAATAATCTGGGACAAAGAAGTCGGAAGCATGTTGCTGTGCGCCTGAAAATATCCACGGTATACCCCAAGGATCCCTGACAAGAAAATCGTCGGCGCTAATACCTGAAGTGCAAGAGTCGCTCCCGGCTGATTACTTGGAATCATGTATTTTGCTCCAAACAGACAAAACAGCGCACTTGCACCACTTAAGATCATTGTATAGATCAGCGCACCTCTGAAGAACTTCTGTGCATTCTTATATTCCTTAAATGCCAGCCGTTCTGCAATCACTTTCGATACTGCCTGAGGAATGCTGAAAGATGCGATCATCAGCAAAATCAGATACGCATTCTGTGCAAGCCCATAATAACCAATCCCAATTTCTCCAACAATCTCCGACAGCGGGCTTTTATACAGCAACCCGATCACTTTTGAAATTAACGCCGCAATCATCAAAAAAGAGGCATTTCTCAATAAATTATTCTTTTGTGTCATCCATTTGCTCCTATCTTTCCTAATACAGAAAAAGTGTCATACTCCTTTTAGTATAACACTTTTTTACCGAAAAACCTCTATATTTTTCTCATATCATATCCTGTTTTGCAAAAAGTCATTTTCTTATATCCTTTATCCTTTTGCAAAAAGTATATAAACTGCTCTTAAAAGATCTCAAGAAGTTCCTGAAACTGCCCTATTTCTGCCTCAGCATCCGGCGCCTCACCGAACCCGTATCCCGCAAATATCATCGGTACCTTGGCAATCTCACACGCTTCATAGTCCCCGAGCGTATCTCCGACATAGACCGGAAAATCTAGTCCATTTCTATCTGCAACGCTTCTGATATTCTCTCCCTTTGGACGTTTTGTATTCCCAAAGCATTCCATATCTGTCACAAACTTGCCAAGCCCTGTCTTCTCTAAGAATAACTCAATGTAACCGCTCTGACAGTTGCTGACAATAAACAGAGGATACCTCTCTGCCAGTGTTCGTATAACTTCTATTACCTGTGGATAAGTAATGTCCTCTTCGCTGGCAGCCAGCGCCTCGTGCTCATATCGACAGCATCGCTCCAGGATACGCTCCCTCTGTTCTTCTGTAGCCTCTGGAAGAATATTTTTCGCAATCACATCCATCGTCTTCCCAAATAATCTCTTTAAAATCTCTCCAGTCAGATGAACGTCTGTGATTCCCTCTTCTATGATTGCCTGATTCCATGCACCTGCCACAATCTCTGTCGAATCCCACAGCGTACCGTCTACATCAAAAATAATCCCATCTACTCTCATTTCCATCTCTCGTTTCTTCTCCCTTCCCGTTCCAGCAAATATCGCTTCACATCATCCCCACATCCAAATCCAGATATATCTCCATTCTTATGGATCACACGGTGGCATGGAACAAGGATCAAAATCGGATTCCGATTATTTGCCTGTCCGACTGCGCGGACTGCTTTCGGATTTCCTATACCTGCTGCAATATCTGCATAACTTCTCGTTTCCCCATATGGGATTTTGCGTAGTTCTTCCCATACTCGCTTTTGAAACGCTGTCCCTTCTGCCTTGATTGGAATTGTAAAATTCCTTCGATCTCCCGCGAAATATTCCTGAATCTGGTGGTACGTTTCATATAGAACATCCGAATGCAGATGATAACGCTGTTCAGATTGCTTCTCCGACAACAGAGTAACATTTTCCGTTTCTAAAAAAAGATTTGTCAGATATCCATCTGCTTCTGAAATTGTCAGGATACCGATTGGACTTTGAAATGTGTACGACTGTTTTAACATTTTGTAGCTATCCCTTTTCTCTCTTACTTAAAATACAAAAATATTTTATCATACAAACTGGCAACCTGTCATGCAAAAAGGGACTGCCTTACGGCAATCCCTCAAAATTTATTCATCTTTTAATTATTCGATGATTGTAGCAACTCTTCCTGATCCTACTGTACGTCCACCTTCACGGATAGCGAAACGTAAACCTTGTTCCATAGCTACTGGATGGATCAGTTCGATAGACATTTCTACGTTATCTCCAGGCATGCACATTTCTGTACCTTCTGGTAAGTGGCAAACACCTGTTACGTCAGTTGTTCTGAAGTAGAACTGTGGTCTGTAGTTGTTGAAGAATGGTGTGTGACGTCCACCTTCGTCTTTTGTTAATACGTAAACCTGAGCTGTGAATTTTGTGTGACATGTAACACTACCTGGTTTAACAAGAACCTGTCCTCTTTCGATTTCTGTTCTCTGAACACCACGAAGTAATGCACCGATGTTGTCACCAGCCTGAGCTTCGTCAAGAAGTTTACGGAACATCTCGATACCTGTTACAACAACTTTACGTGTTTCTTCTTTGATACCAACGATTTCAACTTCGTCAGATACGTGAAGTGTACCACGCTCAACTCTACCAGTTGCAACTGTACCACGTCCTGTGATAGAGAATACGTCCTCTACTGGCATTAAGAATGGTTTGTCTGTTTCACGTTCTGGATCTGGGATGTAGCTGTCAACAGCTGCCATAAGTTCCATGATCTTGTCTCCCCATTCTCCGTTTGGATCTTCAAGAGCTTTAAGAGCAGATCCTTGGATGATTGGAGTGTCATCTCCTGGGAATTCGTATTCGTCTAATAATTCACGAATTTCCATTTCAACTAATTCTAATAACTCTTCATCGTCTACCATGTCACATTTGTTCATGAATACTACGATGTAAGGAACACCTACCTGACGAGAAAGTAAGATGTGCTCTCTTGTCTGAGCCATAACACCATCTGTTGCAGCAACAACGAGGATAGCACCGTCCATCTGAGCAGCACCTGTGATCATGTTCTTAACGTAGTCAGCATGACCTGGGCAGTCAACGTGAGCGTAGTGACGGTTCTCTGTCTCGTACTCAACGTGTGATGTAGAGATTGTGATACCACGTTCTCTTTCTTCTGGAGCTTTATCGATGTTCTCGAAATCTGTTGCTGTGTTACCTTCTACTCTTGCTGCAAGAGTTTTTGTGATAGCAGCTGTTAAAGTTGTTTTACCATGGTCAACGTGTCCGATTGTACCAATGTTAGCATGTGGTTTGCTTCTTTCAAATTTAGCTTTAGCCATTTTGAATAATCCTCCTTATTATATGTCTTCTTAACGAAGACAATTCTATTAGTTTCAGTTTAACTCGACTACTTCGATTATATTTCAAATCGCATTGTTTTTCAAGCCTTTTTCTGATTTTTTTATATCAAACAACCGAATCTGCCTAAGAAAATCTCAGAAGCCATATCCGGTTGTCAGATACGATATATTTTACGGTTGATTAAGCGTTTTTGTTAGATAACACTTTCTCCTGTACGTTCTTCGGAACTGGCTCGTACTTCTCAAAGAACATTGAGTAGTTACCACGTCCCTGTGTCTTAGAACGTAAGTCTGTAGAGTAACCAAACATCTCAGATAATGGAACATATGCACGAACGATCTTACCACCGCCGAGGTCGTCCATACCTTCGATACGTCCACGACGAGAGTTGATGTCACCGATAACATCTCCCATGTATTCTTCTGGCATTGTTACTTCTACCTTCATGATTGGTTCAAGTAAAACTGGTGCAGCTTTTGCCATAGCTTCTTTGAAAGCTAAAGATCCGGCAATGTGGAATGCCATTTCACTTGAATCGACTTCATGGTAAGAACCATCATATACAGTAGCTTTGATACCTACTACCGGGAATCCGCCAAGTGTACCAGACTTCATAGCTTCCTCGATACCTTCTCCAACCTTCGGGATGTATTCTTTCGGAATTGCACCACCGACAACTGTTGACTCGAAGAAGAATGTCTCTTCACCGTTGACGTCTGTTGGTTCAAATTTAACTTTACAGTGTCCGTACTGTCCACGTCCACCTGACTGTTTTGCATATTTGCTGTCTACATCAACTGCTTTTGTAAAGGATTCTTTGTAAGCAACCTGTGGTGCACCTACGTTTGCTTCTACTTTGAATTCACGAAGAAGTCTGTCTACGATGATTTCAAGGTGAAGCTCACCCATACCAGCGATGATTGTCTGACCAGTTTCCTGATCTGTATGAGCACGGAATGTCGGGTCTTCTTCTGCAAGTTTTGCTAAAGATTCACCTAATTTACCCTGAGAAGCTTTTGTCTTTGGTTCAATAGCTAACTCGATAACCGGCTCTGGGAATTCCATAGACTCAAGGATTACCGGGTGCTGCTCGTCACAGATTGTATCTCCAGTTGTAGAAAACTTAAATCCGATCGCTGCTGCGATATCTCCTGAGTATACTTTGTCAAGCTCTTCTCTCTTATTTGCATGCATCTGTAAGATACGTCCAACACGTTCTTTCTTACCTTTTGTTGCATTTAATACGTAAGAACCTGAGTTCATTGTTCCAGAGTAAACTCTGAAGTATGCTAACTTACCTACGAATGGGTCAGTCATAATCTTGAATACTAATGCTGAGAACGGTCCTTCATCAGATGATTCTCTTACAACATCGTTTCCGTCTTCATCAACACCCTGGATAGCAGGTACGTCAAGTGGTGAAGGCATGAATTCGATAACTGCATCAAGAAGTTTCTGAACACCTTTGTTTCTGTAAGCAGTACCACAGCATACCGGAACAGCATCACAGTTACATGTTCCTTTTCTTAAAGCTGCTTTTAATGCTTCTGTTGAAGGTTCTTCTCCTTCCAGGTATTCCATCATTAAGTCATCATCTAATTCACAGATTTTCTCAACTAATTCTGTACGGTAAAGCTCTGCGTCTTCTTTCATATCTTCCGGGATATCTGTGATGGAAATATCATCACCTTTATCATCGTTGTAGATATATGCTTTCATTTCAAATAAGTCGATGATTCCTTTGAATTCATCTTCTTTTCCGATTGGAAGCTGGATACAGATTGCGTTTTTACCTAATCTTGTTTTGATCTGTTCTACTGCTCCGTAGAAGTTTGCACCTAAGATGTCCATCTTGTTGATGAATGCCATTCTTGGTACGTTGTATGTGTCAGCCTGACGCCATACGTTTTCTGACTGAGGCTCTACTCCACCTTTTGCACAGAATACACCAACTGCACCGTCAAGTACACGGAGTGAACGCTCAACCTCTACTGTAAAGTCAACGTGTCCCGGAGTATCAATGATGTTGATACGGTGCTCTAACGCACCAGCTTTTGGCTTGCAGTTTTCCTGCAGTGTCCAGTGACATGTTGTAGCAGCTGAAGTGATTGTGATACCTCTTTCCTGCTCCTGAGCCATCCAGTCCATAGTAGCAGTACCTTCGTGAGTATCACCGATTTTGTGGTTAACACCAGTATAGTAAAGAATACGCTCAGTTGTTGTTGTTTTACCAGCATCAATATGAGCCATAATACCGATGTTTCTAGTTCTATCTAATGGATATTCTCTTCCAGCCAAGACTTTTTCCTCCCTTAGAATCTGTAATGAGCAAATGCTTTGTTAGCCTCTGCCATCTTGTGCATGTCTTCTTTCTTCTTCACTGATGCACCTGTGTTGTTAGCTGCATCTAAAAGTTCGTTTGCCAGTCTTTCTTCCATTGTCTTCTCTCCTCTTTTACGAGAATACAATGTGATCCAACGAAGTGCTAAAGCCTGTCTTCTGTCTGCTCTTACTTCGATCGGTACCTGATATGTTGCTCCACCAATACGTCTTGCTTTTACTTCAAGCACTGGCATAATGTTGTTCATTGCTTCTTCGAATACTTCAATCGCTGGTTTCTCAGCTTTTGCTTCGATTCTTTCAAATGCTCCGTATACAATCTTCTGAGCTACACCTTTCTTACCATCTAACATGATGTTGTTGATAAGCTTTGTAACCACTTTGTTATTGTATAATGGATCCGCTAATACGTCTCTTTTTTGAGTATGTCCTTTACGTGGCACGGTCCTTCCCTCCTTAATCATTGTTTTGAAATGTTCAAAATTACTTAATTAATTCATCGGTACTCACATGTGTCTTTCTAATGATAATGTGTTCGTGCGGGACTTACTATCTCTATCGATATAACCCGCAACCTACTGGAATCATAGTTCTGTTTGTGATACGATTTTTGTTACTGATTCTTATTTCTTTGCGTCTTTCGGTCTCTTAGCACCGTATTTAGAACGCGCCTGTCTTCTCTTAGCAACACCTGCTGTATCAAGTGTTCCTCTGACGATGTGGTATCTTGTACCTGGTAAGTCTTTTACTCTACCACCACGGATCAGAACAACGCTGTGTTCCTGAAGGTTGTGTCCTTCTCCTGGGATATAGCTTGTTACTTCGATACCGTTAGAAAGACGAACTCTGGCAATCTTTCTAAGAGCTGAGTTAGGCTTCTTAGGTGTAGCTGTTTTAACTGCTGTACACACACCTCTTTTCTGTGGTGCAGATGTGTCAGTTGCTTTCTTTTTTAAAGAGTTGTAACCTTTCTGAAGAGCTGGAGCTGTAGATTTCTTTACAGATGTCTGACGTCCTTTTCTTACTAACTGATTAAATGTTGGCATTCCTTTCACCTCCTATGATATTTCCTGTTCTTCTTTTCGCGAAGAACTCCTGGTTGCTGAGCTTTTATTCACTCTTTTTGTGCATAAAAAATATACATATTCCTATGCACGCTCTATTAGTCTATTACGATTTTCCCCAAATGTCAAGCACCCAGACAAAAAAAGCAAAAAAAAGTCGCAATCCTGCAAACTTTTTTCTGCTTTCCCTGCTTTTCTATAAAAACATGCACCAGATCGGCAACGTCACGAGTGACAGAAGCGTAGATACAAACAGCATTCCCGCAGCGCACTGTTCATCCCCGCCATGTTTTCCTGACAGAAGTACTGCTGTAATCGGTGTCGGCATCGCTGCAATGATCACTGTGATTCCCCGAAGAAGCGGATTGATCGGAAGTAGTGCCGTCAATCCAAACACAATCCCCGGCACAACAATCAGCCGGACAAATGTGTAAAAAGCAACGGACTTGGTCAAAAGTCCCTTCGGATTCATTTCGGCAAGCATCATCCCTACCAGCATCATACTGAGCGGTGTATTACAGCTGCTGATCCCCGAAATAGTATTTTCCAGAAAGGTCGGAAGGCTGATCCCGCTCCCCATCAGAATTGCCCCGGTATACACCGCCACAATGCAGGGATTGGTCATCACTTTTCGAAACAGGCTGCGTTTCCCTGCTTTTTCTTCCTGCCCGCTTCCTTTCATAAACACAGACATTCCAATCGTCCACATCACGATCCGGACAGGGATCATAAAAATAGATGCATAAAAAAGCCCGCTGCTTCCGTAAATCCCCTCAATAATTGGATTTCCGAGGAAACCGCCGTTTGACACGATCGTCCCATACCGAAGTGTCTTCTGCCTGTAATGCGGTTCTTTTCGGTAGCATACAAAACTCGTCACAATACTGACTACATTATATCCAATTGACAGGAACAATACGATTGCGCAGGAAACCATCATCCCCCAATCCCATTCCATAAAAAATGAATGAATAATATTAAACGGAAGTGTGACAAAAAGACAGAGGTCTACCATGTTCTTCCGCCCCTCTGTGCCCACAATCCCCTTTTTTCGGATGCAGAAACCAATGATCACAAGAAGAAAGATCATCAGCTGCATATTCAACATATTTTTTACTACCATCTTAGATAATTCTCAATGCTTTATCTGCTCGATTCAGCACTTCGCACCCTTCTTCTGTCACAAGAACAAGATCTTCGATACGGACTCCCACTTTCCCTTCAAGGTAAATGCCCGGCTCGATGGAGAAGATCATTCCCGGCTTCAACACGTTTTCATTCACAGAAGAAACATCCCCCGCCTCATGCACTTCTTGTCCGATGCAGTGTCCGGTGCGGTGTGTAAAATATGGTCCATAGCCTTTCTCTGTAATGTAATCTCGGGCTGCTTTGTCCACATCACAGAAACGCGCACCTGGTTTTACTGCCGCAATCGCCCTCAGATTTGCCTGAAGCACGGTATCATACACTTCTCTTGCCTGCTCAGAAGCCTCACCGATAAAGACGGTTCTCGTCATATCAGAGCAATATCCATCCTTCTTACAGCCAATATCAAGCACAACCGAATCTCCTGTTTTGCCGACACTGACCGTATCTGTCATATGATGTGGATCTGCCGCATTTGCCCCATAAGCACAGATTGGCTCAAAAGAATATCCTTCTGCACCCAGTTCCAGATAAATCTTCTGCAATTCTTCTGCCAACTCTTGTTCTGTCATTCCCTGATTCACAAGCGGTATCAGTCGCTCCACTGCCATATCATTCAGTCTGGAAGCTTCTTTCATTTTACAAATCTCATCTGCATCTTTGATCTGCCGAATATCGTCCAGTACAAAAGAAGCATTGACAAACGCACTTCCTGCTTCCAGTTCCATCAGACGAAGTAAAAATTTTGCGGGCCAAATCTTGTCCACTCCTACTTTTTTCTCTTTTTCCACATATCGTGCAAGGATTTCCACACTGTCCTCCACATCATCAAAATAGATGACATCCACTCCAACTTCTCCTTCCTGCGGGAAAAGTTTAGATAGGATCAGCTTGTGATCTCCATTCTGGTTCAGATACAGTACTAGCATCCTCTCTCCCGGCAGGATCATTCTTCCTGTCAGATAGTAGATCGATGCAGGATCTGCAACAATCATTTGTTCCAGTCCTGCGTCTTTCATCGCATTCAATACACGGTTCAGCTTATCTTGAAACATTTTTCTTCCTCCTGCTATCTCTTAATCTATTTCTGTCTGGTTCTCCTTTCACTGATAAATTCTCCCAGCAGAACCCTCTATTTTTATTATATTCTCTTCTTCTTTCTACTGTCAATTCTGATCTTTTCTGTCCGTCGGACAAATTCCGGCACAACCGCTGCAACCGCCTCATCCACATCCACTTTGTCCATTTCTTTTCTTTCGAAACTGCTGTCGGATAATCAAAACAACCAGCACAGCAACTCCAATTCCTATGATCCAGTCAACCATACATGTCTCCTTCTTCAAACCTCTTAGTGATATCCAGCAGAACGCCTTCCGCGCAGCAAAAGAGGGCAAGACTTTTTCAGCCTCACCCTCCTCTTTTATTCTTCTATCGAATTAAATAAATCCTCGACCAATACATCTTGTGCTTCCAGCTCTGCTACGCTTTCCTCAGATAATGTAAATGTCTCAAAGTCTTCTAAAGAAATTTCATCTTCCATTGCCATATCTGTATCCAGTTTTACATCACGGTATTTTCTCATACCTGTTCCTGCTGGAATGAGTTTACCGATCAATACGTTTTCTTTCACACCGATCAGATGGTCCACTTTACCTTTGATTGCCGCCTCTGTCAGGACTTTTGTTGTCTCCTGGAAGGAAGCTGCTGATAAGAAGGAATCTGTTGCAAGAGAAGCTTTTGTAATACCAAGCATTACCTGAACACCTGTTGCAGGCTCTTTTCCTTCTGCGATCATCTTCTCGTTCACATCGTCAAATTCAAGTACATTTACCATTGTTCCCGGTAAGAATTCTGTATCACCCTTTTCCTCGATGCGGATCTTCTTCAGCATCTGACGTACAATGACCTCGATATGCTTATCGTTGATTTCTACACCTTGGAGACGGTATACACGCTGTACCTCCTGGATCATGTAATCTTGTACTGCACGGAGTCCTTTGATTTTCAGAATATCGTGTGGGTTCACACTACCTTCTGTCAGCTCATCACCTGCTCCTAATACTGCTCCATCCTGCACTTTGATTCTGGAACCGTAAGGGATCAGATATGCTTTGGATTCTCCTGTCTCGTTGTTTGTCACAATGATCTCACGTTTCTTCTTAGTATCATGGATGGTTGCAACTCCACCAAATTCTGTGATGATTGCAAGACCCTTCGGCTTTCTTGCCTCAAAAAGCTCCTCGACACGAGGAAGACCCTGTGTGATATCGTCACCGGCAACACCACCGGTATGGAATGTACGCATCGTAAGCTGTGTACCCGGCTCACCGATTGACTGAGCAGCAATGATACCGACTGCTTCTCCAACCTGTACCGGCTCTCCCGTTGCCATGTTTGCACCGTAGCATTTTGCACAGATTCCGATGTGTGACTTACAAGAAAGAATCGTACGGATCTTCACTTCTGTAATCTCTCCGCCCTGTGCATTCACACCGTATTTCATGATGTTCTCTGCACGTTTCGGTGTAATCATATGATTTGCTTTTACAAGCACATTTCCATCTTTGTCACAGATAGTCTCGCAGGAATAACGTCCTGTGATACGTTCCTGTAAGCTTTCAATAACTTCGTTTCCATCCATGAATGCTCTTACATACATACCTGGAATCTCAGCGCCTTTTTCCACACAGTCTACTTCGCGGATAACAAGTTCCTGTGATACGTCAACAAGACGTCTTGTCAGGTATCCAGAGTCGGCTGTACGAAGCGCTGTATCAGAAAGTCCTTTACGAGCTCCATGGGCAGACATGAAGTATTCCAATACGTCAAGACCTTCACGGAAGTTTGACTTGATTGGGAGCTCGATCGTACGTCCTGTTGTATCGGCCATCAATCCACGCATACCTGCAAGCTGTTTGATCTGCTTGTCAGAACCACGGGCTCCGGAATCTGCCATCATGAAGATGTTATTGTATTTATCAAGTCCTGATAACAGTGCCTCTGTCAGCTTATCATCAGTCTCTTTCCATGTCTCTACAACTTCTTTGTAACGTTCTTCTTCTGTGATCAGACCACGCTTGAAGTTCTTTGTGATTCTATCCACAGTATCCTGTGCATTCTGAATCATCTCCGGCTTCTGCGGAGGCACTGTCATATCAGAAATCGAAACAGTCATCGCTGCTCTTGTAGAGTACTTATATCCTGTCGCCTTGATTAAGTCTAATACTTCGGCTGTCTTTGTTGCACCGTGTGTATTGATTACTTTTTCAAGAATCTGCTTATTCTGTTTCTTTCCTACATGGAAGTCTACTTCCAGAAGCAGTTCATTTCCCGGAATGCTTCTATCTACAAATCCAAGATCCTGTGGGATGATCTCGTTAAAGATAAATCTTCCCAGTGTAGATTCTACATTTCCAGTCTTCACTTCACCGTTTGGCATTGTCTTTGTAACACGCACTTTAATCTTAGAGTGAAGCGTGATCACGCCATTTTCATACGCGAGGATCGCCTCATTTAAGTTCTTAAAGTACTTTCCTTCTCCCTTTGCTCCCGGTCTTTCCTGTGTCAGGTAATAGATACCAAGTACCATATCCTGGGAAGGAACTGCTACCGGACCACCGTCTGAAGGTTTCAGAAGGTTATTTGGAGATAAGAGTAAGAAGCGGCACTCTGCCTGTGCTTCTACAGACAACGGAAGGTGAACAGCCATCTGGTCACCATCGAAGTCAGCGTTGAACGCTGTACATACAAGCGGATGAAGTTTGATTGCCTTACCTTCTACAAGAATCGGCTCAAATGCCTGAATACCAAGTCTGTGAAGAGTAGGGGCGCGGTTTAACATAACTGGATGCTCTTTGATCACGTCTTCTAAGACATCCCATACTTCCGGCTGTAATCTCTCAACCATTTTCTTTGCGTTTTTAATATTGTGAGCGGTACCGTTTGCTACAAGCTCTTTCATTACGAACGGCTTGAATAACTCGATCGCCATCTCTTTTGGAAGACCACACTGATAAATCTTCAGTTCCGGTCCTACAACGATAACGGAACGTCCAGAGTAGTCAACACGTTTTCCGAGCAGGTTCTGACGGAAACGTCCGGATTTACCTTTCAGCATATCGGAAAGTGATTTTAACGGTCTGTTTCCTGGTCCTGTTACCGGACGTCCGCGGCGTCCGTTATCAATCAGGGCGTCTACTGCTTCTTGAAGCATTCTCTTTTCATTGCGGACGATAATGTCAGGCGCACCTAACTCCAACAGTCTTCTCAGACGGTTGTTTCTGTTGATGATTCTTCTGTAAAGATCATTTAAGTCAGAAGTAGCAAAACGTCCACCATCAAGCTGTACCATCGGACGTAAATCCGGCGGAATAACCGGGATCACAGTCATGATCATCCATTCCGGTTTGTTTCCGGAATCACGGAACGCCTCTACAACTTCCAGACGCTTCACGATTCTTGCACGCTTCTGTCCAGTTGCTCCTTCTAATCCTGCCTGAAGCTCTACATATTCTTTCTCAAGATCGATTGCCTGAAGCAATTCCTGAATTGCTTCTGCTCCCATTCCGACACGGAAATTATTTCCCCATGCCTCTCTTGCATCCTGGTATTCCTGCTCAGATAACACCTGTTTGTACTGTAAGTTTGTCTCTCCCTTATCCAGTACGATATAGGAAGCAAAATACAATACTTTCTCAAGTGTTCTCGGAGAAAGATCAAGGATCAGTCCCATACGGCTCGGAATTCCTTTAAAATACCAGATGTGAGACACCGGAGCGGCAAGGTCAATATGACCCATACGCTCACGGCGGACACTCGCCTTTGTTACCTCTACACCACAGCGGTCGCAGACAACGCCTTTGTAGCGGATTTTTTTGTATTTTCCACAGTGGCATTCCCAGTCTTTGCTTGGTCCGAAAATTCTTTCGCAGAACAGACCGTCACGCTCTGGTTTTAATGTTCTATAGTTAATTGTCTCAGGTTTTGTAACTTCTCCCCTTGACCACTCTAAAATCTTCTCAGGTGATGCCAATCCAATTTTAATTGCATCAAACGTCATTGGCTGATATGATGTTTCATTATTTGTGGCTGTCATTTGTGGCACTCCCTTCTTCTATTCTTCGTCAAGAATTGCTTCAAAATCGATGTCATCAGTTGCATCAAAATCCGTCAGATCCTCCTCGATGTCCACAAGTTCTTCTCCGTCAAACTCCTGTTTGCTGAACCCGTGTTCCCCGTAAGATTCTTCTTCTGAATTATATCTTCTGTCTCCTTCGATGATTGAATGTAAATCCGTCTCACCGTAATCGATCGTCTCCATGATCTCTACTTCTGTCTGGTCTTCTCTGAGTACTCTGACATCAAGTCCAAGTGACTGAAGTTCTTTTAAGAGTACTTTAAAGGATTCCGGAATTCCTGGTTCTGGGATGTTATCTCCCTTGATGATCGCCTCGTATGTCTTCACACGGCCGACAACGTCATCTGATTTTACAGTTAAGATTTCCTGAAGTGTGTAAGATGCACCGTATGCCTCCAGTGCCCAAACTTCCATCTCACCGAATCTCTGTCCACCGAACTGTGCCTTACCACCTAATGGCTGCTGTGTTACCAGTGAGTAAGGACCAGTAGAACGTGCATGGATCTTATCGTCTACCAAGTGATGCAGCTTCAGATAGTGCATGTGTCCGATCGTAACCGGGCTGTCAAAATATTCTCCGGTTCTACCGTCGCGGAGACGAACTTTACCGTCTCTTGAGAGCGGAACACCTTTCCAGAGTTTTCTGTGTTCTCTGTTGTCTGACAGATACTGCATAACTTCCGGCAGCAACTCTTCTTTATGTTTCTGTTCAAATTCTTCCCACTCAAGATTTACATAATCATTTGCAAGATCCAGAGTGTCCATAATATCATTTTCGTTTGCACCGTCGAATACCGGCGTTGCAATGTTAAATCCTAATGCTTTCGCAGCAAGACTTAAGTGAATTTCAAGTACCTGTCCGATGTTCATACGTGAAGGCACACCAAGTGGGTTCAGCACGATGTCAAGCGGACGTCCGTTTGGAAGGAACGGCATATCTTCTACTGGAAGTACACGGGAAACAACACCCTTGTTACCATGACGTCCGGCCATTTTATCACCGACAGAGATTTTTCTCTTCTGTGCAATGTAAATGCGGACTGCCTGGTTCACTCCAGGAGATAACTCATCACCATTTTCTCTTGTAAATACTTTTGCATCTACTACGATACCGTATTCTCCATGAGGTACTTTCAGGGAAGTATCTCTTACTTCTCTCGCCTTTTCTCCGAAGATTGCACGGAGCAGTCTCTCTTCTGCTGTCAGTTCTGTCTCTCCCTTCGGAGTTACTTTTCCGACAAGAATATCTCCTGCGCGCACCTCTGCACCGATGCGGATGATACCTCTCTCGTCAAGATCCTTGAGTGCATCATCTCCAACACCTGGAATGTCGCGTGTGATTTCTTCCGGTCCTAACTTCGTATCACGAGCTTCTGCCTCGTATTCTTCGATATGTACAGATGTGTAAACATCATCCTGTACAAGTCTTTCACTCAGAAGTACAGCATCCTCGTAGTTGTATCCTTCCCATGTCATGAAACCGATCAGTGGGTTCTTACCAAGGGCCATCTCTCCGTTTGATGTGGATGGTCCATCTGCGATTACCTGACCTGCTTCTACTTTTTCTCCTTTGACTACGATCGGTCTCTGGTTGTAGCAGTTGCTCTGGTTACTGCGAAGGAATTTTGTCAATTTATATGTTTTCTTTGTTCCATCTTCATGTCTGATCGTAATCTCTTTTGATGTAGAGCGCTCCACAGTTCCTGCCTGCTCTGCAACAACACATACCCCAGAATCGACAGCGGCTTTCACTTCCATACCTGTTCCGACTACCGGCGCTTCTGTTGTAAGAAGCGGCACTGCCTGACGCTGCATGTTGGATCCCATCAGCGCACGGTTGGCATCATCGTTTTCCAGGAAAGGAATAAGTGCTGTCGCTACTGAGAACACCATCTTCGGAGAAACGTCCATGTAATCGAACATCTTTCTCTCGTACTCCTGTGTCTCTTCACGGTAACGACCGGAAACATTTTTGTGAAGGAAGTGTCCTTCTTCATCCAAAGGCTCATTCGCCTGTGCTACATGGTAGTTATCTTCTTCATCTGCTGTCATGTAGATAACTTCTTCTGTGACAACCGGGTTCGCCGGATCTGTCTTATCAATCTTACGATACGGAGCCTCGATAAATCCGTATTCGTTAATTCTCGCATAAGTTGCAAGAGAGTTGATCAAACCGATGTTCGGACCTTCAGGAGTCTCGATCGGACACATTCTTCCATAATGAGAATAGTGAACGTCACGCACCTCGAATCCGGCTCTGTCTCGTGACAGACCACCTGGTCCAAGTGCAGAGAGACGTCTCTTATGTGTCAGCTCACCAAGCGGGTTGTTCTGATCCATGAACTGTGAGAGCTGTGAAGAACCGAAGAATTCTTTCACTGCTGCCGTTACAGGCTTGATATTGATCAGAGACTGTGGAGAAATACCATCCAGATCCTGTGTAGTCATTCTCTCACGAACAACTCTCTCCAGTCTGGAAAGACCGATTCTGTACTGGTTCTGTAACAGTTCTCCAACCGCACGGATACGTCTGTTTCCTAAGTGGTCGATATCATCGTCTGTTCCAAGTCCATACTCTAAGTGAATATTGTAGTTAATGGAAGCAAGAATATCTTCCTTTGTAATATGTTTCGGAATCAACTCATTGATGTTCTTGCGGATTGCATCTTTGAGTTCTTCTACATCTCCTGCAGTTTCCTCCAAAAGGCCTGCCAGTACCGGATAGAAGACTGCCTCTGTCACTCCAACTTCCTTTGGATCGATATCTACGATCGCCTTTAAATCTACCATCATATTGGAAAGAACTTTGATCTTACGTTCTTCTCCCTGTACCCATACATATGGAACTGCTGCATTCTGGATTGCTTCTGCAAGTTCCCTTGTAATGAGCTGTCCTTCCTCTACAAGCACTTCACCTGTCAGAGGGCTTACAACTGTCTCTGCCGCTTTCTGTCCGGAAATACGGTTCTTCAGTGCAAGTTTTTTATTGAATTTATAACGTCCAACCTTTGCAAGGTCATAGCGTCTCGCGTCAAAGAACATGCTTGTGATAAGGCTCTCTGCACTGTCTACTGCAAGAGGTTCACCCGGACGGATCTTCTTATATAATTCCAGAAGACCTTCTTGATAATTCTCAGCCGTATCTTTTCCAAAGCTTGCAAGAATCTTCGGCTCTTCTCCGAATAATTCAATAATTTCTGCATTCGTACCAAATCCAAGTGCACGAATCAGCACTGTGATCGGTACCTTTCTTGTTCTGTCTACACGAACATAAAAAACGTCATTGGAGTCTGTCTCATACTCCAGCCATGCCCCACGGTTAGGGATAACTGTTGATGAAAATAATTCTTTCCCGATTTTGTCATGGGCAATCGCATAATAAATTCCAGGGGAACGAACTAACTGGCTTACGATAACACGCTCAGCACCATTGATTACAAAAGTACCGGTCGCTGTCATGAGCGGCAGATCTCCCATAAAGATTTCATGCTCGTTGATCTCATCTTTTTCCTTATTATAAAGTCTTACTCTGACTTTCAGCGGTGCTGCATAAGTTGCATCACGCTCTTTACATTCCTCGATCGTATACTTCACATCATCTTCGCATAATGTAAAGTCTACAAACTCCAGACTCAAGTGACCGCTGTAATCAGCAATCGGAGAGATATCGCGGAATACTTCTTTTAATCCCTCATCCAGAAACCACTGGTAAGAATCCTTCTGGACTTCGATCAAGTTCGGCATCTGCAATACTTCTTTTTGTCTAGAATAGCTCATACGGGAACTTTTTCCATTTGTGATGGGACGAATTCTATTTTTCTCCATTGACGTTTCACTCCTTGTATATTTATTTGGTTGCGTTGTATTTTCCTTGAATATACAATGAAAACAAGCATTTATGAGTGTTTTCATATGCGCACTACGGGCATTATTATCCACAATAGCGCATTTTTAACTGTATCATGAAAACTTTCTGTTGTCAAGTGTTTTTTTCAGCAATTTAAAAAGGGCAGGACTTTTCCCACCCTGCACATCCCTCTATACATTTTCTCTGAAAAATCGCTCTGCATTTTCAAAAAAGATTTTATCTACTACCGCTTCTTTGATCCCTCTTTTTAACATCTTCTCTGCAAGTTCTGCATATTTCACAGGCGTATTTAACGACAAATGGATATTCGCTCCATCGAAATCACTTCCACATGCGATCACATTTTCCCCACCCAGCTCCAACATGCGGTCAATATGCCGATACACATCCTCCTCTTTCCCCTCTCCTGTATCACTTAAAAACGTTTGATGAAGATTGATCCCTACCAATCCTCCTCGTATAACCATTTCACAAAACTGTTCTTCTTTCAAGTTTCTCGGATGCGAACAGATTGACCGTAAATTCGAGTGAGTTGCAACAAACGGACGCGCAGCCACTTCACAGACTTCATCAAATCCTCGATCATTTAAATGAGAGACATCTACGATCATTCTCCTCTCTTCCATTTTTCTGATCACTTCTTTTCCAAACGGCGTAAGCCCTTCCCCGGTATCATGTCCTGACCCAAGCTCATTTTTTCCATTCCAGACAAGCGTCATGATTTTTACGCCGCTCTCCGCCAGATCATCTATACGTTCTATCCTTCCTCCAAGCGCCGCACCACTTTCTACCGCCAAAATTACCGCGCACTTTCCTTGCCCGGTAATCCGTCTGATATCTGCTCCACAGTTGATTTTTTCCACAACTTCTGCCTGTCTCTGCAAAAGCTGATCCAAATATTCTTTGTACTTGAGAAAATATGCAAATGCATCCTCTCCTCGGACTTGATCCGGAATAAAAATCGCCATCGTTTGGCAAAAGCACCTGAACTTTTCCAGCTCACATAATGAGAACTGTGTTTCCGGGCAGAAAAAATCTGCCTTTTTCTCTCCCAAGGTAACAAGTGTATCACAATGTAAGTCAAATAACTTCATATTTCTTTCTCCCATTTTTCAAAATTTCTTTCCATATGCTTCTTTCTGCTATCATACGCTTTTTCTAGCATATTTTCTACTCTTTCCGGAAACTTCCTACTCTCTCTCCAAAAACAATATATGCTCTCTCTTCAGATGCAGCCACTTCGGCACACCTTTTTCCCAAACATCCCAGAGTTTCTTGGAAACTTTCCACACAACTGGAGTTTTTGCACGTTCCGATGTGAAAAACTGTACATGATACTCAAATAAATCCTCTTTCACTTCCGGTTTGTAAACCGGAAATACAAGTTCACCGTCCGACTCTGTACGCTCTGTTGTAAATTCATGCGCCCGGATCCCGATTGCCTGTGCATCGCCTACGTTTCCCATTCCAGCAGGAATCACCATATCCCATCCCGGCACATACAGGTGTTTCCCGTCTTTCCATACAATCTCTTCAATATTTTTACATCCGGTCAGCTTCGCTGCAGCTACTTTCTGCGGATGCTCAAACAACTCTTTGACCGTTTTTTGGATAACAGCTTTTCCGCCATCCATCACCAGTACTTCTTCACTAAAACGATAAATTTCATCCCGACTGTGCGAAACCAAAATAACAGTGCCCGGATAATCTTGAAGCAGTTCCAGACATTCTCTCTGTGTCTGTTCCTTCAAATAACTGTCCAATGCTGAAAAAGGCTCATCCAACAGAATCATATCCGGCTCATAAATCATGATCCTCGCAAGCGCCGTCCGCTGCTGCTGGCCTCCTGACAACTGCCCCGGAAGTTTTTTTTCCAGTCCCTGCAAGGAAAATCGGTCAATCATGTCCCGCACTTTTTTTTCTTTTTCCTTTTTTCCACAACGAAGTGCAATCCCAATATTCTTTTCCACAGTTATCATCGGGAAAAGTGCGTAATTCTGAAACAAGTAACCGACATTTCGCTCCTGCGGCGGCATCCATATTTTTTTTGCAGAATCAAAAAAGACCTTCCCCGCGGATTCTATCTTCCCGGTTTCAGGTCTTTCAATCCCTGCAATGCTTTTTAGTGTAAGACTCTTTCCACATCCAGATGCTCCGAGGATCCCGATTCTTCTACTTTCCGACTGAAACTGCACATCCAGCTTAAAATCATCAAATTCTCTATGTATCCTTACTTCTATCGCCATACTACCACCTCTTGATATGTCTCATCCGTCTTCCAAGCAAAAGATTCAACACGAAGATCATTCCAAACGCGATCACCATCACGATCCCTACCCATACACCTGCCGTCAGATAATCACCATCCTGAATGACCATCGCGATCTTCTGGGAGATCGTTCCCGTCTTTCCCGGAATATTTCCCGCCAGCATCGAAGTCGCCCCATATTCTCCGAGCGCCCGGGCAAATGCCAGTATCGTTCCCGCTGTAACTCCTGGACCTGCGGTCGGCATAACTACCGTCCAGAAAATACGAAACTCTGACATTCCAAGTGTCCGCGCCGCATGGATTAGATTGATATCGATCTGCTCAAATGCCGCCCGTGCATTCCGATACATCAGCGGGAATGCAATCACCGTCGCAGCGATCACACATCCGGCCCAGGACTGTACGACCTTGATATCAAAATTGCCATATAGAAATGCCCCAAACGGCCGCCGCACACTGAATATGAGCAGCAGGAAAAAACCTGCAACCGTGGGAGGAAGTACCATCGGAAGTGTCAGTATACCATCCAGAACCGCTTTTAGTCTCGGTCCCGCCTGAACAGATTTTCTAGCCGCGTAGATTCCTAAAAAGAACGAGATTACTGTCGCAACCACACCGGTTTTCATAGAAATCCAAAGCGGACTCCAGTCCAGTTCTGCCATGATCCTTCTGACTTCTTCCATGTTTCCTTCCTCCTAATACGATACTCTCTCTATTCTACCTGTGTATCAAAATAATAACTTTCAAAAATCGCTTTTGCTTCGTCTGAGACGACATATTCTAAAAACTCTGCAGCCGCTTCTTTCTGTGCATCATCCGCTTCCTTATTTTCCACCTGACAGATTGGATAAATGACATTTCCCGTCAGATCATAACTGACTGTCTGAAGTACCTTTACCTGATCCTCATAGCCGTGTGTATCTGAATAGTAAGTTGTCCCAACCTCACAGGAACCTTCTGTGACAGCGATCAGAACTTTGCTGACATTATCCTGCTCGCTGATTTCCACGCCTCCGAGTGCTTTTGACACTTCCTCTGTCCGAATCTTTGATACATCCTCTGTCTCCGGAAGGATCCCAAGGCTGACAAGCGCTTCTCTTGTATACTTTCCAACCGGTACACTTCCCCTGGCAAGGGCAATGCTCTTTGCCTTGTCCAGATCTTCCAGTCCGGTAACCTCGGTACCGCTGTCCTTTCTTGTAAGAAGGACAACCTGATTGTTCACTACATTTTTTCTTGTCCCATCCACAATCAGCCCGTCTGCCTCAAGCTGATCCATTTGCTTTTGCGCTGCGGAGAAAAAGATATCGCATTCGTATCCTTCCTCAATCTGTGTGAGAAGTGTCCCCGAACTATCCGCATTGTAGGTGATCTTCACTTCCGGATGCTCCTTCTCATAATTTTCTGCCAGTTCTGTCATGACCGTATTCAGACTCGCAGCGATAAATACCTGGATCTCCGTCTCTTCTTTCTTGCCGGGATCTGCTTTCCCCTTTTTCTGTGTTGCTTTTGCTTCTGCTTGTTTCCCCTGCGGTTCCGTCTTTTCATTTTTTCCGGCACAGCCGGTCAGCCCAACCGCACTTCCGCTCAAAAGGCATCCTGCCAGCAATAGGGCGCCTGCCCGTCTCCATGTTTTCTTTCCGCTTCCCACCATTTTCCTCAGATGCATCGAATCCACCTTTTCCCTTCTCTTTTATTCACTTTGCTCCAGCAGCCTGATCTCATCTCCGACTTTAATATGTCCTCCGTGGATCACCTGCGCAAACACGCCTTCTCTTGGCATGATACAGTCCCCCATTTTCTGAAAGATCTGGCAATGACTGTGACATTCTTTCCCAATCTGTGTCATCTCCAAGATCACTTCACCAATCTGGAAGCGCGAACCAACCGGAAGATTTTTAAAATCGTACCCTTCCGCGATAATATTTTCTCCGAATGCGCCAAATTCCACATCCGCCCCTCGCTCACGAAATTCCTGAATGCGCTCCAACGAAAGCAGACTGATCTGACGGTGCCATTTCCCCCCGTGTGCATCGCCAACAATCCCCCAGTCTACTTCAATATCTGCTTCCTGCACTTCGCTTTTTTGAATTCCTCTGATATCGCTTGTACAGATTCCCCTGATGATTCCCATATTATCCTCCTATCCGGGACATTTCCCGCTTTTCTGTGATTTCCTCTTTCTTTTCAAAACAATGTGCTTCCGGTTTCTCTGAAATTGCTTGTGCAAGCAACCGCCTCACTTTCTGCGGCTGATGGTTTCTGATCGCCTCTTTTATTGAAATCCCGGTATCATAACACAGGCATGGCTTTATGAAGCCTTCCGCTGTCATTCGTATCCGATTGCAGCTGTCACAGAATTTTCCGTGCAATGCGCTAATAAATCCAACACTTCCCTGGAATCCCGGTATCTGGTAGTACACTGCCGGTCCATTGCCATGCCCAGAAAATGCTCCTCGCCCACCGCTCTGCTGCTTCTTTGCTTCTTCTGTCATTTCGCCATATTTTCCACGGATCTTTTCCAACAACTCCTGATTGGAAACAGATGCCTTCCTGCTGCCGTGCCCAATCGGCATCATCTCAATAAACCGTATATCGATCGGTGTTTCCTTTGCAATCTGGAGCAACGCTTCCCATTCTCCCTCATTGACGCCCTTTTGAAGTACCGTGTTGATCTTGACTTTCAGTCCAAGCGCATGTGCGGTACGGATTCCTTCCAGCACATCCTTTAGCCTGTCATATCCGGTGATCTCCGCAAATTTTTCTGCGCACAGCGTATCCAGACTTACATTGACGCCGTCGAGCCCCGCTTCTTTTAATTCTTTCGCATACACTGCAAGGAGAATCCCGTTTGTCGTCAACGTCACCTGCTCTGTGTGCGGAAGTGCTTTCAGCATATGGATCAGTTCGATGCAGCCTTTCCGCACAAGCGGTTCCCCTCCGGTCACTTTAAATTTTGTGATTCCAAGTTCCGAAGCAATCTGGCAGACTTCTGCAATCTCTTCCAGTGTAAGGATCTGCTCCATCGGAATGCTTTTGATCCCATCCGGCATGCAATAGCGACATCTCAGATTGCATCGGTCCGTGATGGAAATCCGCATATAATCAATGACTCTTCCATACGAATCTTTCACCTATTCGTCCTCGCTTTCCAAAATAAGTGTCCCACTCTTGCCCCCGGTCTTTCTGCACAGCCGGATATCGGAAATACGCATTGCCTTATCCACCGCCTTACACATATCATAGATTGTAAGCAGCGCGATATTAACTCCCGTCAGCGCCTCCATCTCCACGCCGGTTTTAGCGACCGTCTTTGCCGTGCACGCCGCCTCGATCGCGCAGCTTTCCTCCAGATATGTGAATGTGATTTCCGCTTTAGAAAGATTTAAAATATGGCAGAGCGGAATCAGCTCAGATGTCTTTTTGGCTCCCATGATCCCGGCAATCCTTGCAACACCGAGGACATCACCCTTCTTCATTTCTCCTGCTTTAACAAGCGCAAAACATTCCGGACTCATATAGATCTTTCCTTTCGCTGTCGCTTCGCGCTGTGTTTCCTGCTTCTCGCTGACATCGACCATCACAGCATGGCCACTCGCATCAAAATGTGTAAATCCGCTCATTAATATCCTCCTTTTCCGAATCCGCAGTTTGGAAATGTACAGACCGGGCAGGACAGACAGAGCCCGCCTTCTCCAAGTGCGTAAAATTCTTCTGCCTTGATCTTCTCTCCTGCCAGAAGCCTCGGAAGCACCAGATCAAAGATGGTCCGTTTCGCATACATCACGCAGCCCGGCAATCCGACAACCGGTCTTTCTCCCTCATAGTAGGCGAGAAGAAACATCGCTCCCGGCAGCACCGGCGCTCCGTAAGTGACGATCTCTGCGCCTGTGTTTTTAATCGCAAGCGGCGTGCGGTCATCCGGATCGACGCTCATCCCCCCAGTACAGATGACCATATCCATCCCGGCATCCAGCATCGCCCGGATCACAGCTGTGATCTGTTCATGGTCATCGCTGCAGATCTCATGCATTGCCACTTCCATGCCATATTCTGCCAGCTTCTCCTTGATCACCGGTGAAAATTTATCCTGAATTCTCCTCTTGTAGACTTCACTTCCAGTCGTCACAAGCCCGATCTTCTTCTGCACATACGGAAGAATGGAAAAAATCGGTCCGCCTTCTGTCACTTGTTTTGCCCGCTCCATCTTTTCCTTCTCGATCACAAGCGGAATAATCCTTGTCCCTGCAATCTTCTCCCCGGCCTTGACCGGAAAATCTCCATGTCTTGCAGCAATCATCATCTGTCCAAGACTGTTGACTGCAAAAAGCTTCTCTCTGTCAATCTTCAGCACGCCGTCACAGTCTGCAATCAGTTCGATCTTCCCTTCTTTTACCTCCGAGCCATGCATCGCTTCCCCTTTGCAAATCTCGTATAGAACCTCTGCTGCCTCATTTTCATGAAGCATCGTATCATCATTTTCCCACACATAAATATGTTCTTTTCCGACACTTAACAGTACGGGGATATCTTCCTCTTTGATCACATGCCCCTTTCGGAACACGGCATCTTTTACGATACCCGGAATGATCTGTGTGATATCATGGCACAAAATCTGTCCGACTGCCTCTTCTGTTTTACATAATTTCAATTTTCTCACTCCGTTCGTTATGTTTTTATTTACATATCGAAATACATCATATATAATTTTCTTAGAAATTACAAGGAGTTTTTGAGACTTTATGAAAACAGGTGCGATTATTTTAGCGGCAAAGAGAGGGAAGCAGGACAGCACTTTCCTTCCACTTTTGGAACTGGATCACGTCTCTGTCATCCGCCGTGTGATCCTGGCTCTAAAACGGGCAGGAATTTCCCCAATTACCGTGATCACCGGAGAAGAAGCCGACCAGGTGGAAAAAGAAATATCCGGGCTGCAGACGATCTGTCTGTACAGTCCTCAGTATGAAACACTCTCTATGTTTGACCAAATCTGTACCGGGCTTAACTACATGGAGGATCTCTGCGACAGCGTATTTATCCTCCCTGCCAAATATCCGATCCTTCTGTCACAGACACTGGAGACCATGCTGTCTGAGGATGCCCCCTGCGTCCGCCCGGTCTTTGAAGGTCACCGGGGCCATCCGATCCTGCTCCGGGAAGAATTATTTTCAGAAATACTGACATACACCGGCGAAAACGGACTGCGCGGTGCGTTGCGCCAACCGTCTATCGCCGCCCGCACAGCAGAAGTTTCCGTCAGCGATTCCGGCATCATTTTATCCGCAGACACCGTAGATTCCGATACTGAACGCTTCAATAAAAATGAGACACTTCCAATCTACGCCGTCGGAGAATTTCAGCTTTGCCGAGAAATCCCATTTTTCACATCCGAGACAGCCCGGTTTTTGATGCTGATCGAGCATACCGGTTCCATGCAGACCGCGTGCCGGCATATGCAAATTTCTTACAGCAAAGGCTGGAAGACGATCAAGTCCGTGGAAAGTCATCTCGGCTTTTCTCTGCTGCACACAAAAACAGGCGGGGGCGGGGGCGGTTCCTCCTCTCTCACAAAAGAGGGAACGGTATTTTTACAGAATTATCTGCGCGCAGAAGAACAGCTTTCTGCCTATGCCTCAGAACTGTTTCAAGAAATTTTTACCGGACAAAAAACACCTCTTAAAAACCTAGATTAGAGGAAAAGATTCCTAATTAAAAATTTAGATTGGGGAAAAAGATTAACTATTAAAAATTTAGATTGGAGAATCTTATGAAAACTATGAAAGAACTTTTCGAAATCCTTTTAGAACATGGAGAATCCGAAAATGACTGTATGATCGTGACTGTGACAAAAAGCTCCGGCTCTGCTCCCCGCGGCGCCGGCTCCCGCATGATCGTCCTCGCTGACGGAACGTCCCACGGAACGATTGGCGGAGGCTCCATTGAATACGAAGCAACAAAGCAGGCGCTTCTCGGGATCCAAGAGCAGACTTCCTTTTTGAAAGACTTTGTCTTAAGACCAAATGATGCTGCCGATCTCGGAATGGTTTGCGGCGGTCAGGTCACTGCCTATTTTCAATATGTCTCCCATGAGAATACAGTCTTTTTAGATCAGTGCCGTTCACTGCTCGCCAACTGGGATCAGGCAAAACAACTCTGGCTCCTCCTCGATCTGACGGAAGAATCCAACTGGACCTTCCAGTATATGACCGATACCATAGACGCCTCACTGCGCAATTTGACAGATTCTGGATATGCACTTCCAGAAGAGCCGTCCGAATATAGTATTGCCGGCAGGCATTATTACATCGAACCCCTCATCAAAGCCGGAACTGTCTATATCTTTGGAGGCGGACATGTGGCGCAGGAACTTGTTCCGGTACTGACACATTTGGATTTTCGCTGTGTCGTCTTCGATGACCGAAAAGAATTTGCCAACCCAGAACTATTCCCTTCTGCCTGCCGCTGCATCACTGGAAACTTTGAGCAGCTGTCAGATCTGATCGACTTTCATCCGGAAGACTATGTCTGCATTATGACTCGCGGACATCTCTGTGACTACATTGTCCAAAAACAAGTGATGCAGACACCCGTCTCCTACATCGGCATCATGGGAAGCCGACGAAAATGCGAGACACTCCGCGAAAAACTTCTGGCTGACGGATTTACCAAGGAAGAGATTAACCGCTGCAAGTCCCCGATCGGGCTCTCCATCGGCGCGGAGACTCCTGCCGAGATTGCAGTCAGCATCGCAGGCGAACTGATCGCAACACGTGCAAATAACCCGCTTTAATATTATGCTCTAAAAAATTTGGACGTATGAACGACACTATTTCACTTCATACGTCCAGTGGAAGCAATCTTCTAATTTCCCCCACTGGATTCCGGTCAATGTATCATATAACCGCTGTGTGATTTCTCCGGTTTGAAAGTCATTGATGGTAATACTTTCCCCTTTATAATTTAATTTGCCGATTGGGGAAATGACAGCTGCTGTCCCGGTTCCAAAAGCTTCCTGCAGCTTTCCGTTTCTTCCTGCTTCCATTAATTCATCAATTGACAAATGACGCTCTTCTACGACATATCCCCAGGATTTTAACAATTGGATCACAGAATCACGAGTGACTCCCGGTAAAACCGTTCCATCACACGGTGCAGTCACAATTTTTTCATCGATGATAAACATCGCATTCATCGTCCCTACTTCTTCTACATATTTTCTTTCTACTCCATCAAGCCACAATACTTGCGTATACCCTAACTTTTCCGCTTTCACCTGAGCCGCTATACTTGCAGCATAGTTTCCACCACACTTTGCAAATCCTGTACCGCCTTTCGTAGCACGCACGTATTCATCTTCTACATAAATTTTAACCGGATTCACTCCCTCCGGGTAATATGCCCCAACCGGCGAGAGAATGATCATAAATTTATATGCATTGCTTGGGTGTACTCCCACCGCACGTTCCGTTGCAAACATAAACGGGCGAATGTAAAGAGAAGTTCCTTCCGCCGTTGGGATCCAGTCTTTTTCATAAGAGACTAAAGTAGCAATCGCATCCACAAACAGTTCTTCCGGCAATACTTCCATACAAAGACGGCGGTTGGAATTTGCAAACCTTTTCGCATTCATTTCTGGTCTGAATAAAAGTAGCTTTCCTTCTTTTGTCCTATATGCTTTTAATCCCTCAAAGGTTTCCTGCGCATAATGTAAAACCATTGTTGCCGGATCCAGTGAAACTGGTCCATAAGGCTCAATCGTTGCATTATGCCAGCCTTTTTCTTTCGTCCAGTCCATCGTAAACATATAGTCTGTAAAATATTTTCCAAAGCCTAACGCATTCTCATCCGGCTTTTCTTTTAATTGTTCTGCGGGTATAAATTTTACTTCCATTGTAACTCCTCCTAAAATTATTTAGTTATCAGATTACACCTTTTTCCTCTTTTTTGTCAATAACCGTTTGACATTTCTTTGTATTTTCTCAATATGTAGTTCAATTTAATTTTATTCAAAAAAATAATTGACATCTAGTATTTTTTCTTGTAATATATACGCAACGCATGAATACAAATACAATATCAAGATAACTTTTTTCCTGCTTTTTCTTCACAAAAGCTTTCAGCACTGGGATAAAGCAAGAAATAGGCCAAAAGTTACACTGTATTTTTATGCAATCTAAGTAGTACTACAAAACAAATCTGTGATTTCGTCTTCGTTTTCTCCTCTGTGAGGCTAGACGAAGTTTTTTATTTTTATTTCATGCTGTTATCAAAAAGGAATATGCAAAGGAGGAACTGTATGAATGGATTATTATTATTAGGAATTACGGCTGTTGTATTAATCGGAGCTTATCTGCTGTATGGCCGCTACTTAGTAAAAGAGTGGGGAATTGATGTAACTGCTAAAACACCCGCAGTAAAAAAAGAGGATGGGGTTGACTATGTCCCGAGCAATAAATGGGAGGTCTTTGCCCACCAATTTTCTTCTATTGCCGGCGCGGGTCCTGTCACCGGTCCTGTGATGGCAATGATGTTTGGCTGGCTTCCTGCATTTTTATGGATCATAGTCGGAGGTATTTTCTTTGGAGCCGTTCAGGATTTTGCTTCCCTTTATACTTCTGTAAAATCAGATGGGAAATCAATCGGCCAGCTTATTGAAGTATATATTGGAAAGACCGGAAGAAAGTTATTTTTCTTATTCTGCTGGTTATTTACATTATTGGTCATTGCGGCTTTCGCAGATATGGTTGCGGGAACTTTTCATGGTTTTCGCGCTGACGGCTCCAAATTACAACCAAATGCTGCGGCTGCTTCCATTTCTATTCTTTATGTTTTTGTGGCGATTGCATTTGGATTATTCTTACGCAAAACGAAAATCGACGGCTGGAAACAAGCTGTTTTAGGAATCGTACTAATTGTCGCTATGCTTGCAGCAGGAATTGCTTTTCCTGTTTATCTGCAAAAGCAAAGCTGGTTATATTTAGTGTTTGTTTATATTTTCTTCGCAAGTGTCACCCCTATGTGGCTCTTAAAACAACCGCGTGATTATTTGACTACCTTCTTATTTGTAGGAATGATCATTGCAGCTGTCATCGGAGTTGTGATTTCAAATCCTACGATTTCAACACCGGTCTTCACCGGTTTTGTCTCTGCGAATGGAAGTTATTTATTTCCGACACTGTTTGTCACCATTGCCTGCGGTGCAGTAAGCGGATTCCATTCTTTAGTATCAAGCGAGACGAGCAGCAAACAGATTCGAAATGAAAAAGACATGCTGCAAGTGGGCTACGGCAGTATGCTTCTGGAATCTCTGTTAGCTGTATTAGTAATTGTAATTGTAGGCTCTTTGACAAATTTAGCCGACACCGGTGTATTAAATAATGATCTGGCCGCTATGGCATTGGCAGACACCGCTACTCCTTTTACGAAATTCTCCGTAGGGGTAACGGGATTGATCAGTAAGCTTGGAATGCCTCAAGAATGGGGATTATGCATCATGACTATGTTCGTTTCTGCTTTGGCTTTAACTTCCTTAGATGCTGTTGCACGTATCGGAAGACTCTCTTTTCAGGAATTATTTGAAATCGAAGAAGGCAAAGCAGTTTCACCGGCTGTAAAAGTTCTGACAAACAAATACTTTGCAACAATCATCACACTGGCCGGCGGGTATCTGTTAAGCTTAGGTGGATATAATAACATCTGGCCACTGTTTGGTTCTGCAAATCAGTTATTAGCCGCTATGGTATTGATTTCTTTATCTGTGTTCTTAAAAGTGACAGGCAGAAAGGGATTCATGTTATACGCACCAATGACAATGATGTTAGTTGTGACCATGACATCCTTAGGAATGAGCGTTTACTCCATCTGCAAAAAAATATTCGTAACCGGAGGATTTGCCTTCTTAACAGATGGATTACAATTATTCTTTGCTCTTTTACTCATGGGACTTGGCTTGTTGATTGCATTCTCTTCCGGCAAAAAACTTGTGGAGCGCAAACCTCAACCGAACCGTGATTCGCTTGTCCGAGAATAAAAATCTTCTGTTGTGAAAAAGCAGGAATTGCCTTTAAGACAACTCCTGCTTTTTTCAATCGATTAAACTTCCCACATATGGAAATCCACCCGTCACATTTCCTTTTTCTATCTATCCTCTCACCTTTATCTATTTAAAATTTTCAGAATCATATCTGCGCTTCCCACATTATACCCTGCAACACCATAGATTCCTCTCATTTCCTGATCAACAATGACAATCAGCGGCAGTTTGCCCGGCTCCAGATACATCCTTCTTGCCAGCGTCTCCATATCTGCTCCAAAGTCGTCTACAAGAAACTGGGCATGCTCCAGTTCTGCGAGTGTTTTCGCAAGCGTCGGATCCTTTTTCACTTCCATATCCCGGACTACAAAATACAGATTCGCAGGCAGTTGATTATATGCCTCACTCCTCTGTCGGATCTCATTTAAAAGATGTTCGGTCGGCTCTTTTCCTTCCTCCAACCAGAGAAAGAGCCCTTCCTTTTCGTTTACCAGTTCCGAAAGATGACATTGCGTTCCGTCTTCTTTCTGCACCGTAAAATCTGTGATTGCATTCTCTTCCAGCATGTCTTTGACATCTGCCTCCTTCTGTTCGAGAACAATATGCCGTTTTTCCCCTTCTTTCAATACAAACACAAACTGTTTGGCAAACACATTTCCATTTGGCAGACGGTTCGCTGTGAGAATCTTATACCGTCCCGGGAACAAAGGAATCTCCCCATAGACTGGAAGCCCGCTCTCATCACTCAGCCGCAATGTCTGGTATTTCGTTCCATCAAATTTCGCGATCGTCCAGTTTTGATAGTATGTCCATGTCTTTCCTTCCTGCTTCTCGACAACAATCCCAGCTGTCCGCACTTCCGACTGTCCTTCATACTCTTCCAATGCCACAAATGCACCGTCCTTCCACACTTCCAGTATCTGGTCAGAAGGATTCAGACGGGCAGGGATTCCAAGTGTTCTTAATATCTGCACACTTACTACCCGTTTGGTCAGTGCACTTCCATATCCGGTGGTAAATGCGCCCTGTGCAGAAGTGATCAGATTTCCATACTCTAACTGCTCATCTGACTTCAGATGTGCACAGACAAATTCCCACACATACTTTGGCTCCTCCGCCATCTTCTGCCTCTCTTTCTCCGAGAGCCATGACAGCAGAAACCTTCGGAATGGACGAATCATCTCATTATCCACGCGCGGACATAAGATATACGGTACAAATAACTCTTTGTCCCATTTTCCTGCAAAGACTGCCGCCTGCCTGCAATGTTCTTCTAAACTATCTGCGGTAATATCCAGATAATCTTTCTCCCGAAGACTATTTAACAGCTCCATCTTGAGCGCAGGTTCCATCTCCTTTTCAAGAAATTTTGCAATCTCTCTCTGATTTCCACACGCAAGCTTCATAATCTCCACTGCACGCGCCCGAAACCGCTCCGGCATACATTCTGCTGCCTTTACCGCCACATCTTCATCATAAAAAGCCGCTTCCTTTGCCATGCGTTTTTTTGTCGCTTTTCTGCTTTTTTCTCTTCCAAACAAAATTTCTTCTTCCGACTGCACGCAACGATTGACCGGAGAATCTTTCGGAGCGATTACGATCATCTCCGTCCATACATCTGGCTGACATGCTGTCTGCCCCAGTCTAAGTATACAGCTGTGCCGCTCTGCCACATCTACGAGTTGTTCCGCATAGGCTCCATCCTTGTATGCAGTCACCTGCAAAGTGCCAAATCCAGTCTCCAGCACCTTCTTTCCCTTTGCATCTGCACGGGCACAGGCAATTTCTCCAAACTCTGCATAGTTCAACACCCCAAAGCGGATCTCTGCTCCCGAAGCCGGAGTACTGTCAACATTGAGCACCGTCACTTCCACAGTGGTCGTTTTTGCATACGTTTTCAGCTGATTAGCCACAAGAGCCATACCTGTTCGTCCGACCTGCTCTTCCTGCGGTCTGACCGGAAGCAGCCAGCGGGAATGTACCATCATTGCCCGGGAGGATGCATTCGTGAACCACCCCTTATTCAGAACTTCCTCCGGCTCACATGCTCCCAGAAACTTCCACGTTCCATCGCTCCAGACTTCCACCCACGCATGATTATCATCACAGTGAGACCAAAGTGGAACATACACCTGCCTTGCCGGAATCCCGACACTTCGGAACACGGATACTGCAAAGGTGGACTCCTCCCCACATCTGCCATATGCGGAACGGTACACGCACTCTGCACTTGCAGTTCTGTCATCTGTCGTGCGATACGTCGCCTCCTCGGCACACCAGTAATTGATCTCCAAAATCGCCTTCGCCATCGAAAGCCCCTCAATCCTCTTATGCAACTTTTCATAGAAAAACGGCCGACACGGTGTCAGATCTTCATTATTTACTCGATGGTGGAGTATGTAGCCCGCAAAAATCTCCTCCGGAATCGTTCCTGCAAATGGACCTGCCTCCCATAAAAACACTCCATGTTTTGCATAAGATAAAAACAATTCCGCCTCATAATCTGCCGCATCGCTGACCGGCATCGAAGCATAAAGACATTTCAGCGCCTCCGCCTCATCGTTACTGCATTTGACAAGGGCAGCCTCCACCTCTGTTCTTCTCTCTCCAAGACGGTTCAGCTGCGCTTCAAAGCTACGCTCTATCTCCTGCATAAGTTTTTGTGTAAACATATCGTTTCCCCACCTCTCTTTCAGCATCTTTCATCTGTTTTCGCCTGATCTTTTCTCATTATAGCACCTCATTTTATGACTCAACAAGATACTTTTTTAAAGTTTAAAGCACTTTTCCCCATATGCAAATGAGGCTGCCATCCTGCATTTTCTGCAAGGATGACAGCCTCATCTTATTTTATTGTAGTGTTTTCACAATACAATTATTTTAAGTTAACTTCAGCACCTTCTGCTTCTAATTTAGCTTTGATTTCTTCAGCTTCTGCTTTAGAAACGCCTTCTTTAACTACCTTAGGAGCTCCGTCTACTACTTCTTTAGCTTCTTTTAATCCAAGTCCTGTGATTTCACGAACAACTTTGATTACTTTAACTTTAGATGCTCCAGCAGAAACTAATTCTACGTCGAACTCATCTTTCTCTTCTGCTGCTCCAGCTCCGTCTCCAGCTGCTGCTGCAACTACAACACCTGCTGCTGCAGATACACCAAATTCTTCTTCACATGCTTTTACTAATTCGTTTAATTCTAATACTGATAATTCTTTGATCGCTTCGATCATTTCAGCTGTTGTTAATTTTGCCATTTTACTTACCTCCATAAAATTTGCTTTATTTTCGTTTTTTGATTTTTATAGATTATTCAGCTGTTACTTCAGCTGCTTCCTCTGCTGCCGCTTCTACAACTTCGCCATCTTTTTCAGCGATTTGTTTAATAACACGAGCAAAGTTTGTAATTGGTGACTGAATGCTTCCAAGGAATTTGGAAAGTAATTCGTCTCTTGAAGGAATCTTCGCTAACTCGTTTAAAGCTGCGCTGTCATAAACAGTTCCTTCTACTACACCAGCTTTTAATTCTAATGCTTTTGCGTCTTTTGCAAATTTGCAAAGAATTCTTGCCGGAGCTGTTGCATCGTCTTTAGAAATTGCGATCGCGCTTGGTCCTTCTAAGTAAGAATCAAGTTCAGCGAACTCTGTTCCCTCGAATGCTCTTCTCATCATTGTGTTCTTGCAGACTTTGTAGATTACACCAGCTTCTCTTAACTGTTTACGTAACTCAGTATCTTCTGCTACTGTTAATCCACGATAATCAACTAAAACTGCTGACTGAGCACCCTGGATGTCTTCCGCGATAGCCTGTACGATCGGTTGTTTTAACTCAACTTTTGCCATGAATGGTATACCTCCTTATAGATTTATACCGCCGATATAAAAACCTCTCTGTCAAAAGACAGAGAGGCTAGAAAATTCATATTTAGAATTTACATCTCCTCGGTAGGCGTTTTCTCCTTATGCCTTACGGCACCTACTGTCTTCGGCAGTTATTGCTCTGCTATTATAGCATCTTTATATATTTGATGTCAATAACAAATTAAGCTAATTTTGCTGGGTTTACTTTTACACCAGGTCCCATTGTAGAAGTAAGAGTCACGCTCTTTAAGTACTGTCCCTTAACTGCTGCTGGTTTTGCTTTGTTGATTGCATCAATAAGCGTCTGGAAGTTGTCCGCTAACTGTTCTTCTGTGAAAGAAGCTTTTCCTAATGGCACATGGATAATGTTTGTTTTATCTAATCTGTACTCGATTTTACCGGCTTTGATATCTGCGATTGCTTTTGTAACGTCCATTGTTACTGTACCAGCCTTCGGGTTTGGCATTAAACCTTTTGGTCCAAGTACACGTCCTAAACGTCCTACAACACCCATCATATCTGGTGTAGCAACTACAACATCAAAATCAAACCATCCTTCGTTCTGGATTCTTGGGATTAAATCCTCTGCTCCAACGTAATCTGCTCCAGCTGCTTTTGCTTCTTCTGCTTTTGCGTCTTTTGCAAATACTAAGATACGAACTTTTTTACCTGTTCCGTGTGGTAATACAACCGCACCACGGATCTGCTGGTCAGCGTGACGTCCGTCACATCCAGTTCTGATGTGTGCTTCGATTGTCTCATCGAATTTTGCTACTGCAGATTTTTTCACTAATGCTACTGCTTCTTCTTTGTCGTAGAGATTTCCTCTCTCGATCAACTTAGCAGCCTCAATATATTTTTTTCCTCTTTTCATATTAAATAACCTCCTAGTGGTAGTATCGGGAGCTAGCCCTCCCACATTAACTGTTTACAATCTTCTTATTCTTCTACTTTAACACCCATACTTCTGCAAGTTCCAGCTACCATGCTCATAGCAGCTTCGATTGTTGCAGCGTTTAAGTCTGGCATTTTTGTCTCAGCGATCTGTCTTAACTGTTCCTGAGTAATTGTAGCAACTTTGTTCTTGTTCGGTACACCTGAACCAGATTTGATGTTACATGCTTTTTTGATCAATACTGCTGCCGGTGGTGTCTTTGTTACGAAGCTGAAGCTTCTGTCATTGTAAACTGTGATCACAACAGGAATGATAAGGTCTCCCTGATCTGCTGTTCTTGCGTTGAACTGTTTTGTAAATTCAACGATGTTTACACCGTGCTGACCAAGAGCTGGACCAACCGGTGGTGCTGGTGTTGCCTTTCCTGCTGGAATCTGTAATTTAATATAACCTTGAACTTTTTTTGCCATTTTTCAGTACCTCCTTGTGGTATTCGCGGGGATTTCCCTCCCACTCGATTTGTTAAGTGATAGTCTTTGTTCCGTTCCAAAGACCATATCTTATTGTTACATCTTTTTAACTTCTGTGAAACTTAATTCGACTGGTGTTTCACGACCAAACAATTCAACATTGATTGTCAAACTCTGTTTTGCTGGGTTTACTGTCTGAACTGCTCCGACTGTCCCTTCCCATGCTCCGGCAACAACAGTGATTGTATCGCCTTCCTCAAAATCAACGACAATGCTTTCACTCTGGATTCCGAGCGGCAGCATTTCCTCTTCTGTGAGCGGAACCGGCTTAGATCCCGGTCCTACAAATCCTGTCACACCTCGTGTATTTCTTACGACATACCATGTGTCATCATTCATGATCATGTGAATCATAACATATCCAGGGAACATCTTCTTCTGAACCGCTTTCTCGGCACCGTTCTTCAGCTCGATCACTTCCTGCATCGGAACACGGACTTCAAGAATCTGGTCCTCCAGATGTCTGTTTTCGATTGTCTTATCAATGTTGGCTTTCACCTTGTTTTCATACCCGGAATAGGTATGAACTACATACCATTTTGCCTCTGACATAAAATCACCTTTCATTATTGCTAACAGTTCACATATCCGTTCCTATTTCACCAATAAATCAATACCGTATTTTACGATAACATCGATAACTGAAATCAATGCCCCTAAAAAAACGGACACTGAAACGACTGCTGCCGTTTGTTTCGCAAGTGTTTTCTTGTCTGGCCAAATAACTTTCTTAAACTCAGCTTTCATGCCTTGAAACCAGCTTGTCTTCTGAGCTTTTTTCTCGGATTTTTTCTTATCCTTAGTTTTTTCGCCCATAACATTCACTTCCTTTCAACGACTATTTCGTTTCTTTGTGTAATGTGTGTGATTTGCAGAACTTACAGTATTTTTTTGTTTCCATGCGTTCCGGATGAGATTTCTTATCCTTTGTCATGTTGTAATTACGTTGTTTACATTCTGTACATTCCAATGTGATTCTTGTGCGCACAACTTCCACCTCGCTTTTTTTAAATTGAATTCTGTGTTACATGGTAGTTTGCGAGACTACCCAAATTTAGGCATAAAAAAAAGACCTACTTCCATTCGCCAGTATAGCTTACCATGCGCCCTGCGGATTTGTCAAGTTTTTTTACTTGATTTTCCGCAGGATATACTGAAGTGGTCTAAAAAAAATAAGAACCGTGATAAAATTGCCGATTCCATGCAGAATGTCAAACGGAATCCCGCTGATCCACCATGCA
Organism: Coprococcus sp. HPP0074; assembly: GCF_964238105.1. Lineage (NCBI taxonomy): Bacteria > Bacillati > Bacillota > Clostridia > Lachnospirales > Lachnospiraceae > Coprococcus > Coprococcus sp. HPP0074. The sequence continues at coordinate 201,509 of NZ_CAXSKS010000003.1, read as the reverse complement.
ATTCCGGCTCCAATTCCTCCTGTCACTGCATATGGAACTGCACACAGCATGCCGAACGCCAGTCCGAAAAATCCACTCAGAACCGCCCACAGAAGCAGGCTGTTGTTCTTTCTGAATATCCGCACAAGCAGATATAAAATCGTCCACACATACAGATACATGATCCACCACACCCCGAAGCCATAGAGGATTCCCTCCAGAAGCGCAAACAGATAGATGATCACTACTGTACGTTTTTCAAATACAAGTGTATAAAGAATGATCAAAAGTGATACAAACTCGATATTTGGCAGGAAAGAAAAGGCGACCTGGACTATGACCAGAATCGCCGCAAGAAATGCATTTCCAACAAGCTCTCTTGTTTTCATTACTATTCTCCTACTGTATACGCAATCTCAAATGCATCTCCGTCTGCTACCGGTTGCTCTGAAATCCCGTAATTGCAGTATTCACCATTGACAGAAAAGCCCCAGTAGGCACCGTCTTTCTCAAACACGGCTTCCTCACCGTTTACCGTATCTACCATAAGGCCATACTCACTGTCTTCCCCTGAATAAGTAAGCCCTTCTTCTTTTGCCTCATCCATCGCCTGCTGAAGATATTCTGCATCTGTCTTGATCTGATACTCTTTCTTTTCTCCATCTTTATTTACAACTGTGATCGTCACCGACTTGCTTCCTTCCTGTGCCTGCGGCCGGAACATCATGTAAGCTCCTGCAAATAAAGCGATCACAACTACAAAGACTGCAAGGGCAATCCATATTTTTTTATTCTTTTTATCTTTCATCTTTTTTTCCTCCTTTTGAAACTGCTTCATCTTAACATTTTCAAAAGCTTCCGTCAATCCTCTTTCTCTGCCACCACAACACCGAATCTATGCTACATTTCTCCAAATTCCAAATGCACACAAAAAAATCGTATACACAACTAACAACTTTTCATTCCATCCTGGCATCTTTTTCCCTCTTTTTACCCGGATCCACTCTGCAGCAAGTTCTCCCAGAAGAAACGGACTTGTCACAAACAAAAATGGATTTGCCCGAAAAGCCCCCACAAAATCCTGCTCAGAAATACATAAAATCAGGGTGGTTATCCCACATCCCGGACAATACCACCCTGTGATCTTACGAAATATGCACGGAATCCCGATCCCTGTCACCTTCAGCCAACAAAAATAGATCACTCCGACTGCCAGCACGGTCCATATTGTCCCTGCTTTTTTCTTCATCTTGCTCTTTTCCTAAACCGTTCCTAATTTCCCACCTTCTTATTGACCGTATCCTGGATCAGGCACAAGTCAACAATGCTCAGTCCTAAAATAGCAATGACAATATAAAGGATACCGGAACTTGAATTCACTCCTTTGATCTTATCGCCGCGCTCTCCCATCTTATACAGCCAGTAAAACTCATAGATTCCACATGTGACGATAGAAAGTAAGATTACCATTCCGCTGGAAGTTGCGTTCGGCTCTCCGGCAAGCTGATTGATCTCATCATTTAATTTGATGATCCAGTATAATCCATAAAGTCCACATGTGACAATCGTCAAAATGACACTTAGCGGAATACTTCTTCTCTCAATCCCATGAATACCTCCTCCGTAAGGTCCCGGCATCTGGCCATAACCTGCGGCATTATTATTCTGAAAGCCATTATTCTGGCAGTTCATATTTTGCCCGTTCTGTTCAGACCGATTTTGGCCATACGTTTCCTGAGACTGATGACTGCTGTTGTAGTTGTTCCATGGATTCTGCTCCTGCTGTGCATTCGCACTATCTTCCGCACTCGCACCGCAATATACACAGAACTTCATTTCCTCTTCCAATTGTGCACCGCATTGCTGACAATATTTCATAGTAATCCCTCCTCATAAAAATATGGTTTCATTTTATCATACTCCTCCCTATTTTTCTACAAAGTCTGCTGATTTTTTTCACGCAACACATGTTTCTTATCACATAGAATCCCATAGTGATTCCCATGAAAAAAAGCCCTACACCACAACTGGCATAAGACTTTTTCTTTCATGACATTACTTATACTTTTACTTTAACTACAATTTTCTTCACCTGGCATGCTCCGTTTTTTGTCATTCTCCGTGGTGCATGACCATCCTCCGGAGGCACGATTGCAAAATCTCCTGCTTTTAAGACGATGGAGCCGCTCTGATCCGGCTCTTCATAGAAAATCAGATCTCTCTCTTCGTCATATTCCATCGCAGGAGTCAGATTATCCAAAGGCTCATAACCGAAGACTTCCTCCCCCTCTGCGACATATTGAATATCGAAATACTTGCGATGTGCTTCAAACGGACAGTCTTCCGGTGTCATTGTCGTATAGCTCTGCACGTTTGCATAGATCTCTTCCCCGTCGATCGGAACGTTCCCGACAGGCAGTGCCAGAAGATCTGTCTCTCTCAGAAAGCAGAATGCCTTCTGAAATTTCTCATCAAGATAATTATATTTTTCAGCGTATTTCATTGTTGTTGTCAGCATGATTTGCCCCCTGTCTGTCCGGATCTCAGTCCAGACAAGTATTCTTGTTTTCTCTTTTTTCCTGCAGTTTCTGCTCTTCTGCCCGCAGACTGCACACTTCCTCGTACAGCCCCCACGCAGCATTTTGATCATAAGCATACACAAGCAGAACATCGAGCATATAAGGCGATACCTCGATCCCTGTCATCTGTGCCGCAAATGCCATTGCTGCAATCTCAGACAGGCAGACGATCGATGAACGGTTGGAAAACGGGCGGCGCCACAGCTCTACCTTCTCCGTGCGGGTATAGATTTCTTTTTCATGCCTCTCTTCCACCGCATGAAAGAGTTCGTGGGCAAGCAGTACCGAGGTCAGTTTTTCCGACTCCAGAAGCGGACAGCCACACGCTCTGTAAATGCGCTGTGCCTTTGCAATACAGTCCGTAAAAATTGTAATCTCATCCGGCTGAACAAACTGTGCAAACAACACGATTCCGCCTCCTGTCGGTGTCTTTTTCTTTAAGACTTTCATTCCCATCCGTTCTGCCAGAAGTTTCGGATCGTTTGTCCCATACTCTTTGGCAACTTTATCTGCCCATTCTCTTCCACAGGCATTGGCTTTTGCGATATAATGGCATTTCTGCTCTCTTGTAAATCTTCCTTCCAGTGGTTCCCGTGCAAAGGCATACATTCCCCAGACTGTTTCTGATATCTCTGACAATTCCTCTGCCATCTGCTCCGGTTCCACCTGAGGATACTGCGGAACCACATAAGAAGTGCCTTTTAAGGAAAATGCATCTACCAAACGATTCCACTTTTCTTTTTTTCTGCTTCCTTCCATATAAAAGGCACCCCTTTCTCTTTTACAAACTGTTCTTTGCTCCCACGATGATCACATCCTCTCCCGGATTGATCATCTGCATCTCTACTTCCATCAGCATCATGATCTTATCCAGGTCAATAGAACCTGCAAAGTCCATGACTCTCGCACCGGCGCAAATATAATAATCCGGTCTTAAGATTGCATCCTGCTGATAAATGGCCAGTTCCTCCCAGAGCTGAGAAACAATATTACGATAACTTCCTGCCTTGCATAACACTGCTTTTGCATCATTTCTCTGCACTTTGATAAATCCTTTTTTATCGAGGATACGGACTGGATGTTTTCCTTTTCGTTCCATCCCAAATACATAGAAGTTCTTTGTCGCACATTCTTCTTTGACTTCTGATTTGGATGCTTTTAAATCTTCTGCCGCAAGCTCGCATGCTTCCTTTGGCGTACACTCTTTCAATAAGTCTGTTGTCTTCACTTCTGTAGATCCAAGTGCGATTGCAGTCAGTTTCGATGTCTGCGGATCAATTTCAATGTGGACATCCACACTGTCGGCTGCCGCACCGCTTTCTACCGCCTTGTCGATTGCTTCCGCCTTGATGGAGCGGATATCTTCCGGTGTCGGATTTGGCACAACACGCTCTACAACATCACGCACCATCGCGAGCGCAACGCCAATAGAAGAAATTACTTCCGCATTTTCCGGAATCGAGTAACGAAGTCCCATTTTATCTGAACAGAACCCGATCAGAGATGCGGCACCTCCGCCGACTCCGACAAGACTGATCTGATCTTTTTCCAAACGATATTTTTCTGCCAGATCCATGATGATCGGCTGAATCTTTTCGTAAGCTCTTGTCAGTATCTGTGTTGCGACTTCTTCCACTGTTTTTCCCATGTAATCCGCAAGCGGCTGCATTGCTTTTCTTGCTGCATTGGCATTTCCATATGCGAAATATTCCGGCTTGATCAATCCAAGGACATTTGCCGCACAAGTATTTGTGATTGTGATCCGTTTCCCGCTCTTCAATTCGATTGCCACATAGTCATCCGGATCTCCTTCCTTTGGGCTGAAGAAAACAACTTTCGGATCTACGATTTCTTCTTCCGGAGTAAATACAGCATAATCCATCCCTGCGATATGCGCCGAACGTGGCCCTACATCTTTGATACCGCCTCTATCCGCACGCACCATACTTCCACCTGCTACACCGAGCACGCGCACATCCAGACTGCTGATATAAGTTCTGTGTCCTCCTACAACGGAATAATCGATGGCAGGACGTCCGTCTTTGATGACACCGATATTCGTTGTCGTACCACCTACTTCAAAATATACACCGTTAGAAGCGCGCAGATACATCAGACTTCCCATCACAGAGGCTGCCGGTCCGGAAAGCATCGTCAGTACCGGACGTTTCTTCATCTCGCTGATCTCCATAACACCGCCGTCACCTCTCATGATCATAAGAGGCACTTCCACACCTGCGCTTCTGACACTCTGCTCTGTAGAATTAGCAGTGTTCAGCATTTTCGGCAGGATAGAAGCATTGATTGCAGCTGTCCGTGTACGGCGTGTAAGTCCGTAAAGCTTTGTGATCTCACTTGCCGCCGTCGCTTCGAGCCCCATATTTTTCGCAATCGCACAGATCCCTGTCTCATTTTCCATATCGTCTACACCGTAAGATTCACTGGAAACAATTACCTGCGCCCCTTCTCCTACGAGAGATTTGATCGTATCTGTCACAAGCTGGTCAGACAGTTTCTCATCACAAATGAAGCGATTGTGCAGACGGATAAATCTTCCGGACCCTAGATTGATGTCTTTCATATTTGTCTGTGCTTTTGCAAGCCATCCTCCTACCCCTTTCGGTCCGACTCCGACTACACCTACATGCGCCACATCACCCTCGATCAACGCATTGGTTGCCTGCGTCGTAGAGTGGGCAACGAAGATAACATCTTTCGGATCGATCTGGTTTTCTTTCAGACAATTTTGAAATGCCTGAACAACACCGGCTGCCACACCTGCTTTGTCATCGTGCGATGTTTTCACGGAAGACTTTCCGATGATCTGATGTGTTGCATTGTCGATCGCAACTGCCTTTGTATGGGTTCCGCCGACATCTATTCCCATGCGTACTTTTCTATTACTCATTTTCACCCTCTCCTTAACCAAACATGATATATGTGATTGCCTGCATAATTGCGCAGATGATCCATGCAACCGGCAATGTCTTCTTCAAATGTTCTCTTGTAGAAACTTTTGCATAGCTTACACCCCATGCGATCCAGCTCTGTGTCATACAGATTGATACATTCATCGTGATCGAAGGAATGACCATCAGCGCATACAGATATGGAGTGGAAAATCCGATTCCTTTTAAAATTCCGAGCGTAGCTGCTCCACATCCAAATAAGGTAAACGGTCCACGGAACAATCCAAGCGGTGCCAGTACTGCAAATGCGATGCTGATGATTAGTGTGTTGTTCGGAATAACATTTCCAAGCAGTGCATTGAAATATGGAACACAAAGTTCTGCTGCTTTGTTGAACATCGGGATCATCAGAAGGAATCCTACAAGCGGAGCAGTGTCTACTACACCGTCATAGAAATCTTTATTCAGCACACGGCATGCCCCGCGGAATGTCTTTAATCTTCCACAGATGATCAGTGCGTAGAAACTTCCTATAATAAATCCAAGAATGATCGGCACATCGAGAATAACAAGCAGAAGCACCGGAAGAATCGGAGCGATCAGAGCCGGCGTCGGCACATATCCCGGACGGGCTTTTCTCGCCGCCGAAGCACTCCACGCATGTACTGTCTTTTTCTTTCTCAGTGTAAATGCACACATTGTGATTACTAGAACAAGCTGTACTGCAAGGCCGATCACCGCCCATCTTAAGCGTGCAGGATCATCGTATGTGATCAGTTGTTTTCCATCCTCCCCGAGGAAGAATGCGAGGAACTGACCAGAAAGCACCGGGTTTAAATACATTCCTGCACCGACACTCATCATGAACGAACCGATGGAAAGCGTTTTCGGAATCCCAAGACTCATAAGGATCGGAAGAATGATCACACCGATTGCAACTACTGCACCTGCTCCAAATAATGTAGAGAAAATAGCTGTTGTCACTGTTGACAGAAGCACACATATAACAATCGGTTTATCTCCGCCAAGCTCTACGGCTTTTCGAATCAATGCATCCGCAATTCCAGTCTCTAACAGCACACGTCCAAACCATGCGCCGAACACAACATTTACAAGTACGCTTCCCCATCCTTCTGGTCCTGACTGGAAGACTTTCGTGATTGCATCTACGAAAGAAATATCCGTCACTCCCGGGTAAGCCGCTATAAAATCAGGATTTGTTGCAAATGTATTTCCAATGAGTGGGAGAACTGTCCAGATCACTCCCATAATGAGCATACCCATCATCAAATTTCCACCGCGAACCGCATAGACTGCCAGTCCGACAAATGAGATGAGCAGCAAAATACCAATGATATATTCCATAACTTTTCCTCCTAGTATCTGTCACTTTACATTTTCAGAACAGATTCCCATACTTCCTCAATAACTGGGATTCCATGTTCTTTGTTGTCACGAATGCTGTTCAATTCCAGTTCACCCGGATAGAAGACTTCTCCGCCTTCGGTAACCGGCTCTGAAGATTTGATATCTGCAAGAATCTCGTCCACAATCTTATCTGTCTCTTCTGCTGTCTGGAATTTTGTCGGATCAACTGCGATCATAATCTGTGTCAGCCCGACTTCGTCTCCGAATGTTCCGATTTTCTGTACTGAATTTCCATTTGTCAGAACCGTCGCAATCAAATCTAACATAATAGAAAGTCCACTTCCCTTCCAATATCCCATCGGAAGTACGCGCCATGTTTTCTCAATCTCTGCCGGATCTGTTGTGAGTTCTCCCTTTGTGTCATATCCACCCGGAACCGGAAGCTGCACACCGCGCAGACGACAGTCTTCAATCTTTCCGTAAGAGAACTGTGACACGGCACAGTCTACCATTGCATGTTCTCCATTCGAGCGAGGAACTGCCATGATCAGCGGATTATTTCCGATCTTTCTGTCTGCTCCACCCCATGCAGGCATATTCGGCATTGTGTTAGACCAGCAGATTCCGATGCATCCGTTCTCCGCTGCCAGCCATCCATAAGTGCCGCCTCTCATCCAGTGATTGTTATTTCCAAGAGCAACACATCCGATTCCATATTCTTTTGCAAGTTCACATGCTCGGTCCATTGCACGCTTTGCATTCAGCGGACCAAATCCACGATGTCCATCCCATCGCTCAATCGCACCCATACTCATCTCGCATGTTGCGCGCGCATCTGGATCGATCTCTCCTTTTTCCAGATAACTTACGACACGCGGAAAGCGATTGAGTCCGTGAGAAAACACACCAGCCAGACTGTTCTGTGCAAAAATCACTGCTGCACTCTCTGCATCCTCTCTCCGAAATCCTTTTTTCTCTAATACACGTGCAAATTCCTGCACCATCACATCATATTGAACTCTCATTATGTGATCTCCTTTCAACTTTCTGAAACATTTTGCCTTTTACAATTGTCAATTTCAAAACAAACTAATTATTTTTTGAAACTTTATAAAAGCGCTTTCTTTATTTTTCATTATAGTTATCTATCATTTTTTGTCAATATATGTAATGAAAAACAACTATTTTCGTCATTATGTCTATTTTTTATATTTGTTTTAGTGCAAAATAACGATTTATTTTTAACATTTATTATGTTCCGGAAAGGTTTTTAAATCATTTTCAAGAAAGGGCTTTCACAATATCTTGTTCTACATCAGGAATTTATCTCACCAATGGCATTCTCAAAGATATTCGAAAACAAAGAATTTACATAACTAGTACATTCATGGTAAACTTTTATAAACTATCGCTGTCATAGAAAATGTCTACAGGCAACAACCTGCCATGCAGCGAACAGAAAGGAGACTACTATATGAAACTTGTATTTTTAGATGCGAAGACAATCGGCGATGATCTTGACCTCTCCCAGTTTGACCAGTTCGGAGAGGTTGTCAAATACTCTTTTTCTACTCTGGAGGAAGTTCCCGGGCGCGTTTTGGATGCCGATGTGATTATTGTAAATAAGATCCTGATCAACGAGGCTTCGATTGGAACTGCAAAAAATCTTAAATTAGTCTGTGTAACAGCTACCGGCACGAACAATCTTGATAAAGAGTATTTAGACAAACGTGGCATTGCATGGCGGAATGTTGCCGGATACTCTACGGAATCGGTTGCACAGCACACCTTTGCCATGCTGTTTTATCTTCTGGAACATTTGAGATATTATGACGATTATGTCAAAAATGACCATTATACAAATGATACGATCTTCACACATTTTGAGAAGACCTTTTATGAACTGAAAGGCAAGACATGGGGAATCATTGGTCTTGGAAATATTGGTCGAAGAGTTGCCTCCATTGCAAACGCATTCGGAGCAAACGTGATTTACTCTTCACCTTCAGGCGCGGCTCCTCAAGAAGGTTTTCATCAAGTTTCCCTTGATCTGCTCCTTGAGACTGCCGACATTGTATCCGTACATGCACCGTTAAATAAGTATACGGAAAATCTCATCGATTTTTCGGCATTTCGAAAAATGAAGAAAAACGCTATTTTCTTAAATCTTGGTCGCGGTCCGATCGTCGTGGAGAAAGATTTGAAACGGGCACTGGAAACAGACGAAATACGAGCTGCCGGTCTAGACGTCCTGTCTGAAGAGCCCATGTGCACAGACAATCCGCTCCGCGGCTTTTCTGACAGTAACCGCCTTCTTATTACACCTCATATCGCATGGGCAAGTATCGAAGCGAGGACAAAATTAATGAACATTATTGCAGAACAGATCAAAGAGTTCTTCAGCCTATAAGGCCTGAAGAACTCAGACTGTCTTTCCCGCTACAAGTTCCGGCTGGATCGTGCAGGAAGAATATGCATCTGTCTTCTCGATCAGACTTGTCAAAAGCTGTACACTGAACATCGCAACAAGTTCCGGTTTATTGTCGATCGTTGTAAGTGTCGGCTCACAGATCCTTGCATATTCTGAATTATTGTACCCTGTCACAGCCACGTCTTCCGGAATCCGGTAACCTTCCTGCAAAAGTGCTTTCACTGCACCTGCCGCTGTAATATCTTCTCCACAGACCAATGCTGAGAATTTCTTTCCGCTTTGGATCAGCTCTCTGACTGCCCGCATTCCGCCTTCCAGATCAGATGTTGTATGTAATACCTTCTTCTTTGCCTCAGCAATTCCGGCACGCTGCAGTGTATCGACAAATCCTTCCCATTTGAGCCGGGCACTGACGGTATCCATATCCTTTACATAATAGATATCTCTGTGTCCTTTTTTGAGCAATTCATTTACCGCAAGTGCAATTCCATACTTATCGTCTACGAGAACCGAATAGGAATTAGCCATTTCCAGCTTTCCATTTGCCAAAACAACCGGAACCGTCCGCAGAAGCTTTTTAATTTCTGGTTTCTTACAGATCGTATTAAACACAGATCCGACTAGAACGATTCCATCTACCTTTTTCTCCAACATCGTCTGCAGATATTTCTCTGTCTCCTCTGCCTCTCCACCTGTATTGCAGAGAGTAACCTCATATCCTCTGTGACTTAATTCCCGCTCAATCGTGTATGCCGTCCGAGCATAGTGCGGCACACGAATATCCACCGTAAGCACTGCAACCGTACGCATAGACTTACTGACCATGCCTCGTGCAATGGCACTTGGTGTATAGTGATTGCGTTCAAGTACCTCCTCTACTCGCTCTCTCGTCGCAGGATTTACGTTGCCCTTATGATTGAGCACTCTCGACACCGTAGAGATTGAGACTCCTGCTTCTTTTGCTATATCATAAATGTTCATGTTTCTTGATTCCATTTCCTCTCCTTATTACATTTCCCCGTGAAAGGGCTTTCTAAAAGCATACGAGATAAAGTATATACTTGTCAAGGTATTGTCTCCAGATTACGGTTGCCGGACATGTCTCCTCTGTCTTTCTGTCAGATTCCCACCAGGTTCCCTGCACAAATACATCGATCCAGTCGCTTTAAAAACAGATGCAATGCTCTGTAAAAATGTAACTTCAAAAAAGGCATCCTCCGGTACATGTTCTGTAGCCGGAAAATACCTTTTCCTTCTCTATAATTTTATCACTCTGCAACAGTATTTTACAATGCTTTTGTTCTCTTACAGTGCATTCTCCAGGTCAGAAAGCATAATGTTAAGTGCTGTGATCCCCCCTTCTGCTGTATACCACACTGCTGGATGTTCCAAATAGATAATCCGTCCATTCTTATATGCATCTGTTCCCATGACAAGTTCATTCTCCACAATTTCTTTCGCGGTCTGTGCCCCGTCTGCACCAATCGCACTATCTCTGTCCATAACAAAAATATAGTCTGGATTCTTCTCCACTACCGTCTCAAAAGATGCTTCATTTCCATGTGTCGATGTGCTCTCTGCCGCAGTAAGATTTTCAAATCCAACCTCTCTTCCAACAATCGAGCAGCGTCCATCATTCCCCATCAAGTTGAAACTTCCGCTTGTCGTCATACCAACTAATGCTGTTTTGCCTTCTGCTGTTTTCTTCAGTGCCTTAATACGTTCGTCAAACCCTTCTGTCTTTTTCGATACTTCATCTTCCAGACCGAACATAGATGCGATGGTCTCCGCGTTTTTTGTCACACTCTTTACAATGCCGAGCTCACTGTCTGTGGAGAGGAATACGACCGGTGCGATTTCACTGAGCGCGTCATAAGAAGATGCCAGACGTCCTCCGATGAAAATCACATCCGGGTCACACTCCATAACAGCCTCAAGATCCGCTTCTTTGATCGTTCCCAGATTTGCTACCTCTTCATTATCCACATAATCAGTAAGATATTCCAGAGAGGTAGAAGCGGAACCTACAACACGGTCTCCCATTCCCAGATTATCGAGAATGTCAAGTGATGCCATATCAAGCACCGCGATTCTCTCCGGATCGTACGGAACTTCCAGATTCACCTCTTCCTTGTTTCCATTAAAGGATTTGATCATCACATTCTCCGGTGTCTGCTCCTTTGTCTGTTCTGTCTCCGCCTTTTTGGAGGTATTGCTTTTCTCCTCCGCCTGTCCGCATGCTGCCAGGCTGACCGCCATCGCTCCCGCAAGTAATACTCCTGTTAATTTTCTCATCGTTTTCTCCTTTTCCTTCCTTTGCTTTCTTTTTATTTTCTGTTTCTTTTACCGTAATTCTCTTTGCCTTAATAATAGATGCACAGTGGTTTCCCTTCGATCCTCAATATTTCAAAATCTACCTGGTAAATCTCTGAGAGCACCTCTTTTGTCACAACTTCCTCGACTGCTCCGTATTTTGCAATTTTCCCATCCTTAAACGCACAGATATAGTCCGAGTAAAAAGATGCATAGTTAATCTCATGCAGTACAAGTATCACAGTCTTTCCGAGATCATCACTTAATTTCCTCACCATTTTCATCAGGTTGGTCGCATGGTAAATATCCAGATTGTTCGTCGGCTCATCGAGAAGCACATATTCGGTATCCTGCGCAATTACCATGGCAATGTATGCCCTCTGTCTCTGTCCTCCTGACAACTCGTCGATGAAACGGTCTTCAAACTCCTTCAGTTCCATATAGGCAACTGCCTGGTCTATGATCTTTTCATCTTCCTCTGTAAGCCTTCCTCCTGTGTGAGGAAACCGCCCAAATGCCACCAGTTCTCTGACAGTGAGTTTCATCTGGATATGGTTGCTCTGAGTCAGAATCGCCAGATGTTTGGATAACTCCTTGCTCTTCCATTTTTCAATGCTTTTTCCTTCTACTTCCACAAGCCCCTCATCTTTTGCGATCAGACGTGAGATCATACTCATAACCGTGGATTTTCCGGCACCATTCGGGCCAATCAGGGCAGTCACTTTCCCTTTCTGTATCTCAAAGGAAACGGAATCCACAACGGTCTTCCCATCATACTGTTTTTTCAACTCATGGATTCTCAAAAATTAACCCTCCTTTTTCCAAGCAGAAGATACAGGAAATAAATCCCGCCCCCTACTGTAATAAATACACTAACCGGAACTGCGTAGACGAACACCTGCTCTACGATCATCTGGCCTCCTGCCAGAACAATCATCCCAAACAGTGCTGATCCCGCGATCAGCTGTGAATGGCGGTACGTCTTCAAAAGCTGTCTGGACAGGTTCGCAATGATCAGTCCCAGAAATGAGATCGGACCTACCATCGCTGTGGCAATCGCAATACAGAGTGCCACTCCAAGTAAAAGTCTTCGAATCGCCCGGTCATAGTCCACCCCGAGATTGACCGCCTGATCTCTTCCGAGTGTCAGAACATCCAGAAGCGCAAGTTCTCTTCGTAGTGCAAATATCAGAACTGCCAGCAGCAGTACCGCAAACACAATAATTTCCGAATTGATATTGCTAAAGCTTGCCACAAGCGACGCAAGCAGACTGTCATATTCGTTCGGATCCATCACTCTGACAAGCGTACTCTGAATACTCCCAAAAAACGATGTCAGTACCGTCCCTATTAAAAGCACATACAAAATGTTATGATTCGTCTTACGGAACAGATAACTGTAAATGACTGTCGCCGCCACTCCCATCAAAACAAGGTCCACCGCAAAAGAAATGTTCCCGTTCACCACAAGGAAACTTCCCGATCCCGCCACAAACACGACCACGGCATGGATCAGTGTATACAGAGAGTTCATTCCCAGAAGACAAGGCGTTACAATCGTATTGTTGATCACAGACTGGAATACAATGGAGGCCCCTCCGATCGCAGCCGCCGTGACAAGCATTGCGATCAGCTTCGGAATCCTTATCTTCATCGCATAGCGGAAAAGCCGCTCATTTGCAAATGACACGTCGGTAAACAGGTATGCAGCGGCAGACACAACCACAAGAAATACCAGCAATGCCAGCTTCCGTCTGTTTTTTCTATGCGCCGCACTGCCCATTGCCAATCCCTCCTTTCCCAAACCGGACTGCTTTTCTTCCGTTCTTCAGACGATACAATAGCAGGATCACGAACAGAACACTTCCTACTGTTCCGATGATCAGCTCAATCGGCAACTCGTACGGCATAATCACAACTCTCCCGATCATATCGCACACCAACACGAATAACGCTCCGAAAAGAGCCGTATCGATCAAAGTACCGCGGATCTTGTCTCCTTTGAACATCGCAACAATGTTCGGTACGATCAGTCCAATATAGGAAACAGAACCAACTACAACAATCACAGAGGCTGTGATCATCGCAGCGATCGTAATTCCCATAAACAGAATAAAATTATACGGAACACCGAGGTTTTTTGAAAAGTCCTTTCCCATTCCCACAATATTGAAATGATTGGCAAACACGAAAGCAAGAATCACCAGCGGCACCGTCATATATACAATCTCATATCTGCCTCTGAGTACCATTGAGAAGTGTCCCACAAGCCAGGTAGAAAGCGCCTGTGTCATCTCATACTTATATGCGATGAAAGTCGTAATGCCTCCGATCACATTTCCAAACATAATTCCTACAAGCGGGACGAGTACCACATCTTTGAACTGAATGTGCTGGATAAACCATACAAAAATCCATGTTCCGAGTATCGCCGCCACAAATGCAAAAGCCGCTCTGCCCCACAGCGAGGAATTCGGCAGAAATACAAGCGCCAGCAGTATCCCAAGCTGGGCAGATGAAATTGTGGCTCCTGTGGACGGAGAGACAAATTTATTCATGCAGAGCTGCTGCATGATCAGTCCCGCCGTACTCAGACCGATTCCAGTACATAAAATTGCAAGCAGTCTCGGCACTCTCGAGATCAGAAACAATTTCACAGTCTCCGGATTTCCTGTCAAAAGCGCTCCGGGATCTGTGTCGATCACGCCGATAAAAAGTGATACGATCGATAAGATCACAAGCGCCACTGCCAGAATGATCGTTGATATATATTTTTTAATAACACCACCTCCAATTAGTTTTATTTTACATATATTAGTTTACACTAACTCATGGGTAAAAAAATATATTCATTTCTTATTCCGTGTCAACTATACACAGTTTTTCTTTTTCCTGCAATACCTTACTTTTTTGTAAGTCCCCACACTGTCTGATCTCATTCTTTCTGACATATTTTTCGGCAAAGCTGTGAGCAGCACGGACCATTTCTTTCACCTCCGCGTATTCTTCCGCCAGATAGTAGCGGATAATGGACGGCTTCTGTTCCTGCTCAACTTCTCTGACCAGTATCTCTGCCTCTTCCAGTTCTCTTAAACTTGTATAAAGTACCTTCTCCGAAATGCCGGAAAGTGCTTTTTTTAATTCGGAAAAACGATTTTCCCCGTGTATGATATGCCACAAAATTCTCATCTTCCATTTTCCTCCCAGTATACGATGTGTAAAGATTAACGGACAGCTGCACGTACTTCTGATGTCTGGCATAAATATCCCCTTTCTAAATCTTTCTGCAAAATTACCTCTGCATTTTATAAGATTTCATCAGATTTTGCAAGCTGTCCACTTTATTTTTATTTCACTCTACTTTTTAAATTCCGTCTTCTTTTTCCCCTGAACCAGCTCAGATCCAATCGCACCTACAACGATAATGACCGCCCCGATCATCTGCAAAATAGTCAGATGCTCATGGAACACAAGGAATCCAACCAATGTCCCTACAACAACTTCCAGTGCAGATAGAATACTCGTCGTCGTCGCCTCTACATACTGAGTAGATTTCACACATGCCACATTCGCCACCATCGTACAGAGGATTCCAATCCCAAACAGATCCCACAAAAGATTGGTCACCGGAGCCGCCGCAAAATGTCCTGCAACTGCACCAAAATCCATTCCAAACAACAGAACCACTGCCGCTCCAAGAAATCCGTAGACAAGCAGTGTATCTCGGTCATAATCTTTCGCGAAAAACTTTGGAAGCAAGATCTGCAACGCGACACCGATTCCATTGACCACTCCCGCAAGAATACCGATCGCATCCAGTTTGATATTTCCTCCTCCGATCAGATTTGCCACAAGTATGGCGCCAATCAGACAGACAAAGATCGTGATAATCTTGCTTTTCTCGAGTTTTTCCCCAAACATAAACCTTCCAAGGATTGCAACCCAGATTGGACTCATAAACATCAGTACTGTCGCAACCCCAACCGGAATTCTCGATACTGCCACACTATAGCTGACAAAGCTGATACTGTAGGCGACTGCCCCATACACGATGCAAATAATAATCCCTTTCAGATTGATTTTAAGCGCTGCCGGCTTTGTAATCAGAAGGAATACAAAATACGCCGCCCCCGCCAGAGCACATCGGAAGAAAGAAATCTCAATATTGGAAAACTGGTATTTCGAGAGATCTCTCACGAAAATCCCCATAATCCCCCACATAACTGCAGTGATCACTGCCAGTGCAATCCCTTTGCTGCGCTTATTCATGACTTGCCTCTCCTTCTCTTACGTTCTCTTTTTGCACTTCTTCTCTGCGATAGACTACTTCATTTTCTTTCAATGTCATAAGCACCTGGATATCCGCGAGTGCTTTCACATCTGTCTCCAGAGGATTCTTATCAAGCACGACAAAGTCCGCATATTTTCCAACAGCGATTGTTCCTTTTTCCTGCTCCTCGTGGTACTGGTATGCCGCATAACTTGTAATCGCTTTGAGCGCATCAAGCACCGGGATTCTCTGATTTTCCCCAATCACCTGACCGGTTCTTGACACACGGTTCACTGCACAAGAAACTGTCCGCATCATATCTGGCGGAACTACCGGTGTATCCTGATGAAATGTAAACTTCATTCCATCCTCAAGCGCATCTTTTACCGGTGAAATCTGGCTTCCCCTCTGCGCTCCAAAATTTTTGATATGAATATCCCCCCAGTAATAAGTATGCGCCACGAAAAAACTCGGAATCATCCCGATTGCTTTCATTCGTCCCAGCTGATCTTTTCTGACAAGCTGCGCATGTACCATCACTGCACGGTTGCTGTCTTTCTCTCCTCTTGCTTCTAATTCTTTCTCAAACTGCGAGATATATTGTTCTGCCGCCGCATCCCCATTACAATGTGCGAGAAGCTGCTGCTTTTTATCCAAAGCGACTGCAATATACTCCCTTAATTTCTCATCGCTGTGGATCGGATACCCACAGTATGTGTCGTCTCCCTCGTAAGGTGTTGTCATCCACGCTGTTCTTCCCTGCGGAGAACCATCCAGGAACACTTTAAAGCCGCCCATTTTAAAATGATCTTTATACTGTCCCGCATATTCCGGCTCCGTCTCCGGCAAATCTGCTGCAGTCATTACATCAGCATAGCCAACGACATCCAGCTTCAGAAGTCCTGCACCCGATGCATACTTTAACAGCTGAAACAACGGCTTTGCAACCATTCCATCCTGTACCGTTGTTACCCCGTAGCTTGCATACATCTTCTGCACTTCCCCGATCAGTCGCATCAACTCCTCCATCGATGTCATCGGAAGCTTTTCCTGGAATGCCAGAAATGCCTTCTCTTCCATGTAACCATCTGGTTCTCTCGTTTCTGCGACTCTTCCGTAACGTCCACCCGGACAGTCCTCTGTCGCTTCTGTAATCCCCTGAACCTCCAGTCCACGGCTGTTTGTCACACCCATATGAGAAGATGCATGGATTAAGAGAACTGGATTCTCACTGCTGATCTGATCTAACACCGTCTTATCCGGATGTCTTCCCTCTGCAAGAAAGTTCTGGTCATAATTACATCCGATGATCCATGCATCCCCCGGCAGATTTCTCTTCTCTTTAAACGCTTTCATCAATTCTATGATCTCTCCGAAATCCTTACAAAGAGACAGATCACACTGTGTCATCGCATTGGCTGCACCGACAAAATGAGAATGTGCATCAATAAATCCCGGCATCAGCACCGCACCGTTCAGATCAATCATCTCATCTGCATCCTCCCGAAGCTTCAACACGTCCCCGGCTGTTCCGACCGCCTTGATCCGCCCATTCTCCACACACACTGCCTCTGCATACAGTGCGTCATCTTCCATGGTCAAAATCGTTCCATTTGTATAAAAACTCTTCATAAATTCTCCTCTTCTTTCATTCTATTTCAATATATTTTTTCTTCTTTCCTCTTCCGACAGCCACAAGTGCGCCTGTTTCGTCCTGCTATGTTCCTCTCTCTAAATCGAACTCTATTATCTGTCAAATTTCATTCATCGTCAAGTGAAAAAAAACTAAACTTTTGAGGACAGATCCATCAAACGGAAGATTGATTCTGCTGTCTTTCTCAAATCCATTTTCGTTGTCGCTTTTAGTTCCTCAAATGACAATGCTCTTCTATTAATCCCAAACATTGCACTGACTCCCATCTCATACAACAGATCTGCATCTTCTGTAACTGCCCCCGCAAGTGCGATCACCGGAACCTGATATTTCTTTGCCCGTTTCGCTACCCCTGAAATTACTTTTCCATAGGAACTCTGTCCATCAATCTTTCCCTCCCCAGTAATTACCATGGATGTATCTTTCAAAACCTCCTCAAATGTGATCGTATCCAGCATAACATCAATTCCACTCATCAGCTTTCCCCCAAGAATCGCTGCAATGCCGGCTCCCATTCCCCCGGCAGCTCCGCCTCCTTCTAATTGCAAAATTTCCTTTCCGGTCACCTCATATATTTTCTCTGCCAAATGTCTCAATCCGTAATCTAATCTGGAAACTTCCTCCGGTTCTACCCCCTTCTGTGGTCCAAATATTGCAGTTGCTCCGTTTGCTCCGCACAAAACGGTACTGACATCACACATAACCAAAATTTCCGTTTCCTTTATTCGTTGGTCAAGCTCTGACAGATCAATTTTTTTAATACAATGTAAAGTATTCCCAACCGGAATAAATTCTTCTCCTCTCTCATTCAAAAATTTAACTCCCAATGCCGCAAGCGCACCAGCACCCCCTTCGTTTGTAGCACTTCCCCCAAGTCCTAATATGATTTTCTTCACTCCTCCCTGAAGCGCATCTAAAATCAACTCTCCAACCCCATAAGTTGTAGCTTCCCCGGCATTTAAGTGTTCCCCTGCCAGAGGAAGTCCTGCCGCTGCTGCCATTTCAATGACTGCTGTTTCTTTTATTTTCCCATAAAAACTTTCCACCTGCTCGCCATAAGGTCCCCTCACCTTGACTTGTTTTTTCTCCCCATCTAAAACAGAGAGGAAAGCATCCACGCTTCCCTCCCCTCCGTCCGCTATTTCCATCCGAACTGTTTCCACATCCGGCCATCTCTTTTTTGCCTCTTCCTCAATAATTCTTCCTGCCTCCTGGCTGCTGATCGTTCCCTTAAAAGAATCTGGGATTATTACAATTTTCTTCATATGATCGCCTCACTACCACATTGCCTTCCTGAACTTATCACGATTCCTACTACTATTTTTATTTTCTACTTTTTTCTTTATTCAGTGGATTCCAGCCTCCCCGCAGATATCGCAGGATAAACAAACTTCCCAGACAGACATTATTAGCGATCATGCATCCCCACACTGCATACAGTCCAAGATGGAATACTTTGACACAGAAGAATGTTCCTAACACTCTCACACACCACATACTGAATAGCGCATAGTAAAACGGCTTTACCGTATCTCCTACCCCATTGAAAATTCCCTCGAGGATAATCAATACACCAAATAGTGGCTCTGATACTGCAACCATACGAAGGACAACCGTTCCAAGTGCAATGACATCACTTTCCTTCGTAAACAGCTGCAAAAGCTGTGGTGCCATGAAAAATAAGAGCGCTCCGGATACAGTCATAATCACAAGAATGATCACGATCAACATCCTTGTCAATTCGTGTAGCCTCTTCTGGTCTTTTGCACCAATGGCATTTCCTGCCAAAGTAGCTGCTGCGGCCTGCATTCCATATCCCGGGATGTAAAACGCCTGTTCTACTGTCAGTGCAATCGAGTGCGCCGCAAAAGCCACTGTTCCAAGTCCTGTCACAAGCGATGCAAACACGACATGACCAAGACAGGTAGCCATGCGTTCCATCGCAACCGGAAATCCAACGCGAATACAAGGTTCCATAATTTCCCGCTCCGGTCGGATTTCACATCCCGCCGGAGATACATATCGGTTTTTATAAAGTACAATCGTCATAAAGATTCCGCCAACTACAAAGGAGACTGCCGTTCCGATTCCGGCTCCGACTGCCCCATATCCGAATCCAAACATCTTCACACTAGCTCCACCGATTTTGATCATTCTTGTATCATAGATAAAAAGGTAATTCAGGACGATATTCACAAGATTCATACAAACATTGACATACATTGGTGTCTTTGTATCTCCCACTGCCCGAAGCAGCGCTCCGAAAATAATGATCGCACTGCGGAAGAGCATCGGAAGGCAGATGATCGCAAAATAGAGGGACGCATCCTTTTTGATCGCCGGATCTACTCCCATCCACGTTGGAAGAATCGGACTGACAGCAAGTGTCAATACCCCAACTCCGATTCCGGTCACCACGGTAACGATCACTGCCTGCACAGATGCCCTCTTCACATTATCAAATGCTTCTGCTCCCATTTCCCTTGAAATAAATGCCATAAATCCAATTCCCATTGCAAACAACGGTCCGTTCACAAGCCATGTGACCGACGTGCTCATCCCGACCGTTGCCGTGGCTTCTGCGCCGATTCTTCCGACCATCGCCGCATCAATATACTGTACAAGTGTCTGCAGCATCTGTTCCAAAAGTGTCGGCCATGCCAGCGCAAGAATCGTCAGAAAAAGTGCTTTGCGATGTCCTGCCAAAGCCTGACTTCCACTATGATTTTCTCTTGATTTTTCTCTCATTTTCATTTCCCTCTCCTTTTTCTCTTTTTATTCCTTCCCCCCGGACATATTCCTTTTGTTATCTGCCTCTTGTTCTTTTAATAACTCCAAGACATCCAGAAGTGTATTGTACTTTTTCCAGACATCCTTCATCGTCTCCTCATCTGGTTGTACAAGATCAGGGATCATAATCGCCCGAAGACCTGCCCCTGATGCAGATTTCACACCCGCCGGTGCATCCTCCAATGCTACCGTCTCCTCCGGCACTGCCTGGATCACTTCACAGGCAGTCCGATAAATTTCCGGATCCGGCTTCGCATTTTTTACCATATCCCCGAAAACACTACCGTCAAAATACGAGTATACTCCTGCTTCTGTCAACAAGTTCACCGCATGTTCTCTTCTCGAAGACGAGGCGACCGCAAGCTTATACCCATTCTCTTTTGCATAGGCAAGCAGCTCTTTCACCCCCGGTTTCATCGCCAGACCTTCAGATGCTACGATTTCTTTAAAAAATGCTCTTGTCAGTTCATTAAACCTATCCATCGGAAAATCTTCCCGGATGGCTGTGCGAAAATATTGTTCTCTTCTCACCACATTAAATCCAATCGTATGATAAATATGTTCTCCCATTTTGGGAATTCCGAGCACCTCTCCTGCTCGGTTCCAGGAACGTTGCACAACGCGCTCTGAGTCAAAGATCAGTCCGTCCATATCAAAAATCAATGCTGTTATCTTCTTCTGTGCCATATGTCTCTCCCTTATTCTCTTCTGTTTTGTCCTTCCAAAAATGGTCAGTATATTCCTTTTCCACACCAACTATATCATATCCAGAAAGTGAATAGCAATATCTCAGCAATTTCCTCAGCAAATAAAAATTGTTCCTGTCCACAACTGGAAACAGGAACAAAAAATCCCTGAGCAGATTTCCGCTTATCGCCTTGTCTGCCCAGGGGGATTTTCCATCCGGCAAAATCGGTCTTCCCTTCTCTGCCGTTACTTTCTTCTATATACGATTCACATTCTTTAAGTCGGCTGCCACGTCTCGCCGATCAAGAATCGAACTCGACCGCTTTCCCTTCTTCATCTTTGAGATAATTAATGACTTCTTCCAACTTGTTGACAGCCTCCTGTTGTTCCTCCCAGTCATTTCCACGCATTTCTTTGTTTACAATGCATTGCTTCACATATTTTAACTGTCTGATCAATTCCTGATTCATACTGACGCCCCCTTCTTGTGCGTATCGGTTTTATTTTCTGTATCTTTCCTATATTTTACTACTTTTTTCTGAAAAATTCCACCTTGTTTTTCTGAATCTTTCTTTAAGATTGTGGACAGGTGCTATCCAGCCGCCCTAAACTATGCATGCTAAATTTTCTTCATCATACGGTACAGAAGAATAGAGGCAACAACTGCTGCCACTGCCTCTGATACTGGAAATGTCAACCACACTCCCGCAACTCCCATCACCTTGATCAGCATCAAAGAACATGGAACAATGATGACCAGCTGTCGTAACAGAGATACGATCAGAGACGCAATTCCTTTTCCCATCGACTCAAACACACCAGCAAATACTGTTCCTAATGTAGATACAATAAATCCAGTTCCAATGATCCGAAGCGCCTGTGCTCCCATCTTCTGCATTTCTTCTGTGGCACTGAACAAAGAAAGAACCGGCTCCGGGAATCCCATAAACAAAATCGTTCCCACTGCCATAATGACCGCTGTCACCAGCACACTAACTTTAATTGTCTCATGAAGCCTCTTCTTAGCCCCTGCTCCATAATTGTAACTGATGATCGGACGCATTCCTTGAATGATTCCATTTGCCGGCATATAGACAAACATCTGAAGTTTAAAATATACTCCAAGTACCGCAACTGCTGTCTGGGAAACAGCTCCTAGAATTCCATTCAAAACACCAATCAGGATAGACGGAAGGGACATCATCACCGTAGATGGAACTGCCACAAGATACAGCTGTCTGACAATCCTTCCCTTCATGCGGAATCCTTTCATATGAATCTGAAGCCCTCCACTGTGTCTACAAAACAAGATGATGGATAACATGCACGCGGAAAACTGTCCAAGAATCGTCGCTGTCGCTGCTCCCCGTACTCCCATCGCCGGGAATCCAAACAGTCCAAAGATCATGATCGGATCAAGGATAATATTCACAATCGCTCCCACCCCCTGCATGATCATCGGTAAAAACATATTTCCTGTCGCCTGAAACATCTTTTCAATTTCAATATGAAAGAGCGATCCAAACGAAAGGCAGATTACAATATAAGAATACTGACAGGACCATTCCAGCACAGTCGGATTATCTGTGAACATCTGCAAAAATGGTTTTGTAAAAAAGATTCCAAGCAAAATAAAAAATATCGAATGAATACCTGTCAGTACAAGCCCATGTGCCGCCGCATCATTTGCCTCCTCACTTTTTTTTGCTCCAAGATTTCTTGCAATCGCTGCATTCGTTGCTACACCAAGTCCTACCGCCACGGCAAGTACTAAATTCTGAAGCGGATAAGCGAGAGAGACTGCTGTAAGCGCCTCCTCTCCCAGCTTAGCTACAAAAATACTGTCTACGATATTGTATAAAGATTGAATCAGCATCGAAATCATCGGTGGAACAGACATCCCCATCAAGAGAGGAAAAATTGCTTTCGTTCCCATTTGATTTTCTGATTGTTTCATTTAACAATTCCTCCTTTATCTTTTCCTTTTTTAGTACACAAAAAGGCTATAAATCTTTTCTGTTTAAATCAGAAACAGAAAAAATTTATAGCCCATCCGGCACTTTATTTTACACCGTAACAGAATAGCACGGTTATTTTCACTTGTCAATTCTATTTTTAGCCTTGCAGCTATCCGCTCTTTTCCCTTACAAGATAAAATTATCCTTTTTCTTCTCCATCCCTCGACTGTTGAAGATTTCTTAGCATCTTCTTTGCTGCCCGTCGAAAAATTTCCAATTCTTCCTCTGTCAGGCCATCTTGCAGCTTAGATTCTACATATCGTATATCCTCATCCACTGCCGCACTTGCCTCCAACCCTTTCGGAAGTACTACTATTTTCTTCAATCTCGCATCATATTCCACCGGAACCCGTTCGATATATCCGTTCTTCTCCATAAGCTGTAAGATACCCGTAGCTGAAGATCTTCTTAAATTAAACTCTTCCTCCAGATCCTTCTGAAAAATCTCCTGTTCTCTTGGCTGTCCCAAAAGATAATGCAACACCCGTCCCTGCACTCCGGTCACACCTGTCTTTGAGGCAGAACTGTCAAATTGTCTCTTGATCTGATTTGACAAAATGCCGATTATTCTGCCAATCGCAATGTCCCGTTCCATATTATCCTCCATTTGTTAGTCCCCTAATTGTTGATTATAAATTGACGCTCCTAGAATGTCAATATACGGCAGCAGGTGTTTTCCGAAAAAGGCAGCAAATACTTTTTAAAAGAGTACAATCACCCAAAGACGAATTGTAAAAATCCACAAAATCTGCTATAATTTTATCAAATTTTGAGAAGGTTTGATATGGAATTACAACATTCATGTAAAGAAGCAATCGCTTCTTGTTTAGATCAGAAAACTTTTGCTGTTTCCCACTTATACAATGATGATAACCGGTTCTACAGCATCGAACCAGGGGATATTTTCTTCATTAATCAGTATGAAAGCCACCATTTAACTTATATTGATGAGAAAGTCCATGAGCGGATTGTTTTATCTATCTTCCCAGACTTTTTAAAACAGCTTTCTTCTGGGCAGACCAACCTGGATAACTGCTTTTCTTCTCGTGATGCTTCCAATCCAAATCTGCACAAGCGCTCTCTGAATGCCGAGGAGCAAAAGCTCTTTCAGTACTTCATTCATAAACTTGTCAGCACAGATGGATTCGGCGCAGATCTTATAGAGAAAGCCACGTTCACAGAATTAATGGTATTTTTGAATAAAATTTTCTCTGACAACAATCTTCCTGTCACATCTTCTGTGCGCTGGACACAGCACCAGCAGGTTGACCGGATTCTGACTTATATCAACCAGCACATTCAGAATCCACTGACAATCGAAGAACTCTCCGAAAATTTCTATCTGAGTCCTTCCTACCTGTGCCGCATTTTCAAATCTGCGACCGGGACAACGATCAACAAATATATTACTGCCAAACGAATCACGATCGCAAAGTCATTGCTTGCTGAAGGAAAATCGGTCAATGAGGCATGTGAGGAATGCGGGTTCAACGATTACAGTAACTTCCTGAAGACATTTACAAAGGCAGTCGGCATCTCACCGAAGAAATACTCGCAGTTTTCTTCTTAATATTCCGAGCGGCTTTAGATACACAGCATCCTGCAAACCCAAATAAAACCGCAACAGAAAAAAAGTTAGCGCAATCCTGAAGGATGTGGTAACTTTTTTGGAATTTTCTTCACTTACAAGTCGTTTCCGTACACTTCAATCTGTGTCAGCGCCGGAAATGGCGATGGATCGTCTGCTTTGATCAGATCGCACAGTTCTATCCAGCTCACTTTCCTTTTTTCAATCATAAATTCATGTGGAAGTATGCTCTTCTTCATCGAAATTTTCTCTGTGCTTCCATCCGAATAACGGATTGTAGCCTGCTCCCACCAACTATCATGCGGAAAATCTGCTCTCGTATAAAGAATGATCCGATCGATCTCCACTTCTCTTCCAAAGTCAATCTTGATCGCCGCATCCTCACGACGATTAATTCCCCACGATTGAAACGGCCACTTCCAATGTCCTTCATTTGCAGTCACTCCGTCAACTACATTGACTGCTGCAAAGACAGCTTCTCCTCTCGTTTCTACATTTGCAGATACATGTGGATAACAAGTTGTACTACATGACTGATTGTTGACATTCAGCGCCAGATTTCGGTAAGTTTTTCTCACTGCTTTCCACTACAATACGATCCCCCTCTTCATAAGTTCGTTCACAGAGAAATGCAATTTCCTGCTCTCCCTCTTTACTTAATATTTCTTGTCCCTCGGCATTTTTTATTGTTACTTTTAACATCTTAATCTTCCTTCAAAATTTCTCTCACACATTCTGCCAGCGTTTCACATTTGCAATTCGCAAAGAAAAGTTCCTCAAATCTTTTCCCCTGCAATGCCCCTCTCACAAGATCACGATCAAGTTCTTTTAAGATTGTAGGCAGATCTTTGTAAGTCACTTTTTTTACTTCATCCAAAATCCTCTTATTTCTCTGTTCCGGAACTGCACGCTCTCTTGGATATCCTTGTCCACTCTCTTCTGCGAATAGTTTTTCAAAGATATACTCCAAATTCAGTTCTCCACCCCATCCAAATCCTTTTGCAAATGGGATTGCAATTGCATTTCCGTCATTGATCTGTGCAAATGTATAAGCATCTAATGCATCTTCTACATGTCCACAAATCACACCTGGAAAAGAATTACATGCAAGCATAGCTCCTTCACCAGTTCCGCATCCGGTGATCACATAGTCCGCCGCCCCTGCATTTAATAAAACTGCTGCAAGAATCCCAACCTGCACATATGTCAACTGACACTCGTCTTCTGCAGAATACATCCCATAATTGTCTACCGAAAACCCTTTTTCGGATGCTACTTTTTCCAACGCATGCAGAATCATCTCATTCTTCTCCCTTACCAATACATATTCCAGACATTTCTTAAACGCATTAATGCTTCCACATAAAAATAGTCTCCCCAGATACAACATTCATCGACTCCAACATGGAATGGAATTGCATATACTCCATGTTTGATAATCCCATTTGAAAGATCTTTCTCCGTTGTATAATTTTCAAACAGTGACTTCACAATTTGAACTGCCGTTTCCTCATATTCTTTCTTTCTTGGATCTAAGACCGGAAGGTGCTTACTTAATTCCAGAAGCCCACATGCAAGAATTCCCGTATGTGCATAGCTGAGCGCAAATCCATAAACGCCCCATGCCTGAATAATCTGAGTCTTTTCACTGTATCGTTCCATAAGATAATCTGCAGCGCGCACCGAGAACTCCAGTGCCTTTTCATTTCCTGTAATTTTATAACCCACAAGTGTGGATAAAGAGTATAAGAATCCAATATCATGTGTATTTAAACCAATGTTCTGATCTAATCTCTCTTGAAATGTGCGGAGCAATGTCTCCAATGCAGAAAGATACTTTTCCTCGTTTGTGTCTTCATACAAAAGCCACAAAATCCCTGTCCAAAATCCTTCTGTCTAATCTTTATTCCCCATTTCTCCATAAATCAGGTTTTCGGAACTTGATGTCGGAAAAACTGTTGAATACTTTGGCAGACTCTCATTCACTTTGCTCTTTACATAGTGCATCGCTTCTGCAAGCCACTCCATATTCTCTTTTTTAATTTCCATAGTTCTTTTCCTCCCTTTGCTGTTTCATCTAACTGTATCGTATCACCTTTCTTTCACATTTTCTTGTGCTTTTTATACAAAATATTGCATTTTTTGAACTATTGAAAAAGGCATTGCCAAATGATCTTCTGATCATCGACAATGCCTCATTTCCAGTCTTTATAAACTTTTAACAGTTCTTACTGCTGTATCGTTTCTGCTTTTTACACTAGTTTGTGTAGTTATCAAAGTATCCTTGCACTAACACAACCGGTGTTCCTTTGTCTCCGGAACCACTTGTAAGGTCACAGAGGGAACCAATCAGATCTGTGAGCTGTCTCGGTGTCGTTCCCTGAGAAGCCATATCTCCGACAAGATTGTCACTCTTTTCTTTGATTCTCTTGGAAATTGCTTCTTTTAAAGCTTCTCCGCTTAAATCTTTGAAATCGTTATCTGCAAGGTATTTTAATTTTACTTCGTTCGGAGTTCCGCGAAGTCCGTCTGTGAATGCCGGAGATACAACCGGATCAGCTAATTCCCAAATTTTTCCCTGAGGATCTTTAAATGCTCCATCTCCGTATACCATTACTTCCACATGTTTTCCTGTCTTGTCTAAGATCTGTTTTTGAATCTCATCTACAAGATCACGGCACTCTCTTGGGAATAACTTGATCATGCCTTCTGTAGACTTGTTAGAGCCTAACAGACCATATCTCTCATTGCATCCGCTTCCATCTACCGGCGCTGTCAGGATGTCGTCCATTCCGCATACACGCTCTGCACCTGCTGCTTTGAGAATACGTTTTGTTCTTGCTCTTGTGTGGATATCACAAGTCATTACATTCTTTGTATAATCTAAGATTGTTCTCGGATTGTTTGCAAAGATAATCTCTACTTCTGCACCTGCTTCTCTGATCAGCTGTCCGTAATATTCTACATAATCTACACCTGTAAATTCATGCTTATTCTCTCCGAACAGTTCTCTGTATTTCTCCAAAGTAAGTACATCGCTGTATGGATTGATTCCTGCTTCATCCAGCTTGTCTAAAGATACAAGCTGATTTCCAACTTCATCACTCGGATAGCTCAGCATAAGAACTACTTTCTTTGCGCCCATCGCAATTCCTTTTAAGCAGATCGCAAAACGGTTTCTGGATAAGATCGGGAAAATAACACCGATTGTCTCACCGCCTAATTTTTCTCTTACATCACTTGCGATTGCCTCAACAGAAGCGTAGTTTCCCTGTGCTCTTGCAACGATTGACTCTGTCAGGGAGATGACGTCTCTGTCTCTTAACTCAAAGCCTTCGCTTGTTGCTGCATCTAATACACTTTCTACTACAATATTTGCGAGGTTGTCGCCTTCTCTGATGATCGGGCAGCGGATTCCTCTTGATATAGTACCTACTTTACGTTCCATCTTTTGCACTCTCCAAATCTATTTCTTTAATTTACTTGCTTCCTGCACAGGATGTCAGAATCATAAATCCGGCATCTCTGCATATTGCAACAGTATTATAATATAAAACAAAGAGAATGTAAAAGATTTTCTTCTACATTCCTATGTTTTTTTATTTTTTCCTGCTTTTCACCCTATAACTTCCTTCAAATCGCAAAAACAAAGGCTTTTTCCATGTTTAATAATCAGATTTTTTCCCGAAGCACTTTATAAATATAAGACACCGGAAGTCCGACCACATTATAGTAATCCCCGTCAATCTTTGCAATATGTGCTGCAAATCTGCCTTGTATTCCGTATGCGCCCGCTTTATCCATTGGTTCCCCAGTCGCAATATAAGACTGAATCTCCTCCTCTGTCATTACATCTACATATACTTTTGTCTGGACCGCATGGGAAATGACTTCTTCTTGCCCCTCCTTGTCATAGCAGATCACAGCT
Source organism: Coprococcus sp. HPP0074 (assembly GCF_964238105.1). Lineage (NCBI taxonomy): Bacteria > Bacillati > Bacillota > Clostridia > Lachnospirales > Lachnospiraceae > Coprococcus > Coprococcus sp. HPP0074. The sequence goes on along the minus strand of NZ_CAXSKS010000003.1, from coordinate 172,995 downwards.
ACTCCGGTATAAACATCATGGGTATCCCCCTGAAGTGCTTCCAGCATGCGCTCTGCATCTTCCTTATCTTTTGGCTTTCCTAAAATCTTCCCTTCATGCGCCACAACAGTATCTGCACCGATGATTATCTGTCCACAATCTTCTTCTCTATCCGATGCAGTCTTCTCCGCCACGTCCTTTGCTTTTAAAAGCGCCAGTTCCTTTACGATTTCCTGCGGTTCCGTGCTTTGATATACCTCTTCTTTTTCGCTTGTCACAACCTCAAATGTATATCCGATCTGCGCAAGCAATTCTCTGCGTCTCGGCGAACCGGAAGCTAAAATAATCTTCTTCATCTGATCAACTCCTTATAGCTGTAAATAAAGCTGTCTGCGTGCCTTTGGATTTCTTCCCATTCATCTTTTGAATGTGCATCGTACACACCTACCGTATAAAATCCTCCTGCATTCGCCCCTTGTACCGCTTTTAGAATATCTTCAAATACTGCACATTCTTCCGGCAAAAGTCCCATCTTTTCAGCCTGTCTCTCATAAATATCCGGAAACTCTTTTCCCCTCGGTACTTCTCGCACAGTTGTGTAGGACTCAAACAGATCCAAAATTCCATTTCGCTCCAATGCCGGCAAAAACATCTGTGGTTCACAGGATGTTGCAATTCCAATCTTGATCCCCCGTTTTTTCAGATAACGAAGATATTCCTCTGCTGACGGCTTTAGCTGTACTTGATTTGCATAAGCATCTGTTGCCATCTGGTACCATTCTGCAATGATCTGCTCAGGTGTTTCTAAAAATCCAAACCGTTCAATGGTATAGACTGCCGCCCGTTCAAACCCAAGAGGCGCAATACTTCTCAAATAATCTTCCGGAACTTCCAGTCCTCTTTTTCCAAGAAATTTCTTATCAATTTCTTCCCAGATATGCATCGAATCCAAAATCGTTCCGTCTAAATCAAAAATAATCCCTTTCTTTTCCATTTTTCTATCCTTTCTTTCGAAATGTTTTCTTCCTCCGCTGTAAATATCTTTATCTCATCTGGCTCTTTCCACAATCGTTGTAAATTATTGTGTATTTTGACACTCCCCACAGCTAAAGCAGGGGGATTCTTGCTTCAACCACTACTGCGTTGGCTGATACCAAAAGGTATTACAACGTCTTACACAGTGTCCACAAGCTAGATTATACTGTTCCCGTATGCCCTACGGTGCAGTTTTATGTTGTTTATGCTGACTGTATTTGCAGTCCTTTGTTTAAGATATTGATACTTGCATTGGTATCTCTGTTATGTTTTGTTCCACATTCAGGACACATCCAACTACGGATTGCAAGATTCTTTACCAGTGGATTTTTATACCCACAGGCAGAACAAGTTTGACTGCTTGGATACATAGTTGGCACTTTTACAACATCATTTCCATACCAAACAGATTTATAGGTGAGCATATCAAAGAACTTAGACCACGATACAGAGCCTATGTGCTTTGCTAATTTATGATTACGCATCATATTTTTTACTTTTAAATCCTCTATGCAGATGGTTTGGTTTTCACGTATCAGCATAGTAGATTGTTTTTGTAGAAAATCTTTTCGTTGATTAGTAATCTTTTCATGCACTAAAGCAACTTTAACACGCTGTTTATTGCGATTGCCTGAACCTTTTTCTTTGCGTGACAGTTTCCGTTGTTCACGCATGAGTTTACGCATGGATTTTTCCAATTTCCATCGACTGACGAGCTTTAACATATCCCAGCTTTGGAAGTTTTAAATATTTTCCTGCAATGCGGATATTGTCGCCTTGATTGATGGTTCTGTAGGACTGGTGGCGGTTATGTTTACTCTTAAAAGTCGGATGTGAAGCACGTTTTTGGAAGAAATTTACAAAACCTCTGTCGAGGTCACGCAAGGATTGTTGCAGGGCAATGGAATCTACCACTTTAAGAAATGCAAAATCATCACTTTTCTTTAAGCCTGTCAGCATTGCAGAAGTCTGTGAATAGCCAACTTTATCACCTTTCTCATAGGCTTCGTTACGCATAGCAAGACCTTTGTTGTAGATGAGTCTGCAACAACCTAAAGTCTGATGGATGATATTTTGCTGTTCTTTGTTTGGGTAGATTCTGAATTTTATACCTTTTTGCATTATCCTAACTTATCCTTTTGCCGTTGTGATGTTTTCTGGTTTTCAATATATTGCTTAATGACTTCCAAAGGAGCACCGCCCACTGTAGACACAAAATAGCTGTTCGTCCACAGGGTAGGCATTCTTGTCTTTAAAAACGGATATTCACTTCTCAATACTTTAGAAGTATATCCTTTTAGAGATTTTACAGCTTTGTGGATTCCAAACTGCGGGGCTACTTCCATGAGTATGTGTACATGGTCTGGCATGATTTCCATTTCCAGAATGTCTACAGAAAGATTTGCAGCATACTCAAGGAGCAGTTCCTTTAATCGGACATCTACACCATTTGTTAATACTTTTCGTCTATACTTGGGACACCACACAACATGATATTTACAAGAATAGACGATATTGTTGTTTGATTTATATTTCACATTCATATGTGTATTATACTATGCTATGTCATCTTATACAACTGTTTTGTCCATCTTCAATTACTTGCGTAAATTCGATGGACGTGCCTTATATCCCCATAGCTAAAGCAAGGGATTTTACGACACATTGGATAATATATTTTTCTCATTCATACAACTTTTTTGTTCACTGATCAGAAGGCATGCTATAATAAGAAAAGATATTATTTTAGGAATGGAGAGATCTGAATTATGAATACGAAAACAAAGTCTACTTTAATGACTGAGGGGCCCATTTGGAAACGGATGATCCTATTTGCCATTCCGCTGTTCCTTGGAAACCTCTTCCAGCAGCTTTATAACACCGCCGACTCCCTGATCGTTGGAAACTTCCTTGGAAGTGATGCCCTTGCCGCTGTCAGTTCCTCCGGAAGTCTCATTTTTCTAATGGTCGGCTTTTTCAATGGTATCTCACTTGGTGCCGGCGTCGTCATTGCCAGATACTTTGGCGCACGCGAGAAAGAAAAAGTACAGGATGCCATTCACACAACCGTTGCTTTTGGAATTGTGGCAGGAATTCTTTTGACTGCCATCGGACTGATCATGACACCTACTTTTCTTAGGTGGATGGGGACTCCCGCAGATGTATTAAAAAATTCAGTGCTGTATTTCCGCATCTACTTCCTCGGATCCATTGCATTTGTACTCTATAATATTTTTGTTGGAATCCTTCAGTCTGTCGGTGACAGCAGACATCCTTTGATCTACCTGATCATTTCCTCTGTGACAAATGTAGTTCTAGATTTGCTTTTTATCGGTGTGTTCAGATTTGGTGTGGGATCCGCAGCCGTCGCCACAATCCTTTCACAGTTTTTAAGTGCAATCCTCTGCCTGATCCATCTGATGCGCTGCAAAGAAGATTATCAAATTGACCTAAAGAAAATCCGCTTTGACTTTCCAATGCTAAAGCTGATTATTTCTAACGGACTTCCTTCTGGCTTCCAGAACTCGATCATTTCTTTCGCAAATGTCATCGTGCAGTCCAACATCAACTCCTTTGGGAAAATGGCTGTTGCCGGCTGCGGTGCTTACTCAAAGATCGAGGGATTTGGCTTCCTGCCGATCACATGCTTTGCACTGTCTCTGACTACCTTTATCAGCCAGAACCTCGGCGCCAGACAGTACGAACGTGCAAAAAAAGGTGCAAAATTCGGTGTGCTCTGTTCCATTACTATGGCAGAGATTGTCGGAATCATTATCTTCTTTACCGCTCCATACCTTGTTGCCGCATTTAACAATGATCCACAGGTGGTAGCTTTTGGAACTGCACAGGCACGTACCATTACTTTGTTCTACTTCCTCCTCGCATTTTCGCACTGTATTGCCGGAATCCTCCGCGGGACTGGAAAATCTACGATACCGATGTTCGTTATGCTGATCTGCTGGTGCATAATCCGTGTATCTTACATTACCGTCGCTGTCCGGATCATCCCAGATATTAAAGTCATCTTCTGGGCATACCCGATCACCTGGACATTAAGTTCGATTTTATTTATCATCTACTATTTTAAAGCAGACTGGATCCATGGATTTGACAGGCGGAATTAATCTGCTAGTCAGACAGATACCTTTGAAAATTTAATACAGAAGACAGAAACTGAGCAAAGCAAGACTTTTCGTATTTACTTTACAATGTTTCTGTCTTCTTTTGTTTTCAAAAAAACTTTTACGGCGCCCTGTATGCAAACTATATTACACAAAATGCAATATATACTTGACATACCTTTATATATTTCATATACTGAAGACAAGAAGACAGAAATCAAGTCAGCAGCATGCATTGCATCTACTGGCTGGAAGGGAGATTCTTAACCGTATATGAAAAATATGAAACTAAAGATTGCCCGCATGGAACAAGGGCTTTCGCAAGTCCAGCTTGCAGAGATGACCGATGTGACCAGACAGACGATCGGTATGATTGAGGCCGGAGATTTCAATCCTTCGCTGAAACTATGTATCCGAATCTGCAAGGCTTTGGGCAAAACATTAGACGATTTATTTTGGGAGGTTGAGTAACTATGAAGAAAATTATTGACGAACGTCAGGAACTGGAAATGATGAAAGTAGAACGCACTGGATTCTGGATTATGTGGGGCGTACTCCTTCTGTCACTTCTGGTGCAATCACTTTTTCTCGGGGCAGGTCCAAAGCAGATTGCCGGAGAAAATATTTCATTTCTGGTCGGATGTCTGATCGTTGTGATTGGCTGTGTGAAGAAAGGGCTTTGGGGATATGACTCTACACCATGTATGAAGACTTATCTTAGTGCCAGCCTGATTGGAACACTGATTTTTACCTTTTTACTCGGCGCAGGTCTCGCATGCAACGGCTCTGAACATGTACTGTCCATTTGCGCCCTGTTTGCCATCAGTATTTTCTTTTTGATGTTTGTAGTTTTGTTTCTAATGGGAACTTTCACAAAGTATCGCCAGAAAAAGCTTGCCAGACAGTTCGATGATGACACAGATTTTTTTGACTGATTGAAATTGTACAACACCGTTGGCAAAGTCCAGCCTGATATGCTTACAACTGTAACACTACATCACACCGAAACTATGCTTCGGAAATAAGGAGGGGTCTCTATGGAATTTGAGCAAGATTATATTATGCGGATGATCAAAAGTATCGTCAGCTTCTTCATCAAGCTGATCACTGGGAAGTCAGATACGGTCTATGAACTGCCCTCTGATGGGCTTTACACCCCATGCGATGATATTTTCGCACGGATCCTTTCCCTCGCAGACGGCGGAAAAATCAACGAAGCCGAGAACCTTCTATACGCAAATGTCGAACCTGACAGCAAAGACTATCTGCTGATGGGACTGACGTTCTATTCGCATATTAACGAATATACCGATAATTTCTTATCGGATCACAATTACAGCCGCCAGGAGATTCAAGATGGAATCATCGCTTTTACAAAAGAATTTACAATCGACGAAATGAACTCCCTATCGCTTTATCAGACACTGGAAGAAATGTTCTAAAATAAAAACACGAAAGTGGGAATGAATGATATCAAGTTTGTTTGCATCCATTCATCACTTTCGTGCATCTTCACTCTCCCCAGACATCCTTTACCTCTTTTTTCCCAAGTCGGACCTCTTCCATCTGACCGGAAATCTCTTCATCGAGATAATCAAACAGATAGTTTTTCCCCTTCTGCGGACGATTCAGATATTCTTCTCTTATCTGGCGCTGCACTTCTTCCACCTCTGTCCGAAGCTCCCGGGCAGATAACAGCTTTCCACCTTGCCCCAGTGTCACAACCTGCTCTACATTATCCGAAGTAGCAACCGTTACATGGTATTTTCTTCCAATCTCATGAACAACTTTTTCAATATACTGGTCTGCAGTCTCCGCTTCTTTCGTATACACGACATAGATGTTATGGTATTTCTGAACCCCTAATTCCTGCCCTTGCACCTTGTATGCATCAAACACAAGGATCAGATTGCATTTCTTGAATCCCTGATAGTTGCACAACACATCCATCAGTTTATTTCTCGCCCCTTCGATATTGACTTTTGCAAGCTCTTTTAGATCTTCCCATGCAAAAATCACATTGTATCCATCTACAAGCAGATATTCTTCCATCTGATCCTTTCGAATCCGCTTTTGTCTTTCCTCCGGGCTCTCTACTCGCCGCTCAGCAATCGGACGTTTTCTCTCTATTTTTCCATAGGTACGAAGGAAAATTTCCTCTAGTTCTTTATCCTCTTCAACACTTCTTGAAAAACTACTCGAAACTCTTCCACTCTGTACGCTTCCCTGACCTTTCTTAGCCTCAATTGCCGATTTCTCTTTTTCTGCCTCAGGTGTCCACACATATTCCAAATGCATATGATCCGGCACTTGATCCCAGCTGACATGAAAACCTGCTCCATGCGCACAGAAAACGGATCCGGTCGGATTGTCCAGATCTCCCTCGGAATCATATCCGATCTGCTCTATCACTTCCTCTGCATTGTGGCAAGGTGCATATCCCTTTAAAGTACAGAACAGTCGTCCTCTTCCTTTCGTGTAACTTGTCACTTCCAGCTGATAATCCCTCATCTCAGATACCGGAGCGCTCCCAGTGATCACCGCAAAGTCTCCCTCTGTATCCGGTGTCTGAAATTCTCCTGCCATTCTCTGAATATCTGTCAGTGCTCTTCCGACAAATTCAGCCGGGATCTCCATCCGAAATTCATAGTACGGTTCCAAAAGCACACTTTCTGTCGATTTTAACCCTTGGCGAACCGCACGGTAAGTTGCCTGACGGAAATCTCCTCCTTCTGTATGCTTCAGATGTGCCCTGCCTGCAACAAGCGTAATCTTCATATCTGTGATCGCAGATCCAGTCAGCACACCCCTATGCTCTTTTTCGGCCAAATGTGTTAAAATCAGCCGCTGCCAGTTTCGGTCAAGGACATCCTCACTGCAGTCTGCCGCAAACACAAGTCCACTTCCCGATTCTCCTGGTTCTAGAAGCAGATGTACTTCCGCATAATGGCGTAGCGGCTCAAAATGCCCGACACCTTCCGCCGGACGTTTAATCGTCTCCTTATATACAATATTTCCCTGTCCAAACGTGACCTCTGTCTGAAATCGTTCCCGGATCATACTTTGTAAAATCTCTGTCTGTACTTCCCCCATCAACTGCGCATGAATTTCCCCAAGTTCCTCATTCCACACGATATGAAGCTCCGGATCTTCTTCCTCCAGCTGGCGAAGCTTGAGCAGCATTCCGTGGGTATCGCATCCTTCCGGGAGTATCAGCTGATAATTTAAAACCGGAGTCAGCACCGGCCCTTCCGATGGCGGCTCTGCCCCAAGTCCTTCTCCCGGATACGTTTTCGTAAGCCCGGTCACCGCACACACGCGCCCTGCACGCACTTCCTGAACCGCATCATATTTCTCACCGGAATAAATCCGGATCTGGCTAACCTTCTCCTCCACATCCTGATATCGTATCAGATCCCGGACTTTTAATACACCCCCGGTCACTTTCAGATATGTCAGACGGTTCCCCTGCGGATCCCGCGCGATCTTATAGACTTTTGCGCCAAATTCTTCCGGGTAGGACCGCTCTTTGGCATAGCATTCCAAGCCGGCAAGGAATTCCTTCACCCCAATATTTTTTAACGCAGAGCCGAAATAACACGGAAATACTTTCCGCTCCCAGATCAGTCTGGAAATCTCCCCCCGTTCGATCGTACCATGTTCCAGATACGTTTCCAGCACCTGCTCCTCTGCCATAGCTACATTTTCCAAAAATTCTTCCGAATCTTCCGCTTCCCCAAACCGGATACAGCTTCCTGAAAGCTTCACACGCAGTTCCTCCAGCAATTTCTCTGCATCCGTACCATTTTGATCCATTTTGTTGATGAACAAAAAGGCCGGGATCCGATACTGCTTTAAGAGCTTCCACAGTGTCTCCGTATGTCCCTGCACACCGTCCGCTCCGTTGATCACAAGGATTGCATAATCAAGCACCCGGAGTGTCCGCTCCATTTCTGCTGAGAAGTCCACATGCCCCGGCGTATCCAGCAGTGTAACCTCCAGTTCTCCAAACACAAGCTCTGCCTGCTTGGAAAAAATCGTAATTCCCCTCGCACGCTCCAGTTCATAAGTATCCAGATAGGCATTCCCATGGTCCACCCTTCCCTGCTGCCGGATCCTTCCGCTCAGATAGAGCATACTTTCCGACAACGTTGTCTTTCCTGCATCTACATGGGCCAGCAGCCCGATACATATATGATCTGACGGCTTTTTCGCCATATTTTTTCCTCTGTCCTCAGACATATTTTCCATGAAAATCCCCCTTTCTGTGATTGTTAATACAAGGATTATCATATCACAGAAAGAGGGATAAGTCGACCAGTCCTTCTTTTTATCTCGCAGGGAGTGCGGTCTTCAGATCCAAGATAAGTCTGCCGCACAGCTTTTGGGGCAGATAAAGTTCCATCCCGGGCGCTATATCATCACCGGAATATACAGAAACAGCACAAACCGCTCCTCTTCTTTTGTAATTTCCATGCTTCCCCCATATCTCTGTACGATCTCCTGAATGCTCTTCAACCCATATCCGTGCAGCTTCCGATCTTTCTTCGTCGTCTGCGGAAGGAGGCCCGGCGCAGCCTTTTCCGAAATTTTTCCTTCACTTTTTGCAGTGTTTTCTATCTTCATCACAAACAATCCTTTCTCATTCTTGGCCTGCAGAGAAATTTTTCTTTTTTGTCCGGGCAATTTTTCACACGCCTCGATCGCATTGTCAAGACTGTTTGCAAACAACACCGAGAGATCCACCGAATCCATGTCAATTTTGGACGGCACTTGCAGATCATACGCAAATGCAATCTGTTCCAGCTCCATTTTGCCGGTCTTTGTACTCAGCACGGCATTGATCACCGGATTTTCACAATACTGTACATTCCTTTTGATCCCCGGACGATCCAGAAGTTTGTCGAGATATGCCTTGTGTTCCTCCCCGGAAAGTCCTGCAAGTGTCTGAAGATGATTTGTCATATCGTGCCGCAGTTTTCTGACTTCCAGCTGCTGCCGCTCCAATGATTCATAATAGAGCTGATTCATTTCTAAAAGCCTGCTGCTCTGCTCCAGCTCATACTGATGGGATAACACAACGACTGCCCAGATCAGACCGACAAATGAAAGGATACAAAGACAGAGGATCGTCTTATTGAACGCCGCATTTGCTGTAAGAATTTCACCATTGTACTCCTGAAACAACACAACCGACAAAACGGTACAAAAAGGTGTCAACGTCAACAGTCCCAAAAGACTCCAGAGCCGATTGGACAACTCATAGGATTTCTTCGGGACAAATTTTTTTACACTGCAATAGATCATCAGGTAAAAAAGCAGTTTTACAGACAGATAGACGATTCTTTCCTGCTCCGTCGGTATTCCACTGTCAGCCGACAATAGATAATTATCTATCAGCACACTAAAAGAAGATGTCAGGCTGATGATCATAAAGGAAAGTGACAGCTTTTTTAACAGACTTCCTTCACATCCGAGCAGGATTCCCGCCACAAATATCAGCACCGTCGGAGGGAGGTTCACCAGATCCCCGATAAAAAACGGCATAGAGCTCAGGAGCCAACTGCATCCAAAGAGCAGAAGCTTCCAGTACCACTGTCGGCGTACCACAAAAAATCGTTCGATCGTAAAGCTGACTGCCAAAGCAATAAAGATTGAGCAGATTATCTGAAACACCCTGAAATACTCCGCAATCGAAAGAATCACTTTTTCTATCATGAGAGATCACCACCGATCATGGCTTTCGCAAGCGCTGCAACCGCATCCTGCTTCAGCGCCCGGCTGATCGGCAGTTCCTCGCTTCCGATCCGCACCGAAGATGCGCCGATATAGGACACCGCATCTGCATTGACAAGGTAGCGCTGATGGATCCGCACGAAAGTTCTCCCGACCCGAGCTTCCACCTCATCCAGTTTGGCATAGAAGGACAGCTCCTTTTCCCTTGTCACCGCCACCACTTTTCTCTTCTCACTGTAAAAATACTGTATTTCATCCTGGTAAAGCCTGTATACGCCGTCCCCATTCTGAAAGACAAACTGCTTCTGCCGCACCTGCTCCAGCTGTCTGCGCACACGCGAAAGCACACTGGAAAGCCGGTCCGCATCCACAGGCTTTACAAGATAATCAACTGCCTGCACACGGTACCCCTCAAACACAAAATCCCGAAAACCAGTCACAAACACGATCTGGATTCTTGTGTCAAATTCCCGGATCTGCTCCGCTGTCCGGATTCCGTTAACCCCTTTCATCTCCACATCCAGAAACAGAAGGTCAATCTCACCCGGATGTTTCTTCAGCCAACTGACCGCCGTCTCTCCCCCGGAAAACTCATAGACAATCTCCTCGGTTTCTTCTAAGAGTTTCTCAAGTTCCAACCGAAGCGCATCTCTTGCATAGCATTCATCATCACAGATTCCAATTCTTAACATGATCTATACCTCCTCAATGTCCACAGAATTAAGAACTATCACACACCGAATACCTTGTCTCCATGCGACATTTACATATTTCCATTGTGCCCCCCATCTCCTGGCACATCTATTTTCCTATGCATTATAACATAAATCTTTGTCTCTGCGCCTCCTGCTTTTCTCTCTCCGGATACAAAACTTTACATTCCGGCTGCTATTTTTTACATTTCTCCTCATCCCCCTCCAAACATTACATCAGAACTGCCATTCTTTCCATCCCAAATTTTACTTCTTCTTTTCCATGCTATACTTTTTTCAACAGCAACACAAAAGAACAATCCGGGATCATAAATTTCCATAAACTCCGGATTCTGTCCATACAGATTTCATTCAAACAATTCAGAAAGGTGGTATTTCTATGCTGTATGTAAAAAATCTTCATAAATCTTATCAGGTCGGAGCGACCAGCTATGAGGTGTTAAAAGGCGTCAGTCTCAGCGTTGCACAAGGCGAATTTGTCGCTGTCATGGGCCCGTCCGGCTCCGGGAAAAGCACACTTTTAAACTGCATCTCCTGCTACATTCCATTTGAGGAGGGCAAGATTACACTCGGACAAAAAGAATTAAAAGGCTTGTCGGAAGATGCCCTTGCACATATCCGAAACGAAAAACTAGGATTTGTCTTTCAGGATTTTATGCTGCTTGATGGACTAACCGTACGGCAGAACATCCTCCTCCCTGCGATCATCCGAGGAAATGTGGGAAGAAAGGAAGAGACGATGGCAGACCGGCTCTGTAACTTATTTGGTATTGCGCAGATTGCAGGCAAATATCCGGCAGAAATTTCCGGTGGAGAACGGCAGCGGACCGCAGTTGCAAGAGCACTGATCAACTCCCCGCTTCTGATCCTCGCAGATGAACCGACCGGAAATCTTGACTCGAAATCCAGCCGCGCTGTCATTGATTCTTTCCTGGAGGCAAAAGCTTCTCTGAAAGCAACCATCTTCATGGTGACTCATGACAGCTTTTCCGCCTCCTTCTGCGACTGTGTCATCCTGCTCAAAGATGGAGTTGTCTATAAAAATATGGAACGAAATAGTTCCCAGCATGCTTTTCACGATGCACTTTTAGAGGAATTAAAACAGATGAATACGTTAGAAGAGGAGGAAGAGAACGATGAAAACCTTAACTGATACTTTTTCTGCCTTAAGAAAAAAGAACCGGAAAAATTACACACTGTACTTTATCTGTAACTTTACAGCGCTTTTACTGATCACAGCCTACTCCGCGATCCTGACTTCGCCGACTGTCCTTCTCGTTCTTCCAGAAGGCGGCGACAGCAGAAAACAGGCAATGATGATCTTCGCACTCGCCTGCATCGGATGCGTAATTTTTACCATCTATGCCGGAAATATCTTCTTCCGCATGAAGTCAAGAGAACTCGGAATCTTCCTCGCACTGGGAACTTCTAAAAAAGTACTTCGAAATCATCTGTACAAGGACACTGCTGTCACTTCCTTAAGCGCTTCCCTGCTCGGAACCTCACTTGGGATTCCATTTGCCTGGTCTATCTGGCAGCTGTTTCGTCTGCTTGTTGTAGATAGCACTGAGATGCGTTTGGTTCTGGACTTTCGCTGTCTCCTGATTCCGGCAGCCTTTATCCTGATCATTTTACTTTTTGCATTTCTCCTTGGAAGACGGACACTTTACCGCACCAACATTATGGATGTCGTGAATGAAGAACACAAAAATGAACCCGTGCGGGATGTAAAGCCATGGTATGCCTCCGTCGGTATTTTGCTGATGATTCTCGGAGGAACCGCCGGGTATTTTGGACCAACGATTTATCAAGTAGTATTCCGGCGCTTTTCATCCCCATTTTTACCCCTCCTTTACATACCGCTCTTCATCGGTCTGTATATGTTTCTTTTGCACATTGTGGTACGCGGGTTCGGAAATCATAAAAAGCATCCATACAAAGGGATTATCTCACGCAGTATGATGAAATTTCATGGAAAACAGACTGTAAATAATATGATGGTCATCGCACTGCTCGTGGCTGGCGGCGCCTTCGCACTGTTCTATATCCCAACGCTACAGACCAGTCAGGCGATGCAAGTAAAATCCACTCCATATGATTATTCTTTCCACTATCCCATCGGTCAGCCAGTTCCAGGAAAAGAAGAAATTGCAGATCTTGCCAAAGATTATGACCTCTCGATTAAAGATTACAAGGAAGAAGCAACCATCCTTCTCGGCATGTCAACCACGGTAGAACGAACTACGGACGACGGAAAACTCTACACTGTCTATGAGGAATTTGCCAATGAGGGAACCTTCCTTACCGCTTCCGCTTTTGAATTTCTAACCGGACAGAAGACAGAAGTTGCACCCGGAACATACAAAGCAATTTCCAATGAGGACGAGACCGACACCTACTGGCTCACCTCCGACGCAGATCAAATCATCAACATGACGACGATGAAAAAACTTCCGGTTACTTTTGACGGCTATCTGCACTACAGTCTGTTCTCCGGGCGCTCAAACTATTATGTTCTAAACGATACAGACTACGAAAATATGGAAGTCGGTCTAGGCGATGAATGGAAGGAACATCAAGTCCTGTTTAACATTGACGGAGAAGACAACTACAAATTTGCCGACAAATTATTCCATGTTTTCATGGATGCACTCGGAGAAAAATACGCAATCTCATCCAACTATGACCGCGTTGTAAAATATGGTCGTTCCGTCAATGGGAAAAGTTACTTTCTCGATGAACCTGAGTATGCAGCCGATGCAAAAGTAGATTATGCAGACTGTGACGGCAGCACTTTCCGATTCGGATGGAAATACATGCCTTCCTTCAAAATGCTGGACTCCACTGATTTTGTTCGCACAACGGCAGTTTATCTGATGCTGTTCTTCTTTATCACCATTATCTGTGTCATGGCAGCGCTGATCATCTGCTATACAAGAAGTATCTCCATCGTCCTGAACAACCGCTACGTCTTTGAGGATTTGAAACGACTCGGCGCTTCCCCTGCATTCCTCACAAAAGAAGTAAAAGCACAGACGAGAAAAATCTTCTTTACCCCTTCCATCATTGGAATGGTCGCTATGTACTTCTTCTTTTCCATGATCATGTACGCAAATGACGGCACCATTTCTTTCACGGAAATTGCCTCACTGCTTGTGTGCCTGGCACTCTTATTCTTACTTGTCCTGATCATCTGGATTGTATACAATGCAACCGTCCGCAAGATGAAACAGATGCTGGGAATACAACAGCCCAAGAATATGAATCGGGTAATGCAAGTGGAGTAATGTAAGTTACATAGCTACATAAAAATAACCGATAGAAATAAACAGGTTTGTAAAAATAATTGAACTATATGAAAAATGCCGTAAAGTGCTTCTTACGACCACTTTTACGGCATTCTTTGTATCACTCATTTATTTTTGTAAATATTTTTCTTTCAGTTCCTGAACCTTTGCATTATATGCTGCATTCTGCTTCTGCTGAATCAAATTTCTCTTAATCGCCTCTTTTACCTCATCAAATGCTGCCACAGATGCCTCATTTTTCTTCTCAACTTTGATCAGATGATAACCAAACTGTGTCTTTACCGGTCCTACCACATGACCAATCTCAGCTGCAAATGCTGCTTCCTCAAATTCTTTGACCATCTGACCCTTTCCAAACTCTCCGAGATCTCCTCCTCTTGCACCAGATGGGCAGGTAGACGCTTCCTTTGCAGCATCCTCGAATGCTTTCTCTCCACTTGTAATAGACTCCAAAACAGAAGTACACTTTTCTTCTGAATCTACTAAAATATGTTTTGCACTAACTGTCTCTCCCTTTGTAAACTGCTGCTTATTTTCCTCATAGTAAGCTGCCACTTCCTCATCTGTCACAGTTACATCCTTTAATGTCTCTCTCATCGCGAGCTGCGCAAGAATATCTCTCTTCGCATTTTCTAAAATCTTCGCAAATTCCTCAGTCTCCTCAAGCTTTGCATCCTCCCCTGCCTGCGCAAATAAGTGCAGAGAAATCAGCTGCTCCAAATACTGCTGTCTAAACTGTGGATTTGTAACATATGCCTGCTGTTCTCTTGGAGCATTCTGTAAAAATGCATCCAATTCCGCATTTGTAATCTCCTTACCTGCAACGACTGCTAAAACTTCATTACTCATGATATTTCTCCTTTTGTTTCAAAAATGGTTATGAGTAATATGATACTATAGAGGGGGAGGATTTGCAATTTGAACTTATATTCTTCCTGCGGAAACTTCCTCTTTTCCCCTTCTTATCACCATGCATTTTTAACCTATCTTGGCATTACTATAGAAAGAAATTTTTTTCTCCAACACAATAATACTTCACATAATATAACGGTACTCTAGAATCCAAAAATGCAATACACTCCATTTTTAACACTGACGATTTATGTAAAATCTGAAGACTTCCTGTACCTTCCGAGACGGAAATTCTGTCTACAGCCGAACCTTTACATGCCCCAGATTCAAAGGATATATTTTTTCATAAATTTAATTTTATAGAAAGATACGATTATTCCATGATTTCAAAACATCTCATGTTACAGTTTATCGGTTTATCCCAGTTTTCAGCTGCAAGCTGCATTGGCATTTAAAAACATCTCATGTTACAGTTTATCACTCCATATAGTGGTTCAGTTGTCAAGACACAAATTTAATCTTTTTATAATGAACAGATATATGTAGTTGAAAAGGGGAAGAATGTCCCCCTTAAGCTGCATATTCAATCAAAAGTACCGGATAATAGTAGGATGCCGGAGTTTGATTGTTAATAGCTGTCAGATACAGGAATCCACGTTTGATGGGATATAAATGATGTCGATTGACCATGCCTGATTTGGACGGTCGATAACGGCATTGCGAAGCAGATACGGGCAGACTTTTGCCTGTTACATACGCTTAGAAAGGTTTATTTTGGGATAGATAGGATCAATCCCCATTTCTGTCATGTAGCGGCGTGCTTTGCGACGGCCAACCTTATGACCACGCATTTTCAGTTGTGAAGACATCTGACGGGCACCCCATGCCGGATTGTCCGTGTGTAAACGGTCTATGATTGCCTTACAGTCCAGTTCTTCCTGAGAAACAGGAGTTCCATTATAATATATGCTGGTGCGATCAATATCAAGCAATCTAGCACCTGTTTTAATAGAGAGCTCTTTACTCTTCAAAAGGTTTCGGACTAAATTTACTCTCGTAGTCAGGTCCAAGTGTTTCTTCAGATTTTTTCAACCAATCCACCTGCATGGTGAGTTGCCCAACTTTTTTTGCGTATTCAGCTTTTTCCCTGCGTTCTGAAGCCAGCTTCTCTTTCAGGTTCTCTTCCCGTGTATCGTCAAAGACAACGGAAGCTTTATCAAGGAATTCCTTCTTCCAATTACGGAGAAGATTTGGCTGAATGTTATTTTCAGCAGCAATTGTATTTAAGTCTTTTTCTCCCCTGAGCAGTTCAATAACAATCTCAGATTTGAATTTTGCGGAGAAATTTCTTCTTGTTCGTGACATAATAATAATCCTTCTTTCTGTATTGGTTACAACATATCAGATTCATTATAAAATGTCTCGGAAAGTGTCTTAAATTACTATACCATTATACCAGGTGGAAGGAACGGATAAAGAAAAATTAAGATTTAAAAACATCTCATGTTACAGTTTATCCCACCGCGCTGATTCATTTAAAAACATCTCATGTTACAGTTTATCGAAATAAATACAGACACATGGATGTTATGGAGTATTATTTAAAAACATCTCATGTTACAGTTTATCTGTCCAAGTCCTCAATCATGCCGTAGATTGTTGGATATTTAAAAACATCTCATGTTACAGTTTATCGACCAAGAGCTATTAAAGGAATACTCCCCAGAAAATTTAAAAACATCTCATGTTACAGTTTATCCTCTATTTCATCTGCTCTTAATGTTCTAAATTTCAATTTAAAAACATCTCATGTTACAGTTTATCCCTCTTCTATTAAAATAATTTGTTAATCTCTTCCTCATTTAAAAACATCTCATGTTACAGTTTATCGTCGAGGCAGTCGCAGAAATCCTCCGCAATGCCGGATATTTAAAAACATCTCATGTTACAGTTTATCAATTTGTTGTAATTGACACCGGAAACGTACAGGAATTTAAAAACATCTCATGTTACAGTTTATCTTGATGGAACTGATTCTTACGGCTCCGTTTTCCAATTTAAAAACATCTCATGTTACAGTTTATCGACAACACTACCTGTAATCCAGTCCGCTTCGCCATATTTAAAAACATCTCATGTTACAGTTTATCATAATTCTATTTTTCTACAACCTACATATTCGAAATTTAAAAACATCTCATGTTACAGTTTATCATGCAGAGCAGAAGCAGCAGTATGAGATGGATAAGTATTTAAAAACATCTCATGTTACAGTTTATCGAAACAGAAGCAGAGAAACTGTTAAGAGAATCCATATTTAAAAACATCTCATGTTACAGTTTATCGAATCCGCAGGAAATTAAAAGCGCAGGAAAGTGGAAATTTAAAAACATCTCATGTTACAGTTTATCTAAATAGCAAGTACCTATGAACAGCGAAAACCCGTAATTTAAAAACATCTCATGTTACAGTTTATCTGTAAGGGTTGGGAAAATGCTAGAGGTTGTCGCATATTTAAAAACATCTCATGTTACAGTTTATCTATGCAGGGCGAGATTGATAAGCTTAATCAGCAGTATTTAAAAACATCTCATGTTACAGTTTATCGAATCCGCAGAATACCAAGCGGATTGAAGTGTTGAAATTTAAAAACATCTCATGTTACAGTTTATCGGTGTGTTGTGTTGGATGTGGATTGAAGAAGCATAATTTAAAAACATCTCATGTTACAGTTTATCAGAGGAAAGAAGAGCTAAACAGAGGGCTTTAATTATTTAAAAACATCTCATGTTACAGTTTATCTGCATCCGATGCAGCTGCCTTTTGGGATAAATCCCTATTTAAAAACATCTCATGTTACAGTTTATCGCTTTATCTGTCACCGACTAAAAATCCTTCTATTCATTTAAAAACATCTCATGTTACAGTTTATCCCTCGTATTTATGCCCTTTTTTCTTTCATATTTAATTTTTTCGTTGATTTTAAGCCATTTTCACTTTTTTTACCAGGTGTTTTTCACTTCTGCTACTTTATCTTAATATCTCATAAATCTCTGCATTTTACAAGGCTTTTTCTATATTATACTTTTTTAAGCCTGGTAAATTTTTCTTCCTCATATACGTATATTTCTAATTTTATATAATCAGGTCCTCCCCTGTAGCATGACCTCCACACCCTAAAACTTCCTCTCCAAACACACTATTATTTAATAATTTTATGATACATATAAAATCTTCATTTTTATCAATCACTCCATTTAACTCTTTTCGCAATTGTATAAATTTTGACGGTGTCATTTCTCCTCGAAATACAGATTTCTGAAAATGAGAAAGATATTTTTTGCAAATCTTAAATACTTTCTGTACTCTTTTTTCTCCCACATCATAAAATAAAAATGCATAATTATAATTTAATTGTTTTTTCATCACATACCTTCTTTCAAAGAAAATGGAACAAACTCATTCCCTTCCAAAATATTTTTTATCAATTTGTAACAATCTAATTTAATTGCTGTGCGATATGAAACTTTACGTTTTAATCTCGGATGTTGGAAAACATTTTCCAAACGTGCTTCAAATGCTTCAATAAATATTTTTCTTCCTTCTTCATTTAAAATGCAATAATTTACACTTTTCTCAAAATGTTTTTCCACTTGTAATTTCCGGTTATTAACCAAATCAAAAATTGTTCTAAATACTATTACAGGCTTAAATACTTCACTAATATCTAAACTCAATGAAAATCGTCCTTCTGACGGTTCATGTAAAAAACTAATTCTTTGATCCAAATGTGTTTGATAAATCGCTGAAATTGTTTTTGTATATAAAAGTGTATTTCCAAAAGAAACCAGTGCATTTATTGGATTATCTGGGGGACGTTTGACTCGTTTATTCATCACGAAATCTTTAGGAAGAAAATATTTAAAATCATTGTAAAAACGAATCCAAACTTCTCCCTCGCATGCCAATAATCGCTTAATATCCTGAGCCTGATCAACTTGTGTAAAAAACACCTTCCTAATCCAATCAATAGTTTCCTTCACCTCTTTTTTATCATGCTTGTAATAATGATATAGAATTTCATAAATATTAACTCCTATTCCTTTTACAATTGCACGAGCTATATCCATTCGTTGTTCCTCATACTTCAATGCTTGTTTGACAATTAATTTCCCACTCAAATAATGATCTCTCGGATAATACGTCCCACTATATCCTCCATAATAGTTAAAAAAATGAATAATAATATGATTTTGAGATAAAAAATCCAATAGTTTTGTATTTATACTGACTTCATTAAAACAATATATTTCTTTTGTATTCTCAACTGGAATATACACATTCCGTCCGTCTTTGCGAAAACATAATGAATTGTCTTTTCTTGTCAGTTCTCCCATTGACATAATGTATCTGGTAGTTCCCATAACATCTCCTCCTAAACATAACAATATTCATAATATGCACACTTCTTACAAGTAGCTTTGTGAATACACTCTGGCGGCTCCTCTTCTTCCAGTAACTGTTCTATTTGAGTTATATAAAAATCTAATTTTTCTTCTAATTCTTTTGTCAATTCCAGAATAAAAATTTTTTTATCTTTTTTATTCTTTTCCACAAACTCCAATCGCCCTTTTCGAACAATTCCCTTAGACTTCAAAACACTTAAATAATACAATAGCTGCCATTTTGCAGCTTCCACATCGGCATCAGACTTTTTTATTTCTGTCAAATATTCTTTTGTCAATTTATCCAATCGAATATTTTCTATAGCAATCTCTGTATTTTTTGAATCTTCTGCACGTTCTTGATGAATTGCTTTTCCTATCTTTACTTGTTCACTATTATCTTCCAAATTCAGTCTATTGCCATGTAGATAACATTGTCTTTTGCAATGAAAATAATAATTAATTAATGTCCCATTCACTCTCATAAAAATACCACCTTCATCAGAGAAATAAATCTGTCTCATTTTCCAATATTTTTCTGTTCAAAACACCATTTTCATCAAAATATTTTTCTCCATTTTCAATATAATAAATATCCCCAATCTGTTCATCTTCCTGGAACTTTGTTTTTTCACTGAATTGATAAATAAACTCATTCATTTTGCTTCTAAGATTTCTTAATTTTACAATTTTTTCACTATATTCTATTGTTTCATTTTCAAGGAGATCTTTATATTCCTCCCAAATTTTCCGTCCATCAATGATTTCTTTATCTTCTCCCATTACCTCCCTTCCTAAATATACAGAAATCATATGTCGATCATCCTCAATCAATTTCATTCTATTATCTATCTCAGGGAATTTCAGCTTTTGGACACTTTCTCTAAAAAAGTATTTTACATTCTCTTCATTTATGCCGCTTCCGCTTTCTTTCACTGCCGGAAGAATATTTTCTTCATAAAACTTTGGAAAATTTTTTGTTGTTAAAATTTCTCTCATTGCAGTTGTCTTCAGCGAAAATCTATCTTCTCCCCTAACATCACCCTCATAGATTTTCCCCGCATCATCCATATCAAAAAAATATACAGTTCCTCTTCGTTTTGCAGAACGATTTATTCTTCCCATAAACTGTTCTTCACTATCTAGCCTTGATATATCTTTGTATCCAATATCCATATCGATATCAACACCTGCCTCTATCACCTGAGTTGCAATCAAAATCACAGATTCCAATTCTTGTATTTTTTCTATGATTCTTTTTCTTTCCTGGATACTACTGTCCCCTGTCATCACCAATACCGGATAGTCCGTTTGTTCCTTCATTCTTTCATAAAACTCTTCTGCACTTTTTTTCTTAATAAACTCTACCAGCACTTTTTGATTATTTGTAATATTTGTGCAAATATGTTCCTCCAATTTCTCTAATGTCATTTTCTGATCTAGTAATCCATAATCTGCAACAACTCGTTTTGCAAATTTCGGATGATGAAAATATTTTTCTCTATCTTTTATCAAATGAACAGCCTTCATCTGATTATCCGTAAGTATCTCTAAATTAGGTAATGTTGCCGACATAATAATTATCTTAACATGCAGTAGCTTTGCAAATGCTTTTAAAAAAGTAACAATCTCTTCCCAACGTGAGTTTTTGTAGCTTTGAATTTCATCAAGAACAATAATAGAATTACATAACTGGTAAAACCCAAATACGTCTTCTTTATAATGTCCGAACAATGTACGAAATAGCATAACATGTGTGGATAGTACGATTGGATAATTTAAAAATTGCCTATCTAACAAAATAGTTTGATATTTTTTCCCCTTGTCTTTTCCACCCCAGTCATCTTCATCCGCACGCTCTTTCAAAGGTACCAGCGAATTAACCACCGCTACCTGTGACATTACCTCTTTATTTTCTCCAAATATTCTGCTGATAGTTTCCATATTTTGTTCTACAAGTGTATTAAATGGATAAATATAAAATATTTTTTGGATATTCTTATCTTGTTTCATAAGTTCAAAACTTAAATTCATTGCAGTATTACTTTTTCCACTTCCAGTCGGAGCTTCTAAATAAAAAATAGAGTCATTTATATTTCTTTTCAATTCATTTTCTGCATCTAAAAACATTTCTGTCCGCAGAATATTGATATCCTGCTCTTGTTTCAGTTCTAATTGTTCTTTTGGGTAATGTTCCTGCTGATAATTACGAATACTCTTCTGAACAAAGCTATTTTCATAAATATCTATAATTTTCTCACATTTCTCAAGCTCGCCAAAATTTTTAATCTCTACCCCTTTCATATATTCTGATGTTGCATAATAATCGGATGCAACAAGCATAGAATATAACAATCTTGTGAACCCATACAAATAGACTAGTTTCTCTGTTTTCTCCTGACCATTTCTCCCTAACATATTTTTCCAACTTTTTCTTAGTTTGGAATTTTTTTCTTCTCCCCATTCCCTTTTCCAACATTCTATCCATTCCTTAGCTCTGATTCCCAAATCATCTCCCTCTCCATTCCTTCCAGTTAAGGAATTCAAATAAGCTTCTAAGTTCACTAATTTCCCATGATGTCTAGAAATGATATAGGAATATATATAAGCAAAATCTTTCAACAACTCCTTCTCCGTTTTATCATCTAATTTATTAATTTCACTTAAAAAATACTCCAAATAAAATATAGCCGAAAGAATAGAATGCTTACTTCCAATATTACTGTCCGGCACTAAATTTAAACAAAACTTGTGATGCATTTTATCTTTTTGAAATTTAGGGTTCACTTTTCCAAAATCATGAAATGTAACAATATTAACTACCATTTTCTCAAATATTCTTTTTGCGTCGCCACTAATTTCATCAAAGTATTCCTTCTCAAACTCTTTTATGAGCAAATCCACATGTTTTTTTCTAAAAATTCTAATCCAATATTTTTGGCATAGTTCTGTGTGTGAAGAAAGCGTCTCTTTTTCTTCTCCATTTTCAGAAATATGTGCATAACACTGCTCACTACACTTCATGAGTTCTTTTATCGATAACATCATTTTTTCCATTTTCCACCTCGTATCTACACAAAAGGCTCTACAAATTTGCAGAGCCTTATTTTCTAGTAAAATACCAATATTCTCATTTTATCTTTATACAAACCTGCTTCTTTCACACAAACTGGAATGTTCGTATAGCAAAATGTATCGTACTCGTACAGGTTTGTATAACCATTTAATCTAACCGGAAGTTTTTCTTCATACTTAAATTCTTCAATCTCATCTTCATCATCCAACGAATCAATTTCACCTATCCGTTTTGGAAACATGCTAAAAATTTCTGATCTCTTAGCATCAATTGTTTCCAATTTCACTATTTTTACGTCACTGATATCTGCTGGGTGATCATTTTTCCCCAGATATGGCATATAAACACATTTATATTGTTCTAACTGATAGGAAATTTTTTCAGCCTCTTCACAATCTAGTAATATATAAATATCCCACACTGGATTTTCTAGCCACTGCTCTTTTATGATTAGATTTCCCCCTTGTTCTTCACATGCATATCCAACGGAATTATTAAAAACCTGAACCTTCTTGGGAATATACCCTCGTTCATTTCTTGGTACGATAGAAACTTTTAATCCTGCTAATTTTTCATAAAATTCCGGATATTCCTCAATTAGATCCATTCCTTTTTTTCTCACAGTCCATTTTTTTTGTGCATACCCATTATAACCTGCAATTGCCCCAAGCATGCCAAGTAAAGCCACTTTATGAATTTGACCATATGTAAAATAGTAGTAAGTATTCACTTCTGGTTTTTTAAAAAATGCGCTTTTTCCACTTAAAGTAAATCTCACAGCTTTCATAAGTTACACCTCGTTTTGTGTAATAATATTGTAGACCACTGCCCTTTCCAATCCGCACACTAACTCTGTTGTATATGGGTTATAATAAACATCTACTTTCTTCACTCTGTCTTGCAACTTATTTAAAATTTCTGTACATGTTCTCATATCAATAATGTTCTTTTGTTCCCCTTTCTCAAACACGATATATTCGGATAGATTTGGCAAATATAAATCCGGCTCCGTTTCCACAAAAAGCGCAAATTCATTCTCACACCCTTCTTTTGCATTTGTCTCAAAAGAAGTGGCGGCAACTAATGCTGTCCGTTTAAAATTGGCATAGTCTTCTTTCGTATACCCCTCTGTCACACCAAGTTTTATCAATTCTTTGTAAGCCATTGGATTAATTACAAATGGATAAAAGTAATGCGCCTCATTACTTGTAATTTTTGTCCCCAATGTAGAATTTCTTGCCTCCTCATTCTTAGCATCCTTGCTTCCATCTCTGAAAGGAGACAAAATCTGTTGCTCCTCTGCAGTTGTATCTTTATATTTATTAAATCCCTGCCCAAACTGAACAGCACCTGTAATTGAAAAATTATTCTTTGCCTCTGCAAATGTTGCTCCAAAATTTTTCACGTCTACTGCAGACATCAAATTTGTCAACACTTCCTTTGAATCCTTACTCTTTCCTAGATCTTCCACATGAAAAATTTCTTCATAGCGTTCTTTCAGAGATTTAGGAACGAGCGCCCCATCCTTTTCTGAAAACTTCATAGACTTAATATATAATACTTTTTTTCCCTCATTATCCCACATTTTTTTCATAGGGTATTTAAGTGCTTTGTCACTTCCATATACCGTTCCATCAGACATACTTTTAGGATAACCGGTAAAATCTGCATTCCAATTTGCCATGATTGATGAAATCCCCAATACACCGTACACTCTGTTTTCCATATTATATTTCCTCCTTTGCTTCCTTCGTGGATTCATAGATTAAATTATTTCCGATATATCCCCCCAGCAAATATTCCTGATCTATTTTCTTTTCTAATATGTAGGCATCTACCATCGCATACATCCTATTGAACCTCTGTCTGGCAAAATTTATCTGATAATTATATTTCATAAAATACTGCCTCAACCTTCTTCTGATCACTTCATTCTCTGTTGCTACGAGAAACGGATTTGCCAATGAATGATTCTTTTCCTTTGACTTACTTAAAGAAATAAAATAATATACAAGTTGACCGACTGCATAAAAATATTCTTCATCCGTTTCTATTTCACATTCTCCTGACCCATTGATCTTTTCTTTCAAATTCTTCCTAATCTCCGTGTATCTTTCTGACATATCACACCCTCCTTCAAAATATTTCTGTAATGAACACATCAGATTAAATTGCTGCCCCATTTTTGTTGTGTATCCATTCTGAACTGAATTTTTAATCATATTCATACAAACACTATGAAGGATCCGATCCATGTTCACTTCCAATCCTTTATAAAGCCATGCAAAAATAGCTTCCCGTGACCAAACAAGATTTCTTTTCACTTCACCCTCTACAGACAATTTTTCCTCTGGAGTAAAATAATTTCTCACTAGCCAAGATGAAAATAAAACTTCATCAATAACACCTTGCAACTCTTTCTTGTTTCGGTAATCTCGATACCGTTCTTCTTTATCCTCCAATCCTAGAACATTTTGATAACGGAATGGTTTCATTAGGTAATACTTATAATCAACTATAGTATCCTGATGGTGAATTTCTACTTCTTTACCTTTTTGTATTTGAATAAAATATCCTTTAAAATCACTCTGAATCATTTCCCCCTTCTTTTTTGCAATTACCTTCTTTTCCACGGTATCAAAATATAAATCTGTTTCCCCTAAATTTGCCTTATTCATAAGATAATCAAAAAATTTTCTCTGCAATGCAGCCTCTTCCGGTGTAATCAGATAAGAAACTGCGAGTTTGCGAGTTTTATTTTCCATATAGGGCTTCTTTGCATTCAAACCCAAATTATCATTTGGAAGTCCCCAAATTTCATTTTTAATCTCCAAATTATAATCATTCTTGTTGAAAATTTTGGTCATTACATATCTCTGTTCTTCTGTAATATAAATTTTTTCATCATCCTCAAAAAAAATTTTTAAATAATTTTTACCACTTAGCGAAACATTCCATTTTCCCAACTGAAAAATATTTTCCTTGATCCATACCCTGTTTCTTTCCAGTTTACTTTGATCCACGTCCCCTATCTGTTTCACAATGTAATCATACATCTTACGATCCTGCGGTTTTTTATATTTTTCTCTCGGATTTCTCAGTACATCAAAATATCGATCAATTGCCGCTTCATCCAGTTTTCCATTTTCTAAACTCTCTTGTTTCACCCAAAACGACAAATAATTGTTAGAATGAATCACTTTCTTGGGATCCTGTGGTTTATCCATACTCACAAGACGGCTGTGATAATCATAGAAACAAATTTTCTTTCGCGCTTCTCTGTCCTCTGGATTTTGTTCCACAATTCTTTTTTTCTTATCCATCTTAATCGTATAACTTCTTACCTGTCCATAAGAATCTACCAACACATAGGTCCCATCTGCTGGAACATACGTATCTAGGACAAGGCGATCACCATCTCCCGTTTCTTTCTCTGCCCTTCTTAATTCTTCTGAAAATATTTCCAAACAATCCTTTAACACCTATTCACCCCCATTTACACCCAACGGTAATTACAGTAGCCGTATCCACGAGAATTCATCTCACAAAGTCCTGTCCCTAATAAAAAATAAGCCATTTCCTGCGCCTGCACATCATCTGCTATTTTTAAACTTATTTTATCTCCTAAAAGCCGAATTCCTTTATACTCATTTGCAATCGGTTTTCTATTCAAAAATATGATATTGGTATATAACTGAAAATTCTCCTCTATACGCTCTCCCATATACTGATCATATTTTTTCACTGCATTTTCGAATAGCCGACGTTCAAATCCTCCAATAGATATCTGCTTCTTCCAATACCCATCAAATTTTTGTATAACCGGTGTCAGAGAATAAATTTCACTGATAATTTTTTTCGGTAATATACGATTCTCTACAGTCAAGCCTTTTATAACATCTGTATAATGATTTCTTAATATATTTGATAAATACCGAGCCAAGTCTACATTTACCGTCCTCAATGTAATCGTATAAATATTTCCCTTCTTATACACCCCTTCTTTTTCGATTGGATACAAGCCCGCAAAACAATAATTTTTATATTGATTTACTTCATGGTATTCTAGCCATCTTTGATCCTGCGCAAGAGCAGAGTCTATAAACTCTGCTTCTGTCGCTAAAATTTCTTGTAATGGAATATCCCTTAAAATATATACTTTAATCCTTATCTCATATACTTTTATGTTATTTTTTTCCATATTATCACATCCTGTTTTAATTTAAATACTCATATTGAATTTGATACCTATATATTATATCATTTCCTATATTTTTTCAATATATTCATTTGCATTTTTAGATAAATCTAACAAAAAATCAAAAATGATTATTTTTTCTATTTAGCAACAAAAGAATTTATATCTTAATAGAAATTTACCATCTTTTATTGTAATTTAAAAATCTAGTATGTATAATCTTTCTATAAACCTTTAACACTTGTTGTTTTGAAACATATGCGTATTAAAATATGTGTTCAAAGATTAAACCCTAACATAAGATGTATTTTCAAATTTCACTTTCCCCTCTCCCGTATCAACAAACATATTTTTCTACTTTTTCTACTTTTTTTCAAAAAATCTCTTGCAATTTCTCTCATCTTGTCCTATAATACAGAAAAATATTTCAAATTCATTTGATAGGAACAAGTAGTCTTCAGCGGATTTTTCAGAGAGGTAACGGGTGGTGCGAGTTGCCAATGAACCTGACAGATGAAATCATCCTTGAGAAGCAAACTGAAACAAAGTAGGAGCGCCGGAGTAAAGCCACGTTACAGGTGAGACGCATTAGATGATGCGGATATGAGCTGAGATTTTCTCAGGAATTAAGGTGGTACCACGGTCTTCAATCGTCCTTTCTAGGGCGATTTTTTTTATTTTAAGGAGGTTATCTATGAAACTACAAAAGAAACAAATTTTACTCGTCAGCTTTATGTTGTTTTCCCTTTTCTTTGGTGCAGGGAACCTGATTTTCCCTCCATTTTTGGGACAAAACGCTGGAGACAAAACTCCATTTGCAATTGCAACCTTCCTGATTACAGCAGTGGCATTGCCTGTCCTGGGTGTTGTTGTTGTTGCGAAATTTGATGGACTAGAGCAGCTCGCAAAAAAGGTTAATCCTAAATTTGCCATTTTCTTTACTATTTTGATTTACCTGTCTATCGGACCTGGCCTTGGAATTCCTCGTGCGGCTTCTCTCCCGTTTGAGATGGCAGTTGCACCATACCTTCCGGAAAATGCGAATTTGACTGTATTTATGTTTCTCTTTTCCTTAGTCTTTTTCCTGACTGCCAGCTGGCTTGCATTAGCTCCAAATAAACTGGTAGAACGAATCGGAAAATTTTTGACACCATCACTGCTACTTTTACTGTTTTTTGTATTTGTCAATTTCCTATTCCGAGGCACCGTGAAAGTCAATCCTGCTCAAGTAAGTTATAGCAGCAATCCACTTGTCAAAGGATTTTTAGAAGGATATCTTACAATGGATACCATTGCAGCCTTAAATTTTGGACTTGTAATTGCAACTACAATCAGAAGTTTAGGGGTGAAAGAGAAAAAAGGTGTGATGAAATACACTGTCATGACCGGAATCTTTGCCGGAACAATTCTTGCATGTGTGTACTTATCTCTGGCATATATGGGAATGAGTTCCTCAGGTGTCTTCCCAATCCAGGAAAATGGTGCATGGACACTCCGCTGCATTGTTCACCAACTGTTTGGTGATACCGGCGCAGTTTTACTGGCAGCAATCTTCACATTAGCATGCTTGACAACCTGTGTTGGACTGATTACTTCCATCTCACAATATTTTTCGACATTGACTACAAAATTATCTTATCGTCAATGGGTATTATTGATTGCGGGATTTTCTTTTATCATCTGTAATCAGGGATTAAATATGATTTTAAGCATTTCCGTTCCGGTGTTGGATGCTATCTATCCAGTCTCCATCACTCTGATTTTACTTGGATTATGTCATCGCTGGATAAAAAATATCACTTATATCTATCCATGCACCATCGGTGCAGTAAGTATCCTCAGCGTTGCATATGCACTTGAAAATCTTGGAGTTTCCTTTGGATTTGCCGGCAAATTGCTCCATGCACTTCCACTGTACTCTCTGGGTCTTGGATGGGTTCTTGTAGCACTTGTAGTTACAGGTCTTTGCGCACTGTTCTATCAGCTCAAGACAGCTAGACTTTCTCGTTGCAATATGGAAACATCTGCGGAACCTTTCAACTACACAGAATAGTAAAATGAGGAGCGCTTTGACTTGCGCTCCTCATTCATTTCTTCATAAACATCAATTTAAAAATAAAACAGTTCTTCAAACTTTTTTTCTAAAGCAATACACAGAAGTAATGCCAGTTTCGCAGTAGGATTGAACTGACCTGTCTCAATAGAACTAATCGTATTTCGCGACACTCCAACTAACTCTGCAAGCTCCATCTGAGATAGTTTTCTCTCAGCTCTAGCATTCTTTAAGTTGTTTTTCAATATCAATTCGCCATCCATATTAATGCCTCCAAATAGCCAGATACAAATTGATAATCGTTGTCATTCCCCAACATATAGCCAAAAACAAATCCTTTTTTTTCTTCTCCATTTTATATTTGTATATATAAAATCCAGCCAGTGTTGTCTCATACATTGCAAGAATATCATACATCGGCTCTCCTCTAAAAGCTTTCAGTATCACGAGAAAAGCAAATACAATCGCTGAAGCGACCATCCCATAATTGTACCCTTTCATTTGTATAAATACTTCCCTCTCATCATAATGTTCACTTTCTTTCTGTGCCATTTTCAAAATCTCATCTCGTTCCATCTCAGCACCTCCATATTAAATTGACAAGTTTTGTTGTCATAATTATATCTCCGCCAAGTTTTCTTGTCAATCCTATTTTCCAAGTTTTCTGTGCATAGAGAATCCTTTTCTGTTTTGAAATAGGCATGTTTTTCTTCTATCAAATCAATTGCCTCTTCCAAAAGTTCAGAAACTATTTTTATTGTAGTTTCCGGAACCTCAAAAACATTACTCCTTTCCATTGTCAGCAAAACACATTATTTGTGCAAAATACATTAATATATTTTCTAATTTGATTGACTTTTGTTCAAAACGCTTGCAATTATTCTGTTAAAGAGTTATCATATGTATTAATAAGGTATTCATATAATATATCAAAAAAAGGAGTGAATTACATGAAAACCTTAATCAGTGCGGAAAATACTTGGGGGTTATTCGCGATTTTGGTAGCGGTTGCTGCATTAGCAATCTATTTGGAGCAAAAATACCAATGGGCTTCAAAAATCACGGGATGCGTGCTGGCACTTATTGGATGTCTTATTTTATCAAACTTAAGAATTATTCCAACAGAAGCAGCAGCATACGACTTCGTTTGGGACTACGTTGTTCCACTTGCAATTCCAATGCTACTTTTGCAAGCTAACGTTAAGAAAATTTCAAAGGACTCTGGACGTCTGATCATTATATATCTGATCAGCGGAATCGGAACAGTAGCCGGAGGATTTCTTGCATTCTTTGCGTTAAAGAACTTTATTCCTGAACTCAACAAGGCAACTGCCATGATGGTCGGAACATATACTGGTGGAAGCGTAAACCTTGTTGCTATGGCAGATGCATTTGATGCAGGTAGCGAATTAGTATCTACATCCGTTGTCGCTGACAACTTGCTAATGGCACTTTACTTTTTCGCTTTAATCGCAATCCCAACAGTAAGCTTCTTTAGAAAACATTTTAGGCATCCACTTCAGGATGAAATTGACAAACGTACTGCAAATGGCGAAAGTCAGAATCACGCACAAAGCTATTGGACAGCGAAACCGGTCGCTCTCAAAGATATTGCATTTACCTTTGCACTCTCTTTTGTGATTGTTGCTGTTTCTACTGAGATTGCTGCGTTCTTTGGACGAATCATCCCAACATCTAATTTTGTATTAGCTCTGTTAAATGGATTGATCGGTAACAAATATCTTATCATGACAACGCTTACAATGATTTTAGCTACTGCATTCCCAACACAGGTTGGTGAAATCGCAGGTGCTCAAGAAATCGGTACATTTATGATCCACATTTTCTTTGGTGTCATCGGTGCTCCAGCTTCTATCTACCTGATTCTTACAAAGGCACCATTGCTTCTTGTATTCTGTGCGATCATCGTTGCAACAAACATGTTGATTTCTTTCCTCTTTGGAAAACTTTTCAAGTTCAATCTGGAAGAAATCTGTATTGCATCCAATGCAAACATTGGAGGACCAACAACTGCTGCTGCTCTTGCGATTGCAAAGGGATGGAACGCCTTAATCGTCCCAGCACTCCTTGTTGGTACATTAGGATATGTAATCGGTAACTACTACGGAATCTTTGTAGGAACGTTACTTCGATAATCTACACTAAGGTAGCACATAAATTCCCACGCTGAATTGCCGGTGTGGGAATTTTTTAAAAAACATCATAAATGACAGGAGGATTTTTTAAATATGTCAGTTTTAAAAGGATTTGAACCAGCAAACGTATTAAGCTATTTTGAGGAGCTCTGCAAAATTCCTCATGGATCAGGAAATACAAAAGCAATTAGTGATTATTGTGTACAATTTGCCAAAGATCACAATCTTCGCTATGTACAAGATGAATATAATGATGTCATCATCTACAAAGATGGTACAGAAGGATTTGAAAACTCAGCGCCAGTAATCATACAGGGACATTTAGATATGGTCTGTGAAAAAACTTTGGATTCCACTCATGATTTCATGAAAGATCCTTTAGACTTGAAAGTAGAAAATGGTTACTTATATGCACAGAATACGAGTCTTGGCGGAGATGATGGAATTGCAATTGCTTACGCACTTGCAGTTCTTGCCAGTGACACTATTGCTCACCCACCAATCGAGGCCGTCTTTACTGTAGATGAAGAAACTTCTATGTTAGGCGCCGAAAAATTAGACATGACTCTCTTGAAAGGACGTCGTCTTCTTAATATCGACTCCGAAGAAGAAGGTGTTTTGACATGTGGGTGCGCAGGCGGTCTCCGTCAACATGTTACATTTGATTTCCAGAAAGTAGAAAAAGAAGGTACTGAAATCGAACTTTGGATCAAAGGATTGTTGGGCGGCCACTCTGGTTCTGATATCCACAAACAAAGAGGAAATGCAGTAAAACTTTCTTCCCGTATGTATATCCATTTATCAAAAACATTTGCTATGGATTTGATTTCTATTGATGGTGGTGAAAAAGATAATGTCATCACTTATAGTGCTAAAATGAAAGTATTGGTAGACAGCGCTCAGGCGGAAGAATTTATCACAGCTGTCAGAAAAGAAGAAGCCATTT
Organism: Coprococcus sp. HPP0074; assembly: GCF_964238105.1. Classification (NCBI taxonomy): domain Bacteria; kingdom Bacillati; phylum Bacillota; class Clostridia; order Lachnospirales; family Lachnospiraceae; genus Coprococcus; species Coprococcus sp. HPP0074. The sequence goes on along the minus strand of NZ_CAXSKS010000003.1, from coordinate 141,376 downwards.
GGAAAAAAGAATTCAGCAATGACGAAACCGGTCTGAACATCGAGATTACAAATGCAGGTCAAAAGAACATTGCAGTGATTGCTCCCGCAGATTCTTCCAGAATTATGAAATTTATCTATGCAGTACCCCAAGGACTAATCTGCTCCGATCGCAATCTTCCGGGACAATCTGAAACATCCTTGAATCTTGGCGTTACAGTTACCAGAGAAGATTCTGTATTCATGCAATTCCTTCTTAGAAGTTCTATCGAAACAAAGAAACAATCCCTTTGCGAAAGAGTTGGTGCATTGGTAGAACTTGCTGGCGGTCGCTACATCATTGACAGCGAATATCCAGCATGGGGATACGATCCAAACTCTAAGTTACGCCCTCTTATGCGTGATGTTTATGTAAAAATGTTCGAAGAAGAACCTAGAGTGGAGGCTGTTCATACCGGTTTGGAATGTGGCATCTTCGGCGGTCACTGTGAAGGTCTTGACTCTGTCTCCTTTGGTCCAAACATCCTGGATATTCATTCCATCAATGAAAAATTAGACCTTGCCTCTGTAGAACGCATGTGGAGATTTTTGCTGGAAGTTTTAAAAGCTTGTAAATAATATTCTTTTCTAAGATTTGAAAGTATTGTCATTTGATTGTCAACGAACATAGAAAAAGCCAAGAAAGCCCGTAAAATAGGCATTTCTTGGCTCATATATTCAAACTTGTAAACTTCTCTTTGCTTGGTAGTGCTTATCCCTTATTTTTGCCTTAAATCAATCCATTTTTGAACTGTTTTATATATATTTGCTATTCCTTCGTCAAATTGTATTGTTAACAACATACACCGTATATCTCAAAATTCATGTGATGATTTTATATTACAATGTTTAAATACTTTTAGACGGCACTCCAACTCTTCTACAACCTAAACTTCACTTACGAATGACTTTCCTCATACCCGATCCACAAAATTCATGAGGAATTATTTTAAATCCTCTTGATTCATAGAATGTTTCTTTTCCTTTTTCTGCAATCAATTGAATACTGCTCCTGCCTCCGCCTGGTGTTGCACTATCGACATATTCAATTATCATATTAAGTATTTTACTGCCAATGCCCATTTGTTGATAAGCCGGCTGTACTACAATGTCTACTATCATATAATACATTCCATCACCAATCAATCTTCCCATACCGACTACTTGGTTGTCTTCTTCTGCTGCCACTGTATATAAACTATTTTGGAGTGACTTTTCAGTTTGTGTTCTTGAAAAATTTATCCACCCAACGCTTTCACGAAGTTTACAATATTCCTCATAACATAAAGTGTTTTCTTTATAGTTCACGTAAAATATATCCTCCTAATCTAGGTTTATCAAATATGAAGTAGTTACTCATCTCTATTTGAATGATATCTTTTTAAATTCACAATCCCCTCCAGCCCCTCCCCAACCGCACAAAGCATATTCCTCACAAACAAACAGAATTGTTATATGTTTTATATGCCACTTCAAATCTTCACTTACTCAAATTTGAGGTTGAATGGTATCATCCAATAAATTCCCGTATTCTTATCTTCAAAACAATAATAATGTGGTCTATTACCTGCCTTATTCCCCTTGAGATACGGATCAGGCATATCTTCAAAAAATCTGTCCTTTATGATGTAAAACCCTGTTTTCTTCATTTGTCCATCCTCTCTGCGGAAATATGGAAAAAGTCCCTCGCTTTTCGGCAAAGGACTAAACTTTCAACTCAACCATTTATATACCGCATATCGGTCAGCGGTAAACTTTCAACCCGACCATTTATATACCACATATCGGTCAGTGGTAAACTTTCTTTGTAACAATATACTAACAAGTACAAAGCGGAAAGTCAAGAGAACTATCCATTAAAATTATATGCTGTTGGCACAAATTTATTCGAACTCGTCTTTTACATTCGTACAAATGCTTATAAAGTGTATTATCAATTCGTTTTATGTGTGTTTTATGATTGATTATCCGCATAATCCACTTCGTCCGTAATGTTTTTGTAGCCAAAATGTAGCCACTAATTTTATTCACCTCACAGGAACTTATTTACCCCGTCAGATTTTCATGCCTCATAGTGAGTTCTTTCTAACGGCTTACAAGTAGACTATGGAAGTACTCTATAGCAAGGGCAGTCCAGCAGAAGGCAGATTTTATCCGTGCTGTCATAGTTGGCACATTTGTTTACCAGCCGCCGGATCGCTGCCCGTTCAGATCGTGTCAGTTCCCGTGATGCCGGGCCGCTCATTTCCGCCTGCCTTTTGCTGCTGGAAATTCCAGCTTGAAATTCACATACTTGTCACCCGTGTCATCCAGCACCACTACCGCGTCATAGGTTTTGCCAGTCTTTTCGCTGTAAAGCCCGGATATGGAAATGCAGCCCTATTTCAATAGAGCAACCGCAACGGATTTGGTTATGGTTTTCTTCTTGGAAGTGAAGAACTTATTGTCTTTCCAGAGAGCAAAGGCACAATCCCTGTTATCACAGAAAAAGCCCTTTTTGCCCTCATACACAGGTGCACCACAGCGGGGACAGGTGCCGACAGCATCCTGCTTTCCTTTAGCGTCCGGGAACAGTTTGGCAAATCGTTCCTCCGGTGCAGTATGTTCTTTTACCAGTTCCCGGCACATTTCCGTGATCCCTTCCATAAAGGTATCTGCGGATAGTTCGCTCCGTTCCACCTGTTTCAGCATAATCCATAAAAGTGGAAATGTTCACCGGTACATGTGCATGGTGAACGGTCTGGATCTTTGTAATCTCGCGCAGGGTATCTTCCAAGGAGCGCCCCTGTGCCACCTGCTCCGCAAAAGGTTCCAGATAGACCGTAGGTGAAAAGTTCTCGCCCTCTCGAAGAATGGTAAGCCCGTTCAACATACGGTCATTGCTTTTTGTAACTTCCTGGATAGAAACCTTTGCAGTCTCATATTCCGGGGGAAGGTATTCTTTGATGTGGTCTTTCACATATTGGTTAAATTCCTCTATCTGCATATAGCCTCCTTCATTTTTTTAGATTTTGGGTAAGAAAAACGCACACTTAAACTGTGCGCGCATATCAAACGGTATTCTTATTGCCCTGTGCTGCCGAATCCTCCTGTACCACGTTCCGCACCCAGATCCGTCACAAAATCTGCAATAACAACCGGGGCAATTACGAGCTGCCCTACACGGGAGCCTTTGGTGAGTTCCTGAATTTGGTTGCTGACATTGCTGATAATGGCATGGCTCTCTCCACGATAGCCAGAATCCACGGGCGGCAGCTCGCACACCAGGCCCTTAACTGCCATGCTGGTTCGGGGAAAGATATAGCCGGCATGGGATACTTATTCTCACTTGTATCCGGATTCCGATAAGGCTCTTGCCGATAAAACAGAAGTGATGATTAGGCAGGAAGAATACGAAAAAGAGAGAAAAACAAATTCTATTATTCCTAACGATATCTTTGTTGATATGGTTCCTGGCTCTCCACTATCAAAAGCAAGCCAGTATCTTCTCAAAAAATCAATAGATGATGGAAACGAACATATAAAAAAGAACAACCAAAATATTTTCTCCAAATATGGAATTAATATAGATAGTGAAGAGTTGTACGGATATCCTATATCAGCATATCTTGATTTGATAGCTTTTGGCGATTCAATCATTCATATTATTTCTACCTTCAGGCCGGATCCGGATATGAAGGATTTTGTTCTAGCTGTTTTTTCGGATGCGATCAGTACGTGCGAGATGGTTAATGGCAGCATAGAAAAATTGGATGATTTTATGGCCAATACAACCATACCGAAATATAAGAAATTATGCGGAAAAAGCGGAAATTTCTGAGTTTTAACATCACGGAATAAAAAAATAGGGCACTCTGGGGTTTGGTTTATTATTCAAATTCGACAATTACTAATCAATTTTGTTTAGAGATTATTCTCTGTCGTGTTTACAGTTCTTTTGATTATTTGATTTATCCATATTATCCTGCCTATACAGGCTAATGTTATCATTTTGTTATCGGTGTTGATAACACTTGCTCTGTAACTGTGGATAATAGCACTATATTCTATTTCAGATCATAAGCGATTTTGCTTAAAAAATCAATCCCTATTCAAATTCATACCATTCCTTAAATCTCAGTCTTTGAGCAAAATACGATTTTTTTTATATTCAATCATGCCATCTTTCTGCATTTTAGAAAGCTCGTTGCACATAGTACTGCGGTCAACATTCAAGTAATCTGCTAATTGCTGGCGGTTATATGGAATCAGAAAAGAATTGCTTCCGGCATGTTTTGCGCATTCTGAAAAATAAGACATCAATCGGCCTCGTATGGATTTGGAACTGGTGTGCAAAATCCTTTGTGAAAGTTGCAGACTTTTATGAGCACAGACAGTCAGTAGATTTCGTGCAAGGTTTGTATGAAAAGGGCAGGCGTTTGTGCAGGTAGTCAGAACACGTCCCACATTCATAAACAACACAGAGGTATCTTCCACGGCAGACACTGTAACCAGCATCGGCTGTCCCGGAATACAGGCATATACCTCAGCAAATACAGAACCAGGTGCAACACTTCCTAAAATGCTGGTATTCCCCCAAATATCGTTACAAGATATCATTGCCATGCCTGACAGTACAATGCCGATATTCTCTATAATACTCCCTTCTGAAAGAATTACTTCTCCTTTTTTATAATTGCGTTTTACACTATTCAAACAGCTTAAAAGTGAGGAGATGTCATCTTCTTCTAACCCACGGAATAGCTGCATATCGGATAATTTCATATTTTTTACCCTTTCGTTGTTATAACAACAGATTTTTATTTTTAATTATAATATACTATGCCCAGAAAGACAAGAGAAAGGATGGTATAAAATGATTCGAAGAATTATCCAAATAGATGAAGAAAAATGTAACGGATGTGGTGCGTGTGCCGAAGCTTGTCACGAGGGTGCAATCGGCATGGTAAACGGCAAAGCAACACTTCTGCGAGATGATTATTGTGATGGTTTGGGAGATTGTCTGCCAACCTGCCCGACAGGTGCAATTTCCTTTGTGGAGAGAGAAGCTGCCGCCTATGATGAAAAAGCTGTGCAGGAAAATATGAGAAAAAAAGCGAAAAGCAATCATGCCGCTGTTCCCCATACAGGCTGCCCCGGCAGTCGAATGCAGCGTATTCAACATTCACAAGAAACAACTCCTTCTGCCCGGGTACAGACAGAATCACAGTTGGGACAATGGCCATGCCAAATCAAACTAGTACCGACTAATGCACCATATTTTGACGGCGCAAAATTGTTAATTGCAGCGGATTGCAGTGCATACGCCTATGCCAGAATGCACGAGGATTTCATGCGTGGGAAAATTACGATTATCGGCTGTCCAAAGCTTGACAACATAGACTACAGCGAAAAGCTGACGCAGATCATTCAAAACAACAACATTCAAAGTGTGACGGTTGTACGCATGGAAGTTCCCTGCTGCGGCGGACTGGAATTAGCTGCCAAAAAAGCGTTGCAGGCAAGTGGAAAATTCATTCCTTGGCAGATTGTTACGATTTCGTTGGGTGGTAAAATTTTGGAATAAAAGGAGAGATACTATGAGTAAAAAAATGAAAAACATTGCTCAATCAGAAGTACTGACGCTGAGAGAACAAATTTCTTATCAGGAGGGGCAGGTTGTCAGCAAAACTTTGACACAAAACCAGGCAGTAAGTATTACCCTGTTCTCATTCGCAAAGGGCGAAGAGATCAGCACCCATGAATCGGGTGGGGACGCCTTCGTCACCTGCTTGGATGGTATCGGAAAAATCACGATTGATGGCGTTGAATATCTGCTGCACGAAGGAGAATCTATTGTCATGCCAGCAGGCCATCCCCATGCGGTATATGGGCAGGAAGCGTTCAAGATGCTTTTAGTAGTTGTATTTTAATCAAACGCAAAATTGACAAAGGAAGGTGATTTTATGAAAGCAACAAAAGTAGATAAGGATCTCTGCATTGGCTGTGGGCTTTGCTGTGGATCTGCGACGAGGTTTTCCGTATGAACGAGCAGGGAAAGGCGGAAGCGTATCAACCAGCAAACGCTGAAAATCAAGGTGCTGTACAGGAGGCCATCGACTCGTGTCCTGTGTCTGCAATCGCCTGGGAAGATTAATTCAAACGCGTCTATATGCTTTTTTGATTGAGAAGAAACCACATTATTTCAAATTTTAATAGTTTTTAGGAGGCATATTATGGAACAAAAAATGTTTTGCTATCAGTGTCAGGAAACCGCCGGGTGCAAGGGCTGCACCATGTCCGGCGTATGCGGAAAGAAACCTGATGTAGCGGCCATGCAGGATCTGTTGGTCTATGTCACAAAAGGAATTTCGGCTATTACGACTGCATTGCGTCAGGAAGGTAAGCAGGTATCTGCCAAAATCAATCACTTGATTACTCTGAATCTGTTCACTACCATTACCAACGCAAATTTTGATAAAGAGAGCATTGAATCAAGAATCCGTGCTACACTGACCGAAAAGGAAGTTCTGCTAAAGCAAGTTACCAATCTGACTGTTCTGCCTGAAGCCGCAAAATGGAACGGATCTGAAAACTGGGAAGAAAAAGCCAGAACTGTCGGTGTTCTTTCTACCGAAAACGAGGATATTCGCTCTCTGCGCGAGTTAATCACCTACGGTTTGAAGGGACTTTCCGCTTACTCGAAGCACGCAAATGTGCTGTTGAAGGACAACGATGAAGTTGACACATTTCTTCAGAAAGCACTGGCTGCCACGCTGAATGACAACCTTAGTGTAGAAGATCTGATTGCTCTAACAATGGAAACAGGAAAATACGGTGTATCCGGTATGGCAATGCTGGATAAGGCTAACACAGACAGCTATGGAAACCCCGAAATTACAAAAGTAAATATCGGTGTCAGAAAGAACCCCGGCATTCTGGTATCCGGCCACGACCTGCGCGATTTGGAAATGCTGTTAGAACAGACACAGGGAACTGGAGTGGATGTGTATACGCATTCCGAGATGTTGCCAGCTCATTATTATCCCGCTTTCAAAAAATATCCTAACTTTGTTGGTAATTATGGGAATGCTTGGTGGAAACAAAAAGAAGAATTTGAATCCTTTAACGGTCCTATTCTAATGACAACCAACTGCATTGTTCCTCCTAAGGATAGTTACAAAAACAGGCTTTACACTACCGGCGCTGCGGGATATCCGGGATGTACACATATTCCGGGAGAAATTGGCGAACAAAAAAATTTTTCTGCGATTATTGAGCATGCAAAAAAATGTGTCGCTCCGAGTGAAATCGAAACCGGTGAAATCATCGGCGGATTTGCCCATGCACAGGTTCTGGCTTTGGCAGATAAAGTTGTAGAAGCTGTAAAAAGCGGTGCTATCAAAAAGTTTGTGGTTATGGCGGGCTGTGATGGTCGAGCAAAGAGCCGCGACTACTATACAGAATTTGCTAAGGCTCTGCCGAAGGACACTGTCATCCTTACTGCCGGTTGTGCAAAATATAAATATAACAAGTTGCCTTTAGGCGATATCAATGGCATCCCACGTGTTCTGGATGCAGGTCAATGCAATGATTCCTATTCCCTTGCTGTAATCGCCTTGAAACTCAAAGAGGTCTTTGGGCTTGACGATATTAACGATCTGCCAATTATCTATAATATCGCATGGTACGAGCAAAAAGCAGTTATCGTTCTTCTGGCTCTTTTATATCTTGGTGTGAAGAATATCCACCTTGGCCCTACACTTCCGGCATTTCTCAGCCCGAATGTTGCAAAGGTCTTGATCGAGAACTTCGGCATTGCAGGAATTGGCACTGTGGAAGAGGATATGGAGAAGTTTTTCGGTATTAACGCATAAAAAATACTCCGTCAAAAGAAATAGATCCAACAGGCATAAAGAAACCTCGGAAACCCTTATAAAATGGGCATCCGAGGTTTTCTGTCTGTTATTCGAATTCTTGGGCGGAGAGATTTATCTGGCTGTTTCTTGGTACACATTTGTGTATTTTATTTTTCATATTCATCTTATTTCGCATTTTTGTGTACCTCATCTAAAATTTTTAGAGCCAAAATGGAGCCATATAATACCTGTATTCCAAACTCCTATGACTTATGCATAGCATAAAAGTAACTCCTTTTATGCTATACTTTTCTTTAATTCTGCAATAAATTCTTCAATTTCTTTATCCATTTCTTGCATTATCCGATAAAAATTCCTAACCAACATTTTACCATCAATTCCTAAAAATTTTCTCAATTCTTCAAACCAATCATGATAATCATTTCCATCAATGGTTGCTAACATAGTAATAATTTGCTGCTTTTCTTTTCCAACGATTTCACAAAACTTCTCGAGATTTTCCGGCACATGTAAATACTCCCTATATAACTCTTCTAGTGCTTTATTCCCTGGTAAAAATAACCATTTCCAATTTAATTTTGATGTATCTAATCGTTCCCTCATGTCTCCATCGTAAATTCCTATAAAATTATATTTTATTTTATCACTTGACGGAAACTCCAATCGATAAGTTATAGCCTTTTCTCCACCTTCAGCTACATCGATCGTATACTTTTTTAAAATGTATGGTGCCTTATCCTCTAAAATAATTGATAGAAAATCATATGCTACCCTATCCTCAACAAATAATGTTCCCGTATAGCTTTGTGTAATACCTAATATATCCTCTGCCATCATATCGTCATCAGGTTTAGTAATCATAGCCATATTTCCCATTCTACTTACTATTCGTATATTACTATTTTTTACATGTTCTAACAAATAAGGCGAATGTGTCGTAACAATTGCCTGAATCCCTTTTTCTGCTATTTGTTTTCCCAAATAGTTTGCAAAATGAATTTGTGAACATATACTTATATATGTTTCAGGTTCTTCAATAATGACAATTGTTCCCGAATTACATTTATTTATGTACCAAAACAAATAAAAAAGAAAATGTTCACCTCGCCCCATACTTCTTGAATCATACTCTATTTCATCAATAGTGACATTAAAAAATGGAACTATTCCTATCCCTTCAATATCTTCAAATTCCCATATTTTACATGATTGATATCTTTTCCCCGTCAGATAACAAATATCACTGATCTGTTCTGGTAATAATTCATATTCCTCATTTTGTTCAAGCAACTCTTCAAAATTTGCTTGTCTTATATTAAATTCTTGAATTTGAATATTCTCATCACAATCCAAGTATTTAATGCTATCCAAATCATATCCTGTATCATACAAGCGTTTTCCATTACAATTCGAGCAGGAAATTTTCTTATTATCACATTCGAATTGTCCATTAACTGTAGCGGATTTCAATTTATGTAGATCACTTTCGCTTAAATTTAATCCTAATAAATCTTTTACAGCCGCTACAATAGTACTTTTTCCTGCTCCATTTAAACCGCATATTGCCGTAATGCCCTTTGAAAAGGATATCTCCTGTAAATTATTTAGCCCATTGAGTTCTACGCTTAATAAATTTCTACTATATTTTCTTTTATAAACTTTATCCCAATAATCAGTTTCTTTTGCTTTTCTCATCTAAAAATTTTCTCCCCAATTATACTTTTCAACAATTTTCTCAAGCGTATAATTAAAATTCTCCACTTCAGCAAAAGTGTCCATCGTGTACTGCAATAGTTCCGACTCTTCGTTCCATAGCATATCTCTAAAAAGTGTAATAATAATGTCTCTATATATTATTGAAAGAGCATCTGTACTTCCCATACTGGTTCTCTGATTAAATGTATTTAACATAACTTCAAAAAACGGAACTTGTTTTTGTAAACTTAAGAAGGTCTTTATATATTTATCATCAACTTTTTTATACTTTCCTTTTATATAAGCTCTACAAAATTCCATATAACTAATAGTATTTTGTAAATCAGTTGTTTCTGAATCCAGATTTCTGCGAATATATACAAACCAACTAAATATCGTTGCTTTATTAAATGAAAACTTAAAATCCTTCCATTCTGAAACACATATCATAAATTTTCTTAAAGTTTCATCAACAATCTCAATACACTCATCTGAAAACGGCACAGCCTGTCGATATTGAAAAGATATGTCATTAGACGTAATTTTCTTCTTAAGTGTATGGGTTTCAACCGCAAAACAGAATTTTGATATTATCTCATCATATGCTAGGCGCGAATTTGAAAAACCTATGGTTTCTTTATCTGCTCCCAACGCAACAAATTTATTTGATAATTCTTTCACTTGATCCCTAGTAGCGCCAATATATGCATTTCTTTGTTCTGCAGATGTTAATGCAGTAGGTTGATTTAGTCTATAGAATAATTCTGCTGGTTCTTCCGGTCTATACTCTGTTAATCTTATGATTACAACACTATACTGTCTAAACTGCCTTTGCCATTTTAACGGAAGATCTCTGTAATGCATTCCATTCAAATTTGCTATTTCCTGATCTTTTGGCAACACTGTTCCATCAACACAAATAATATTGTCAAAAAAATCTCGTATTGCAGCAAGTCTCTGCTGACCATCTAACACTTCATCCACAGATTGTGAATTATGGATTACATGTATCGGAGGGATTTTCCACCCACGCAATATTGAATCAATAAGTTTTTGCTTTTTTTGAATAGTCCAAATCTCGCCTCTCTGAAAATCCGGCTGTAAATCCATATCGCCATTTTTTATTCTATTAACAATCGTTTCAATTTCTAAATCTGTTGACTCGCATTTCATATTCTTATCCTCATTATATAGTCATATTTATCCAATATCTCTCAATTTATTTACAATACATATGATATGAGGGTCAAAAGGTATTTTGCCCCTCATTTATGATTAATCAGATTACTACATGCTACGCATTCCCGTAATCTGATCATCATACATATAGTTTAATATATCATTCATGTTGGTTTTTATACACTCGTTATATCAATTTCAATAGGATTTTCCCATCGATCTACGCCTTTGATTAATAGAGTTCCATTTATCAAAGTAAATATCTGATATTCATTTGTATATTTACCATAATAATCTAGTTCAAATTGCGCATCCCCAATTATATCAATTGACGAATTATTTGTTTCAATTCGAGGTACTACCTTCAGAATATCATTATACCTAGTTTTTCCCATAGATGATACTAAAACTCTTGCCTCATGCATATATTCATTCTCCAATTTAAAATGCATGTATTCTCTAATTGCACATTGTGAATTTGCAAAGGTACTAACATCAACTCTTTCTCCCAAAATAACACCTTCTTTCTGTATAATCTTTAAAAATATTACTATTATTTTTTTCTCAATACATTTGAAACCGTTGATTGGGATACATCTAACATGGCAGCTATTGTTTCCTGGTTTATTTTCTGTTTTGCCAAATCCCTTATAACTTCATTTCTTTGTGCTACTGATGCAATCTCCGGTAATTTATGAATGGTTTCTGAAACCACTCCAGATGCCGTTACACTTTTAATAAGTGTTGTTCCATCACTTAACACAGCTCTTGCAATTTTGGCACCCGTTTTTTTATTTGGCTTAAACGCTAAGGATACAACATCTGACATTGATTTACCCACGTTTTTTAAATCTGTATTCTTAAACACATTCATTAAATTCGCAGCCATAATTTTCCTCCCGCTTATTACTTTAATATTAAAATAATATTAAAGTAATATTTTGTCAACTACTTTTTCAACTCTCATACCTAAAAAACTCCCTAGCCATCATCTCCGCCGTAGCCCGGTTATACCCCTTCTTCAGATACCCCTGCACAATCGTCCCGAACATCCACTTAACCATCTCATCCTCAATATCACAATATGCCTGCAGCTCCCCAGACAAAGCCATTGCCACATACTCTATTGGCTTGTTATCCAACAACCTATGCAGCTTCGCCAGTGACTGCTCTGTTGTCCTTAGAGCAGCCTCCACTTCTTCGCACTTTATCCGAAGCATATTTCCATCTGTAAACCACACCTCAACATAGCCGTTATCTATGTTATAAGCACATTCCACAATATTATCTATTCGATTATCTTTCATATCATCCATCCTTCCCATTATCTTGTCCCATAAGACTTGTCATATCGCCTTATCTGCTGTTCTGTACGCTCCTGTTCCTTTACCTTACGAATAATCGTATCAATCTGCTCTGCACCGGCATATCTCTTCACACGCTCCAGATCATCAGCCTTTTCCTGCAACAGCTCTGTCCTATCACTCATATCCTTAATCTTGCCCTTGTAAAACTCCACATCATCTGACAATCTCTTCTTTTCCTTTCGAAGCTGTATTATTTCCTCTTTTAGCCTTACACACTGGATTGTCAGATTCTTTATCAGTGTTTTAAGCTTATTCACAAATGACATGACTACCTTATCCCGAAATGACTTAGCACTTGCAAATGCTCCCGGTTCCGGCAATTGCCACTCCGGTGCTTCATCATACTTTCTTACATCACGCTGTAATAACTGCTCCGACTGCACTATCTGCTCTATATGGCTCTTAAGCTCATTCTGTTGCTTTTCAAGTTGAACATTATTCTGTTGCAAATCATTGTATTTCTGTCTTAATACCTGATTATCAGATTTCAATGAATCATTCCTTTGCTCCAGAGTGTGATTGTCAGCAGATAACTGATCATTCACATTCTCCAATTTACTATTCGTATATTGTAAATCTTCATGCCTTTGTTCCAGTTCTTCATTATCGATCTGCAACTGTAACTGCTTTTGCTTCAAATCATGATTATCCATACGAAGTCTATCTTTGCGACTCTCAAGCCTTGCATTTTCCATCCTCAAATCTTGATTACTTGCAAGCAATACTTCCTTTTCCTGTTGTGCCACAGCCCCTTCTTCTTTTGCCCTTTGCGTAGCCTCTTCTGCCAGTTCTTTTTCAGTTGTAGCATTCTTTAATTCCTGTTTCTTTACAGAAACCTCTTCTCCAAGCTGTGCAACCACCGAAGATATTTCCCGCTTCTGGCTATCCAATTCAGCTACTTCCCTTGCCCGCTCTTTCTTTTCAAATTCAAGCACCGACAAATGTTTCTCATGTGTACCCTTTTGCAGCCATTCCACACCATATCGCTCCATGACTGTCGCAAGTTCCTGCTTTTCTGATGCAATCCACTGATTTAATTCGGTAGCACCTCTAGTGCCACCAGTGAAGCCTTCTGCCACCAGTGCAGATTTTAATGATACCCTTGTATCAAGTCCTCGCTTGCTTCCTGTAATATATGGCACAAAATCAATATGCAGATGCGGTGTTTCTTCATCCATATGCAAATGTGCCGAGAATACATACAAGTTCGGATTTCTAGCTTGGAACTCATCCATAAATTCCATTAAAATTCTTTTTGCCAACAATCCATCTTCACTTTTGGCATTCATATCATCTTTATTTCCGATTTGAAATATCACTTCATGAAATAACTTTTCCTGCTTGCCCCTCCTGATTTTTTCATAATAATTATCAATCACCCGATCTTTCCGTTTCTGTTTTGCATTATATCGTTCCAGAGCTTCATCAAACAACTTATGATAAACCTGTTTAATATCTTCCTGGCGAAACTCCACATTATCAACACTTCTGTTTTTATCTACATTCTTAGCTGTAAATGCTCTGGTATTATGTTTCACAGAACCTTTTCCAATCATTGCACTTATCGTTCTCTCCATAGGCAATCTTCCCCTTTCTTTTATCTGTCATATTAGCGCCGGATATCGGCATAGAGCGAGGTTTCCTCGCTCTGGCTTTGTTACTTTCGTCGAAAGTAACGCAAAAGCACTTTTGACATCAACATCTCCTTTCAGGAGCTGTCGCCATCAAAAATGCAACCTGACAAGTCAGGTTTTGCGCCCTGCCGGGAGCTTTTCTGCCTGCGGCAATCAATGTACACAAGCCTCCATTGTGTCAACCACACCACGTTTTCCTTATCCATTCTAACGGAAGCGTGACACGCAGCCGTTATATATGTTTAAGAAAAACTACCACCGAAAACTCTCCGGCACACCTCGTCTATCCAAATATTCCTTTCGAGCCTTTTCCTTTTCTTCTTCTGTTGGCGCAGTCTTATATTTTGTATACAATTCTCTCATTACCATTGCATCCAGTTTCTTCTCTAGCCCCTGTTTTATCTGAGGCAACAGTTCCACCTGTTCCAACATAAAATATCTCATTATCGCAATGAAAAGTTCTTCTGAAATCTGTACATTTTTCATACCAATCCACCATTCCTTTCCTAATTCATTCAAGACCGCAACACTGCAAAGTCTATATAATTTGCAACCTTGCAAAATTTATCTCCGCAATTTCTATATAGCCTGCAATGTTGCGTTCTTGCCCTATCTCTGCTTTACTGCATCCAGTTACCAATACCACGAGTTATTGATTTTCTTTGCCCGAATGCCCAATTCTTTCTTTGCATTTTCCAATGTTCTCTTTGAAATGCCCTGTTCATCAGCCATTTCAAAAACTTCATTACTCTGCACCATATTAGTTGTTTCTGCCAATTCACAAAGCATTTGCTTTGCCTGTTCCAGCTTATTTGCTTTTGGTGCTATACCACCAAGTACTTCATCTGCTGTAATCTCATAATCTCCCAACCAATGAAAGCCCGTTTCTGATAACATAAATGCCTTTGGATGTCCAAATGCCGCAAGATTATTCTTTATCTGAACAACTGCTCTTGTATTGGGTTCTCCCTCTATTCTGCCGACCAGAAGCACACTCCTCGCCACAGCAAAGAAGTCAATGGAACCCATGCCCCTGTATGCTGCTTTATTACCAGATGCCTTATTCATATGACCGATAAGAAGAATTGCACACTGGTATTTCTCTGCTAATGCTCCCAACTTCTTTGTCATATCTCTTGCCTCATTTGCCCGGTTCATATCCATGCCACCACCGAGATACGCCTGTATGGGATCTAATATCAATACTTTTGCCCCAGTCTTAGCAAGTGCCTCTTCCAGTCTTTCATCTGCCATAGACAATGATTTATCACTTTCATCTATAACCAGTATCTTTTCGCAGTCCGCCCCGGCAAGTTCAAGCCTCGGCTTTACTGTATCTGCCAGTCCATCCTCTGCTGTCTGATAAATGACATTTACCGGCTCCTGCACGTTCATATCAATGTCGAGATCTTCTCCCTTTGACAGCTTTGCTGCTATATTTAGCACCAATGTGGTCTTTCCATCACCCGGATCTCCCTGAATAATTGTCAGCTTCCCATATGGTATAAACGGATACCACAGCCATTTCACTTCCTGTGACTCAACCTCCGACATCCGTATCATCTTTAATTCTGTCTTCTGTTCCTCCATAAAAGTCCTCCATTTTCCAATCTTTTATTTGCTCCTAAGAAGAACCTCTGCTATACTCTAGTTGTATTTACAGGTGTAACAGAGGTTTTCTTTTGTTACCGCAAGTCCTAACAGTTGCCGCTGTCAGGACTTTTTTCTTTATCAGTCTGTGTTCCCTGCCAAAGATACTTTGCTCCATCCAGCATTGAAATAATCGCCTGTAACATATCCATACAATCATTTCGCATATCTGCCAAACCATCAGCCGTTAGCGTTACCTCCTGTTGTTCAAGTTGCTTTATAAGTTCAGAAATATTTGTCTGCATATTTTGTAATTCCTCTACAAGCTTGTAAATGACCTCTTTCTTGCCTACAACACATATTCTGTTATAAATACAGGAACGTACAAAATAATCTTTCTTCTGCATACCGCTTGCAAGTATCTTGGCTTCAATCATTTCCCGCTCTCTGTCCGATACACGAAAGCTGATTGTTGGATGTTTGTGTACTCCGCTCATAGATTGTCCTCCTCATTCTCCAGCTCTAGCCTGTCTGCCAGTTCTGCCTGCTTATTCGGATATAAATGTGAATAAGTATTTAATGTTGTTTCTATCTTTTCATGTCCCAGCCGCTCCGCTATTGCCAATGGCTGAAATCCAAGCTCCACCAGAAGTGATGCGTGGCTGTGACGTAGATCATGAATACGGATTCTCTTAACTCCTGTTTCCTTTATGCCTCGTACAATCTCATGCTCCATATAAGATTTTGTAAATCGGAACATTCTTTCATTTGGCATAATTCCATATAAATGACTGCAATATTCTTTTAACTCTTCTGCCAGAAATGGTGGAATAGTAATCTTACGATTGCTCTTTGGTGTCTTAGGTGGTGTAATTACATCTTTTCCATCCAATCTCTGATATGATTTAGAAATGCTTATAATTCTTTTTTCCAAATCAATATCTTCATAGGTGAGTGCCAGCAATTCTCCTATACGCATTCCTGTCCAATACAAAAGCATAAATGCCATTCTCGCCTCTGGTTTCTTATCCATAGACGGAAGAAACTGCTTAAACTCCTGTTTTGTCCAGAACTCCATATCATCAGCCTTGCTTTTCCCGATACTTCCTGCTTTCCTGCATGGATTATCGTTCAAGTCATAATATCTGACCGCATAATTGAATAGTGCTGCCAACTGGTTATTAATACTTTTAAGATAAGTCGGTGCGTACCCCTGCTTAATCAATTCATTCTGCCAAGCCCTGATATCTGAAGTCTTAATCTCACACATCTTTTTCTTTTTGAAATATGGTGTAACTTTCAAATCAAACACATATCTTTTATTCTTGATTGTGCTTTCTCTAAGCCGGTTCTCCACATCAGCGAAATAGATTCCAACAAAATTCTCAAAGTTAATATCCAAATCTTTTCTCTGCTGTTGCCGGAAGTTCCGCTCCCACTCCTCTGCTTCTGCTTTTGTCTTAAAGCCTCTTTTGTTCTTTTTATGGCGTACACCCTGCCAGTCCTCATAATAGAACTGGCAGCGCCATGTTTTACCATCTCGTGTAGCTGGCATATCATCATCTCCTCTCCATTAACCAACTGCCATACCATAAAACTTTTCTTCAAAATACTTTGTAGGTACCTTGCCTGAAATCACTCGATAGCCTTTTTCTTTTAATTCATTATTAAGACCACGAATGATTTTGTAAGCATATCCTCTTGATACTCCAAGAATCTGTGCAGCTTCATCTGCTGTTACGTACATCTTCATCGTATTCTCCATATTGTGTTCTCCTTCCTGTTTTTATTTTGGTACACTTTTGTGACCTTGTTTATCCGCATTATATAGTACACATTTGTGTCCGTCAAGCAATTTAATCAATTTTTTATACACAAATGTGTCCCATTGTGATAGAATAGGGGTAACAAATCATAGAGGAGCATTTTTTATGACTACTGGAGAAAAGATTAAATACTTTCGCAATATGCGTGGAATATCACAGGAAACGCTTGGTCAGTTGTCCGGCATAAATTCCGCAACAATAAAGAAATATGAATATGGAATCCGTAATCCAAAACCTGACCAGCTTTTAAAGATTGCCAATGCGCTAGGCATCAGCATTAACATTTTCATGGACTTTGATATAGAAACAGTTTCTGATGTATTATCATTACTGTTTAAACTGGATGACCAGATTGATATGAAATTTGAGGCAGATAAGGACGATGAGGGCAATTTCAAACCTGCTACTGTTAAGCTGTCCTTTAAGAACAACCTCATCAATAAAAAACTCTGTACCTATATGAAAGCTCTGCAAATTCGTGAAAATATGATAAATGCTAAAGATGAATATTCAGAAGAAGAGTATGCTGACAGTTTACAGCATATCAATGAAAATATCGAAGAAATCAAACAGCATCTGCTTGATGACAATATGGTTGTCAAAAAAGGGACTGACCGCCTTACTGTAAAAATTTTTCCAAATTAGTGAAACCTCTTGAATTATCAGACATAAGATGATAATATCTAATTAAACAGAAAGCACCCACTCCAAAGGTGGATGCTCCGAGTTTAGGTTAATGAATGTCCTTAAGGACACCGCCTATCCTGTGGATCAGACAGGATAGGCATTTTTATTTTCGCTTGTTTCTCTTATCGAGAAAGGCAAGCAACGCTACAATCAAGCTACCAAAGGACATCAGCAATGCTAATATCCCAATGAAAATCGAAATGATCTCATAAGCCGTCATCGGCGCCACATCTACACTCCGTTTCGGTCGGTGCTAAGCAGGTGCCACTGGCACCTAGCACCCCTTCCTATGTATTCCGGTTGCCCGGTATCATAAAACTCGGGAGGCTACCTCTACGCTCCGGTCGGCGCTAAACAAGCGTCCCCCGGACGCTTAACGCCCTGTCATGGGTACTTTCCTTAGATAGTATCCTAACATAAGAACTAATGCTTCTGCAAGGATAAATAAAAATAATTGATTATCTGTTGTTATTTCAATCCTGCCTCCTTAAATTTTTCCAATCTGTAATGGTGTTCATTATCAAATTCCTTAACACCATTTTTGTAATCATATCCAAATTTTCTATAAAACTCCGTTGCTGTAATGGATGCCGGTATCTCAATTCTGCTTGCTCTTACATAAAATTCATCCGTTTCTAATGTATTTATGATTTTTCTTCCAACACCCTTTCCATGAAATTCTGGGAGGACAAAAATAGACAAAAGTATACTTTCTGTTTCACTTCCCCAAAAACTTGAGATAGAACCTGTTCCAATTATTTTTCCATCAAATTCAAAGACGTACATATGCACATAACTTGCCACATTCAGAACTTTTTCCACATCGTAAACCTTTGCAAGTTTTTCCATTGCTGATATGCCATAATCTTTACTATTAACCTCTAAGAAGTTCCTGACAATAAGATTTCTGACCTCTTTGGCATCCTCTTCCTTAAATCTCCTTACCTCAATATAACTCTTTACATAAAAAACTAATGTCATATTTTCGTTTACAACTATTTCATCTCCAGTTCGAACAAATCCACATTTTTCATACAAATGGCAATTTTTCTCTTCCTGCTTAATAGTAGATAACCACCATTCTATTGTATTCGGATAAATATCAAATAATTGTTTGATTACGTTACTGGCAATTCCTTTATTTTGAAACTTTGGAATAACAAAAATAGGAGATATCCAATTTACATTCTTGTGTACTTTTTGTCCTTTATGCCATTTAACTCTTACAGCTCCAGCTTTCTCACCATTAAACAAAATAAAATAGAAATCCGAATTATCATCAACTATCTTCTTTGTTATTGTTTCAAGGCTTTCTTTCGCCGGACTTGTAGCATCATCCTGATATTTTTCATATAAGGGAATAAACGCTTCTATCTGCAGTTTATGCAGACATTCAGCATCTTCTCTTGTTATCAGTTTAAGTTCAATTAAATCATTCATTTTCTACACCTCTTTCTTGTAAACATAAAAAATCGCACCAAACATTCAATGTCCAGTGCGATAAATCCAATTTAATAAGATGCAATGTATGTAAAATCTTCTCTTATATTCTGGTTTTATGCACTAGACTAAAAGACCTACACGCTATAACCTAATGCACTAACCTTGCATGTTTATAGCCGTGTACGTCCGTAATACATGTACATATAATGTCTTGAATATAAGTTCTGATTCATGTGTATGTTCTCCTTCAGCTTTTTTATAAGATTAATCTATATTCCTTCTTATGTCAATAATTTTATAATAAACACATTACACTCACCCTATTTATGCCAAACTTACGATGTCATTCTCTTACACGCGCTTCTAAATTTTTGCATCAATTGATTAAATTCATCTTCCTTCATTAAAGCATACATTTGTATCATATATTCCCTTTGAAATAATAATATCTTGCGAACTGAAAAATTGCACTCACGAAATATAGCTGTCCTATGATGCAATCTAATTCTTTTATCTTTTTCTTCTTTAAAAGTCATTCTTAGAAATAAAACTTCATATTTTGAATATAATTCCAATATATATTCTAATGGAATTATCAATATTAAATAAACAATCGGTATCATAAAACTTACCAATGTATTTATTATATTTAATTGCTTATATTCATTTATCCCAATCTTTATTGTCTCATAAAAAATCCAAAATCCAGCGATTGCCAATATACTATCCAATAATTTATGAACACTTTTATATTCTTCTTTTCTTTCTGCAATTACATTCATAACAGTAATTATTGTAATAACTGGAATAATCGCAAGTTCAATCCATATATTAAATGTAAATGTGCTCATAAAAAATTCTAAAATCATGGTAAATTTCAAATTATCTTTAAGGATTTTTTTAATGTATGTTTCATCAGCTTCACTCGAAACCGCATTCATACAATATATTAATCCAGAAAAAAGAAACCATATAATAATATCTTTGATATATATATTCTCCCAAATAGGCAAATAACAGAATACCATTGTAATCGTTAGAACATATAGCAATATTATTTCCCATAATATCCTTAACTTCTTGTCAAAAAATATTACTATGACATTCCACAAACTTTTTCTTATTTCCCTATGGCATAATACATATAGCATGAAAATACATCCCCATATTAATGTTGCCCATTCTCTTGTTGACAAGATTGACATAACGCCGTTCTCCTTCTGTATATTCTAGCTCATTACTCTCCCCACAAATAGAGCCAAACTAGAGCCATTTGATAAAACAAATGCCGGAAGCCCGCATAAATACAGGCTTTCGGCATTTTAGTCCGTTATTCAAACTCGTAAAGTTCTATTTGCATTGTAGTTCTTCTGCTTTGTTTTAGTCTTAAATCCGTTCGTTTTCGAACTGTTTTGTATGTATTTGCTGTGATTTCATCAAATTGTATTGTCATTTTATTGTCAGCAACTTATATCGTATATCTCAAAATTCATCTGATGCTCTTACATCATAGTGTTTAAATACTTTCAGATAGCACTCCAACGCCCCTACAACCTGAAATTTAAAGTTATAGCGTAATCCAATATCTTTGTATTAACTTACCCTCTTCTAAAACTTCATTTTCTAATATTCCGCCATTATTGATAATCGATTTAGCAGAACCAATGTTGTCTTTATCACAAACCAATAAAACTTTATCAATGCCAAGTCTCTTGCATTCTTCTAAAGCCAAGCCAATCATTTTGGTTGCATAGCCTTTTCTTCTTTCACTTGGTCTTATACCATCTCCAATATGACCACCATATTTTAATAAATATTCATTTAAATAATGTCTAATATTAACAGCGCCAACAATAATATTCCTGTCTTCATCTAAACAAAAGAAAGTAGAATCAGGAACAAATCCATCTTCAGTGGTTGATATTTCTAAATTATTCAAATAATATTCAAAATCATCATAATCATTTTTAAATATAGCCCATGGCGAAGTATTTGCGTTATGGGCGTCGTTATGCGATTTCCACTCTTTAATCATTTCTATAATTTGATTTTTGTATTGTAAACTGCCTTTAATTAATTTTAATGCCATGAATTTACCCCTTCCAAATTCAAAGTTTCGTTTTTCTTTTTATTATACCACACTACTTATTCAAAATCTATTTAAGCTTTTCTTATTTTTACATTACCCAAAAACCTATTCACCAAATTCCAAAAGATCCGCCAGAGCCGTCTCCTCTCCCTGCCTATATAAAACTATGCCCTTTGAGTTTCAACTCAAAAAAGCAACGTCTAGACCGTACTTTTGGAGCACCAATTGGCTTCTATCAATTCCTTTTATCTTCGTTTATCTAACATCTCTATCTATGTGTTTCTTATTGGCTTTTTGTTTTGCATTTACCTGTTCCAAACGCTTCGCCATCGCTATCGCATCATCAACCTTACTTTTTCCAAGCATATTTCTTGCTCTTTCCAGATCATATGCCACATTTAACAAAGCTAAATTCTCTTTCTTTATAATAGACACTTCATCTCGCAATCGATCTACACGATTTTCAAGATCCATATTTCGATCGGATAGCTTTCGATTTCTGTCTTTCAGCTCTAAATATTTGCTATATAATGACTGTATCATATTCGCAACTTTTTTCAGCAAAGGAAATATTCTCTTCCGATAAGATTTTGCTGACTCTAAAGTTCCAGCTTCAGGCAGCCATTCTTCCGGGTAATATCCATACTCACGTGCATGTGAGTCAACAAGTCCAGCTTTTGAATTTAGTGCAGAAAATCGTTTCTCTAAAACTTCTGTCTTTTTTATTACCGCATCTCTCTCTTTTTCTACCTGTTCTTTTTCCTTTTGAATCTCATCCACACATTCACTAATATCATGCAAATCATGTTCCAATAAATTCTTATGTTCCGTTAATTCTTCTACTTCCTGTTCTCGAACCTTTTTCTTGTAATCCAACACAGAAAGATGTTGTGCATGAGTTCCTTTTTGATCCCATTCTATCTCATTTTCCCTCATGACCATGGCTAATTTTTGCTTTTCCGATTGTACCCATTGATTTAGCTCCGTCTCACTTCTAGAGCCACCTTTAAATCCTAATGACGATAAGGCTTGTTTTAAAGATACTCTTGTATCAAGTCCTCGCTTACTTCCTGTAACATAGGGAATAAAATCAATATGTAGATGTGGTGTTGCTTCGTCTAAATGCAGATGAGCAGCAAATACTCGCAACGTAGGATTCCGTTCTTGAAATCCTTTCATGTATTCATCTAATATCTTTGCAGCAAGTTGTCCTTCCATCGTTTCTGATCCCATATTGTCTTTATCACCGATCTGAAGGATAACCTCATGAAATAATTTTTCTTGTTTCCCGGAACGTATCTTTTCGTAGTAATCATCTATCTTACGATCTTTTCGAGTCTGTTTATCATTGTAACGCTTCAAGGCTTCGTCAAATAATTCATGATATACGTCTTTGATATCTTCATTACAATATTCAACATTCCAATGAGTTCTGTTCGGATCCGTATTCTTTGCATGAAATTTTCTACTGTTATGCTTCAGGGAGCCTTTTCCTGTCATAAAACTAATCGTCCTCTTCAATAAATCTCCTTTCATTCATTTTAAAACGCCAGATATGGCGATCATGTTTTGTTACTTTTGTCAAAAGTAACGCAAAAGCACTTTCGACAGCCTAACGTCCATCAAAAGTACCCTTGCGCCCTGCCGGGAGCTTCCAAATCAGCCAGTACCGTATCGGCTACACCCTACAGCAATTATCCTTGTTTGGTATTATACAGGTGCGTGCCACGCTCCTGTTCTATATTTTCCAAACAAACATCACCATCGATAACCGGCTGACACTCCACGTTTATCCAAATAATCCTGTCGTGCTTTCTCCTGCTCTTCCTCAGAAGGAGCCGTCTTATACTTCGTATAAAGTTCATGTCTGACTAATGCATCCAATTTGTCTTCCAAGCCATTTCGAATATCTTCTTCATACTGATCATCTGAACCCAGATGATAAAAGATCAATTTTCGAAACAGTTCATAATCAATCTGTACTTTTTTCATCGCTTCACTCCTTTTTATTCAAGGTGGCAAGATTCCCTATTCTTTAAGATATGGTAATCTTGCCATCTTCCTTTACTCGTCTTGTAACATCCAAAACCATTTATTCCCTATCTTCACGGAATCAATCTGCAGCTCTTTCTTCGCATTCCAAAGTGTTTTCTTTTTAATTCCTCGTTCTTCTGCTTCTTCCGCTATTTTTGCCTGTTCCATTGATCCATTCTCTAAGATCTCTTTTAAAAATTCTTTCGCACTTCGGATCTTTTGCCCTCGTCCATCACCAGACAATAAGTCCTCTGCACTGATGTCATATTTTCCAATCCAATGGAATCCTTTTTCTTTGTCTAATCGAAAGGCGATAGCATCTCCTTCCGGAGCAAGAGAACTCTTTACATGACAGATCACCCGGATTTCCGGTTCATCTTTCACTCTTCCAACAATCAATACGCTTCTTGCTGCCGCTTGAAAGTCAATAGAACCCAATCCACGATAGGATGATTTTCCATTACTATTCTTATTCATATGACCGATCAGAATAATGGCACATTGATATTTCTCTGCTAATACAGAGATTCTTTTCATCAATGGGCGAATCTCATTTGCCCTATGCATATCAACACCAGCCCCTAGAAAGCCTTGAATTGGATCTAATACTACAAGTCTTGCTTTTGTCTGTATAATCGCTTCTTCCAGCCTTGCATCTACCATTGTTAATGGCTGATCCTGATCATCAATTACCAAGACTCTGGAACAATCTGCCCCTGCCGCTAACAATCTTGGTTTGATCGTATCGCCCAATCCATCTTCAGCTGTTTGATAAATCACATTGATTGGCTCTACCCCTGTCTCTTCGGATTTTCCTTCGCTTGTTTCACTTAATATTGCTTCTCCTTTTGTTAACTTTGCAATGATCTGCAACACCACGGTGGTCTTCCCCTCTCCAGGATCTCCTTGAATAATGGTGACCTTCCCGTATGGTATGAAGGGATAAAAGAGCCATTTGATTTCTTCCACTTCAACCTGATCCATGTGGATCAATTTCAGGCATGGTTCTGCCTTTTTTACTTCTCTATAATTCTCTTCCATTTCCACCTCCTGCCCAACCGGGCAAGTCCCTGGCAAACAGAATTTAACAATTGTTGCAACAACAATTTTGTGATATACTCAAGTTGTTAAGGTGATATATCAGTTATTCTGATGATCAGGGAACTTGCTCAGATTATTTCTGGGCTTTTTCTTTTTTCCTTTTTTCATAGTTTCTTTCTTCTGCAAATGCATTTAATATCTCCAACATTGTTCGAATAGGTGTAAACAACTCTTCATCGGCATCCTCTAATGTAGTTAACCTTTTTAGTTCCTCTTCAATCCCTCGAAGCTGTTTTCTAAACTGTACTAACATCAACGGATTTCCTACTGCTGTGACTTTTTGATGTAAAACGCTTTCAATGATATATTCTTGTCTCGTCTGGTATCCACAAAGTTTTACTCTTAAATCTAGCTCTTCATTTTCTTCTGGAGACATTCGAAACGCTATGGTTACATTACGCCACCGGTTCTTGCTGTCCATATTTTTTTCACTCATCCAGATATTCCTCTCTTTCCTGATTTAGATTTTCCGCCATCTCTGTTTGAATTGTCGGGAACAAATGTGCATATCGATATGTGATTTCCACACTTTCATGCCCTACCCTTTCTCCAATTGCCACCGCAGAATATCCCATATTGATCAATAATGACACATGGGAATGTCTCAGATCATGGATACGAATTCTCTTCACGCCTGATAACTTCACTCCCCGATCCATTTCGTGATGAAGATAACTTTTTGAAATTTGAAAAATCCTGTCATTTTCATCCAATCCATACAGCATACTTAAGTACGATTCTAATTCCTCACTTAAAAACTCCGGCATGGTAATCATGCGATTACTCTTTGCAGTCTTAGGATCCGTAATAATATCCTTCCCCCCTAATCTTTGATAAGATTTATTGATCCGGATCGTACACGCCTGAAAATCAAAATCTGCCGGTGTCAGCGCTAACAACTCTCCCATACGCACTCCACACCAATATAAGATTTCAAATGCATAAAAGGAAATTGGCTTATCCGCCACCGCTTCAATGAACTTCATATACTCTTCTTTTGTCCAGAAAAGCATTTCTTTTGTTCTTTCTTTTCCCATAGATCCTGCCTTACGTGCAGGATTGCTCTTCAAATCATAGAAATTAACCGCATGATTCAAAATCGCACTCAGCTGATTATGGATGGTCTTTAGGTAGACCTGCGAATAGCCTTCTCCTTGTTTATTCCGATAGTTCATCATGTTGTTCTGCCACTGTCGAATATCGGAAGGTTTTATTTCCTGCAACTTCTTTTTCGAAAAATATGGGAGAATCTTTTTTTCTACAATATGCTTTTTCGTCAGCCAGGTATTATATTTGATTCTGGATTTGATATCATTCAGATAAAGATCTACAAAATCTTCAAAATACATATCCAGACTCAAATTCTCCTTTAATTTAAACGCTCTTTCCCATTCCTGGGCATCACATTTGCGTTTAAATCCCCTTTTCGTCTTCTGCTTTCTTACGCCAGTCCAGTCCTTATAATAGGTTCTTACCTCGTAAGTATTTGACTTTTGGTTTTTGATTACTGTCAAAACATCACCTCCTGCTATTTCATTTCGTTCATACCGTAAACTCGTTCTTCAAAATATTTACGGCTGATTTTTCCTTTGACAACAACGAAACCTTTTTGCTCCAATTCCGCATTTAACTGACGGATCAAACGATACGCATAGGAATCAGATACTTCTAATTCTTTCGCTACTTCTTTTGCTGATATAAATAATTTACTAGCCATCTATATCCCTCCTTTCTTTTTCAGTTCATTATCGAACGGTGTATATGCATCATAACATTTCATTTCCGTACTGTCAATAGAATGATTTCAAAAATGAACGGTTTATTTTTATATTTCATTTTTGAACTGTTTATGCTATACTTTTAAGTAACAATCAGCAAAGGAGTGTTTTCTTATGACAGTAGGTGAGAAAATAAGAAAATTCCGGATCGATCAAGGATATACACAGAAAGAATTGGCAATCATGTCCGGGTTGAGCGAATCGGCAATTAGAAATTATGAACTTGGGAATCGTTTTCCATCATCAGAACAATTAGAAAAAATAGCAAACTCATTAAAGATCAGTCCATACGCCATGTCTGATCCAAACTTTGATACTTATGTTAGTGTCATGCACGCATTATTTGCTTTAGAGGATCAATATGGTCTGCACGCCTACCGAGATGAGTCCGGCGTACCACAACTCATGTTTAAAGACAAAGGACATGATTCTTTAAATATGCTGGATCATATTGGAACATGGGCTGATATGTACCAGAAATTCAGAAATGAAGAGATTACAGAAAAAGAATATTTAGACTGGAAGAGTCAATTCCCAGCTAAATAAGAAGAAATTATTTACAATAATATTAAAAAAGTATTGTCATTTGATTGTCAACGGACATAGAAAGAGCCAAGAAAGCCCGTAAAATAGGCATTTCTTGGCTCTAATATATTATTCGAATTCAATCGTTCCCGGTGGCTTACTTGTCAGATCGTACATGACTCTGTTAACGCCTCTGACTTCATTGATAATTCTGTTCATTACCTTATTCAGTACTTCGTAAGGAATCTCTGCTGCTTCTGCAGTCATGAAATCAACTGTATTTACAGCTCTGAGCGCTACTGCGTAGTCATAAGTTCTCTCATCTCCCATAACCCCAACGCTTCGCATGTTTGTGAGACCTGCAAAATACTGTCCGATGCTGCGGTCAAGTCCGGCATTGGCAATCTCTTCACGGTAGATTGCGTCTGCATCCTGAACGATTTTTACTTTCTCAGCATTTACTTCTCCGATGATACGGATTCCAAGTCCCGGTCCCGGGAATGGCTGTCTGTATACGAGATATTCTGGAATTCCTAATTCCAGTCCTGCTTTACGTACTTCATCTTTGAATAAATCGCGAAGTGGCTCGATGATTTCTTTGAAAT
The DNA here is from genome assembly GCF_964238105.1 of Coprococcus sp. HPP0074. Classification (NCBI taxonomy): domain Bacteria; kingdom Bacillati; phylum Bacillota; class Clostridia; order Lachnospirales; family Lachnospiraceae; genus Coprococcus; species Coprococcus sp. HPP0074. The sequence continues at coordinate 113,947 of NZ_CAXSKS010000003.1, read as the reverse complement.
CTACGTACTCAGGAAGTCCTCCTACATTGTGGTGAGATTTGATCACAGCAGATTCTCCGCCAAGTCCGCTCTCTACTACGTCTGGATAAATAGTTCCCTGTACTAAGAAATCAACCGCTCCGATTTTCTTTGCTTCTTCTTCAAATACACGGATAAATTCTTCTCCGATGATTTTTCGCTTGCTTTCCGGCTCTTCTACACCTTTGAGTTTCTCATAGAAACGTTCTTGTGCGTTGACACGGATAAAGTTCAAGTCGTAGTTTCCTTCTGGTCCGAAAACTGCTTCTACTTCATCACCTTCATTTTTACGAAGAAGACCGTGGTCTACAAATACGCATGTCAGCTGTTCTCCGACTGCTTTGGAGAGCATTACTGCTGCTACAGAAGAGTCTACTCCACCGGAAAGTGCGCAGAGAACTTTTCCATTTCCAACTCTTTCGCGGATTGCCTGAATAGATGATTCTACGAAAGAATCCATCTTCCAGTCTCCGGAGCATCCACATACATTGTATACGAAGTTGGACAGCATTTTTGTTCCTTCCTGTGTATGAAGTACTTCCGGATGGAACTGCACTGCGTAGAGTCCTTTCTCTTCATTTTCAACTGCCGCTACCGGACAGTCTGCTGTATAGGCTGAGATTTTGAAATCTGGTGCTGCCTGCTCGATGTAATCGTTATGACTCATCCAGCAAATCGTCTTTTCAGATACATCTTTAAATAATTTCGATGTCGTATCTACATTCACTTCGATTTTTCCATACTCGCGAACTGGTGCCTTACATACATGTCCGCCCAGCAAATGCATCATCAACTGAGATCCGTAGCAGATACCAAGAACCGGAATCCCCAGTTCAAATAACTCTGTGGAATATGTCGGTGAATCTGCTTCGTATGCGCTGTTCGGTCCTCCAGTCAGGATAATTCCCTTTGGATTCATTGCTTTTATTTCTTCTATATCTTTTTTGTAAGAATAGATTTCACAGTATACATTACATTCTCTTACACGTCTTGCAATCAGCTGATTGTATTGCCCGCCAAAGTCAAGAACGATGACTGTTTCATTTTTCACTATGTTTCCTCCTTGCATTTTTTCATTTCTCTTGATAACAATTCTGACACGCACTTCTTTCAGTATTCTTAGCTATAAGATTTCCTGATTTGCATGCCTGTCAGTTCCCTGCAGTTGCTCTTTTTCCTGCAAACTGTCTGTGATGTTCTGTTGCCAATGTCATTATTATAAAGTAGGTTTTGCTGTTTTACAAGTTAAACTATCACTTTCCTTTTGCATTTCTTCTTTTCTTCCATATTTTTCCAAAAAATCTACTTCTTTTGTATCAATCCTACATGTATTTGCCATTTTATACTGTCGCCTTATGCTTCCATTTTCCACCCAGATATCGAATCACAAAGCAGATGGCGCGGAAAATCCAGTCGATGACCATTGCAACCCAGATTCCAAATACGCCTAGTCCCATGTACTTTCCAAGGACATAGCTAAACGCAATCCGGAAGATCCACATGGAAAAGATCGACATATACATTGTGTACTGGACATCTCCTGCTGCACGAAGTGTACACGGAAGCGAAAATGATAATGGCCAGATCGTCACAACTGCAACTGCATGGAACAAAAGAATCTGCTCCGTTGTCTGTGCTGTGAGATCTGATAAATGATATACCTTTAAAATAGTAGGAATCAGCAGAGCAATAATAATATTTTCAACGATCATCCATGCATAAGTGATAATATGCAGTTTTCTTGTGTAATATTTTACCTGCTCATAATCCCTTGCTCCAACACACCTTGAGATAACAGTAATGATTGCTAGATTAATTGAGATTCCCGGAAGAATCTGGAACATTGCCACTGCATTTGAAACCGCATTCGCCGCAATAGCATATGTTCCAAAAGTAGATACCAGACTCAATACAAGAATTTTCCCCAACTGGAACATACTGTTCTCCAGTCCATTCGGAACACCGATCTTTAAGATATTTTTAACCATCGCACCATCAAACCGATAGCGGAATGTTTTTTCCAAGTGCAGCACCCTCTTGGAATTACATAAAAGAATGGTGATCAGAATCGCTGCAACTGCTCTGGAAACCAGTGTAGGAATTGCCACACCTTCTGTTCCGCAGTGGAAGCCATAAATTAAAATTGCATTTCCACTCACATTGATCACGTTCATGATCATGGACACGATCATGGGTATTTTCGAATCACCCATTGCACGGAAAATAGCGGCTCCTCCATTATAAAGAGCAATAAACGGAATGGATGCAGTTACGATCAGCAGATACGTATTGGCATGCTCCATAACATCTGCCTCTATTTTTCCAAATACACCGTGTAAAATAAAACTCTTGCATAGATATACAATCGCTGTCACTCCCACCGCACTGATTGTGACAAACCACACAAGCTGTCCCGCAGATTTACAAGCTTCTTCCTCCCTCTTCCTTCCAAGATACTGACCTGCGACAACAGCCCCACCAGTTGCCAAAGCCGAAAAAATATTGATAAGCAGTACAACGATATTATCAACCAAGGATACGCCAGACACTGCCGCCTCCCCGACACTCGCCACCATAATAGAATCTGCCATCCCTACGAGAACAGCTAAAAATTGTTCGATAATCAGCGGAATGATCAACGCAACCAGCGCTCTATTATCAAACAACTGCCTTTCTTTACTTATTTTCATCTCTCATCTCCTCCTGCCATATGTATTGTCATAGTCCCGATTTATCTCTTGCAACACCCAACCTGATTCTGACAATCCACAAAGTACAGCGCCTCTCTCTGCCGCTCCTTGTGCTTTATCAGATATTCATCTGACTATTTTATTATACGTCTGAAAAAAATAACAGACAAGGCTCTTTTTCTCTTCCCTAATTTTCCCCTCTCTTTTCCCTGCGCCTTCCATTTGCATACATATAGTTCTCTCTCTTGACGTTCTTCTCTTCCTCTGATAAAAAGAAGCGGAAAAGGAATCTCTACTATAGTCACAATAGGTATTCCTAATCCACTTCTGAAAGTACTTTTCTATTCCCCCTGCTGTTTCTTATGAAAGTTTTGTCTTTCCGATCATCAGGTTCAAAATCTCCACATCTGTCTGTTTCATTCCATTTTTTCCCATATAGCCGACCGCCTTTACAGTATCTTCCGCATTCTCCATGACAATTCCATCTCCGGCTTCAAAGCGGATACCTCTCATTGCCATCTCATGTCCTAAAATTGCTGACTGAAGCGCAGAGGAAATCTTTGCCGCACAGCTTGGCTTCGCACCGTCACAGACCATCCCTCCAATATTGGCAATCGTATTGATCACGGTATTTTCAATCTGTTCTTCTTCTCCCCCACATAAATATGTGATTGCCGCGCCTGCTCCTGCCGCTGCACATACCACTCCACAATAAGCCGAAAGAGCACCAATATACCTCTTTTGATCCTGAGCAATCAAGTTGGAAACGCACAATGCTCTCAAAAGTTCTTCTTCTGTCTTCCCCTTTTCTTTGGCATACTCGACAACCGGAAGAGAACAAGTCATTCCTTGATTTCCAGAACCTGCATTGATAATCACCGGAAGAGAGCAGCCACTCATTCTAGCATCGGATCCTGCCGCTGCCCTGGAAATCATTTTCCACTTCAGCTGATCTCCTTCTTCTTCCCTGATAATCTTTCCAATCTGAGCTCCCCATGTATTTTGAAGGCCTTCCTCTGAAATCGCATAATTGTATTCAATCTGTCTCATCAGGACATCTTTCACATCCGCAATCTTCACTTCATTTGCAAAAGCCGTAATATCTTTGATATTCAGACAAGATTTATCCAGCTCATGTGCTGTAAATTTTTCTTCATTCTCATATACCACTTTTTGATTATGCTCAATTCTTGTAATGTTTGTATGTGCATGTTCAATTCTAACTGCCGCCTCTTCGCCTGATGCCCATACCCTCACTTCAATATAAAGGTTTGCAGTCCCTTCTTTTAATTTACACTCACAGTATCCCTCTTTAAAAAGCTGCCGTGTCTTTTCCCGGTCTTCTTCAGAAATACTCTGTAAAACTTCTAGTTCTCGATCTGCCTTTCCTCCGACAATTCCTAAGATAACCGCAGCCTCTACGCCTTTCATTCCTCCGGAATTTGGAACCTTTACCCCTTTTACATTTTTAATAATATTTCCGCTGCATAACACTTCCACTTTCTCTGGAAACTGTCCCAGCTCCTTTCTCGCCACCGCTGCTGCATACGCCAGAGCGATCGGTTCTGTACAGCCCAACGCCGGAACAAGCTCGCTTTTCAAAATTTCTACATACTTCTGATACAATTCCTGGTTCATTTCCATCCTCTTTTCTAACTGTGATTTTTCCTGTTTCTACCTTCTCATTCGTTTTTTCTGCCTTGTACTGATATAAATCATATCAGTAGTCATACCAGCTCTTTCTTCTGATAATATCACTAATATGATTAATCGTCAATCAAGAATCCTATCTCAAATAAAATACAATCATCTCTGATAAATATTTACTTCTCTCTTTTTGTTCTGTATGATTCATGATATAATTTCTTACTGCAAACACAAGGTTTTATAGCACGATCTATTTTCCAAATTCATTCATGGATAAGGATGGAATCTCATTAAGACTATTTATTCAAAACAAAGGACTTGAGCATTATGAGCAAAAAGAATTTAAAAGAAATTGTATATGATTCGGTATTGAACAGCATTTATTCCTCTGAATACCGTGCAAATGAAATTATCACAGAGACTTCACTAATTCAAAAATACGGTTACAGCAAGTCACCAATCCGTGAAGCTTTGACTGCCCTATGCCACGAGGGCGTTTTAAAAAACATTCCAAGGTGTGGTTACCAAGTGATCGCACTCACCTCCGAGGACATACAAAAAATGTTAGAATATCGAATGGTACTTGAAACCGGAATGCTGCGCCTCTGCTTCGACACTATCACTGAAAAACAGCTTTTGCATCTTGATGAGCTCTCTTCTCTCTGCAGCAAAAATACTGAGGATGTCATGGAGCATTGGATTTATAATATGGATTTTCACATTGCACTGCTTTCTCTCGGCGGCAACGACTATGCCTGTGCTCAGCTGAAAAGCTGTATGAATATGTTATGGCGCGCCTATGCACAATTACACTGGAATAAATGGAGCCACTATAATATCCCGGCTGATATGAAATATCACGATTTAATTTTAGACGCAATCCGCCAAAAACGCCTGGAGGACGCGATTCATTATCTGAAAGAAGATTTAAATGACTTTGGAACTTCCTCTTCTTAAAAGTATGTAGCCTGACATAAAATCATCTCCCTTCTCACAAATAATCTATATCATCCGTAATTGTGTTAAAGGAGATGATTTTCTAATATCCCTCTCTAGAAATTATATTTTTACAATGCCTTCCGAAACGGTTAATATCTATGCGCAATGTGCAGATATTTTTCCCTCGTCGCCATTCCTCCCCGAATATGACGCTCTGATTTATTCTGATCCAGAACTTTTCTTGCACTCACTGCAAGCGCAGGATTAATTTGAAGCAAACGATCAGTTACATCTTTATGTACCGTACTTTTACTTACTCCAAATTTTTTCGCAGTCTGCCGCACTGTTGCATTTTCTTCAATAATATAATTGGCGATCGCAGCGGCACGCTCTTCGATATAATCTTTCATAGAAACCCCTGTATAATTTGTTTATACAAGATATGCAGAACGAATTTAATCTATGATTTATAAATAAGAAACACGCTCAGAATCATATCAAAGTACTTATTTCTATCCACTTCTTGCACTTTCTCCCTTTCTATGTTATTCTGTAACCACGGTTTGAAACGCTCCCGAATGCAAAGGCTACTTTGTTTTCGGGAGCGTTTTTTTGTCTAAATTACCATTTTTATTTGGGAGGCTATATGAATAAAACTATTTTTAAAGATTTTTCTAAATATGTTTCTTTCAATATTTTAGGGCAAATTGCTTATTCCTGTTATACGCTGGCAGATACTTTCTTCGTATCTGCGGACATTGGCACAAACGGGCTCACTGCACTGAATCTTGCTTTTCCTGTATTTTGTATTATCAGCGGAACTGGACTTATGATTGGTATTGGAGGCAGTTCCCGATTTTCTATCCTGAAAAGCCGTAATGAATCCAACACTGCTGATCAAGTATTTACCAATGGACTTATACTGGTACTTTTGTTTGCTTCCATTTTCTTTTTTACAGGACTATTTGCTTCCCAGCATCTTGTAACAGTTCTAGGTGCAGACATCCAGGTGTTTGAAACAACAAATCGTTATCTGAAAGTTCTCATGCTATTTGCTCCTGCCTTTTTATTAAACCATTTCCTTCAGTGCTTTGTCAGAAATGATGGGAATCCTTCACTTTCCATGGCAGCTATGATAACCGGAAGTTTTTCCAACATTGTTTTAGACTACATTTTTATTTTCCCTTTTCATATGGGCATTTTCGGGGCTGCCCTTGCAACCGGACTGTCACCAGTGATAAGTATGCTAGTATTGCTTCCATATTTTCTGAAAAAAAAGAATTCTTTTCATTTGACAATTCCGAATCTTGTTCAAATGAAAAGAACTACTGCCAACATCCTTGCAAATGGTATTCCGCCTTTTCTGACCGAAGCCGCTTCCGGTGTTGTGATGTTTTTATTTAACTTTATTATTCTGAGAATTTCCGGAAACACAGGCGTCGCAGCATTCAGTGTGATCAGCGTGATTTCGCTTGTGGTAATCTCCCTGTATACCGGTTTATCACAGGGAATACAGCCATTAATTAGCCAGAATCATGGGGCAGGAAATAAGAAAAATGTGCAAACGCTTTTGCGCTATTCCCTCATAACTTCTATCCTTTTATCCATTGTGATATATGGGATTATTTTCTTTCATGCACCCCGTCTCGTTTCTGTTTTTAACAGCGAACAAGATTTGATTTTAGCCAGCTATGCAATCCCCGGCTTAAGACTTTACTTTACCGCCTGCCCGTTTATCGGATTTAACATTGTTCTTTCGACCTATTTTATTTCCATAAACCATCCGCTTCCGGCACAGATCATTTCCATACTCCGCAGCTTTTTTGTTTTAATACCAATGTCATGGATACTCTCTTGCTGCTTTGGAATGACCGGTGTCTGGCTGGCATATCCCGCAACAGAACTATTTGTATTTCTCTTTGCATTAATGAAGAGGCCGTGATAGCAGAAATCATTTTTTCTTGTCTACGGTCGAATAGCTACCTTAATGACGCCTTCTTTTCGATTTTCAAAAATATCATATGCCTGTTCAATCTCTCTTAGTGGAAATGTATGGGTAAGTAACGGTGTCGTATCGATTTTCTTCTGTTCTATTAACCGTAAAATTTCATCACAATCACATCCGTCTACCCCTCCGGTCTTGAACGTGAGATTTTTTCCATACATTTGTGGCAATGGCAAGATCTGTTCTTCTTCATAAAGAGCTACCACAGTCACAATGGCATTTGGTCTGGCTACCTTCCATGCCAGCTCAAAAGTATTCCTTCCTCCCGCTACTTCTAGCACGCGATCAGCTCCACCATGTCTACTGTGTTGTCTGACAAATTCCTCGACATCAGTTTCTTTTGGATTTACTACGAGCACATTCGGATAATGCTCTTTTACAAATGTAATTCTCTCGTGATCCACCTCACACAAAATAATCTTTTCAGGATTCTTCAACATCACACATAAAAGTGTACAGATTCCCGTTGGCCCCCCGCCAATGATGACTACAGTATCCTCGCTTCCAATTTCAGAAATTTTTGTTGCCCAGTATCCGGTAGCCAGGACATCTCCGACAAACAATGCCTCTTCATCCGTAATTGCATCTCCAATCCGATTCAATCCCTGATTGGCATAAGGCACACGCACATATTCTGCCTGCCCTCCGTCTATCCTGCATCCCAAAGCCCATCCGCCATTTTTATCTGTGCAGTTATTCACATAACCATTTTGGCAGAAAAAGCAATTCCCACAAAAAGTCTCTACATTTACAGCTACACGATCTCCAGGTTTTACTTTGGTCACCTTGCTTCCTACTTCCTCCACAATGCCAACCATCTCATGCCCTACTGTAATTCCCGGTACCGCCCTTGGAACTGCTCCATGTTTGATATGAATATCGCTCGAACAAATACTCGCCAGCGTTACCCGGACGATCGCATCCTCTTCCTCTTGAAGAACCGGCTTCTCTTTTTCTTCCAACATAAATTTCCCCTGCTCTTTGTATGTATATGCAAGCATCTTCTTTCCTCCCAATCCTATTCAACACCGTTAACATCTATTTTTCTTTCATTTTAACTGACTTTTCCATCACCAAATACGAATGCTCCACATAGCAATCAGAAATCCTAGCAGGAACCCGAGATTAACAACTGTAAAATGCATTGTGTATCTTCTTTTTTCTTCCGGATAGGCCGCTATGAGAAAACGATACGAGATTAAACTCGCCATGGATGCGATCATAGTTCCCAATCCCCCGAGGTTTGTTCCGATAATCAATTCCGACCACTGATCTGTAAATCCTGAAAGTAATAGTGCTGCCGGAACATTGCTGATTACCTGCGAAGAAATGACCGCAGTCAATATTTCATTCCCATTCAAAATACTCTTTAGGAAATTACAAAACATAGAAATTCGCCCCATATTTCCGATAAAGATAAAAAATCCTGCAAAAGTAAGAAGAAGAGAGTAATCGATTTCTTTAAAAGTTCCACGATCCATCACAAACACTGCCAAAATTGTCACGAGCATTACAACCCAAACAGGAAGCAAATGCGATACGCAAAGAAGACACAATAGAAAAATTATTGCATAAATAGCTACTTTCCACGGATTTTTCACCTTTTCGCTTTCCCGCATCTGTAAATCACCAAGCACAACACATTTTCTCAACAAAATCATTCCAAGCAACATCACTGCTGCAAGTAGTGTGTACGGCAGCATCAATTTAAAAAATGCACTCAATGCCATTCCTGATTTTGAATACAGATAAAGGTTCTGTGGATTCCCAATTGGGGTAAACATACTTCCTAAATTTGCCGCAACTGTCTGCATGACAATTACCGGAACAATTCGTTTTCTCATATTTGCCATCTCCAGCACCTGTATTGCAAATGGCACAAATGTGATTAAAGCTACATCATTTGTGATCAACATACTAGACACAAAACATAAAAACACAAGAATCAGTTCCATCTGCCGACTATTCTTCACAACTGTGATCAATCTTCCAGCCGCCTGTCCAAATACGCCTTCCCGGCTCAGGCCTGCCATGACTGCCATCAGACAAAATAGTAATCCTAGTGTATGAAAATCAATATAGTTCAAATATTCCATATCTGGCGGCACAACAAACGATGAGATTCCTGCCAGTATCCATGCGATCATCAAAATCTTATTCATTTTTCCTTCTCCTTATTGCATTCCGTGGGCACCCCTTCAAACATGCTCCGCATCGAATACATTCCATATGATTCGGACTCTCATAAGGCGTGATTCCCATTTTGCACTTACGTTTGCATAGTCCGCAACGATTGCAAGAAGACTCTACCTTATAGCGGAAAGGTGATATTTTCTGAAACAATCCCAAACACACACCGAATGGACAGAAATATTTGCAGAACGGGCGATAAATAAAAAGTGACAATATAAAAATAGTTGTGAATCCAAATACTTTTATAAAAAGAAATGCTTCCCTCCAATTTTCCTTATTTGGCAAAAAAACAATGGGAATAAAAAACAATAATGCAAAAAAAACAATGTACTTTATTTTTCTCAAATACTTTTCGTAAGGCAACTGAAGTAACTTTTTAAGGAAAGGAATTTGAAAAATCACTTCCTGTATAATCCCCAATGGACATATCACAGAGCATGCCCAACGCCCACCGATGGCAAGCACCAAAAATATAACAATAAAAACCATGTTTTCCTCTCTTGCAAATGATATTTTTCTTCCTTGTAGAATTTACTCTAGTCGTATTTCCTTTTATGTATACTTGAAAAAGTTCTACATTTACTAATCTAATCGTATATTCTAATCTACTTTCCTTATGAAAGCAAGAAGAATTCATAATAGAATTTGCCCAAAGTCTACAGATCACTGTACTTTCCGCATCTGGCATAAGGATAAGGAATATAGATATTTAAAGTTTCTTTCTAAAAAATATAACTCTTATTAGGAACATATCATTCTCTATCTCAGCAATTATCGTTCCGTCCATTCGCTCTACCAAACTTTTTGCAATTGAAAGACCAAGCCCTGTAGTATTACTTGTTCGTGCTGTATCGGCTTTATAGAATTTTGAAAAAATCTTCTTAATATCAATGTCCCCTGGATTTTCCAAATCATTTTCACATAGAAAAATTATGTGATTATTCTCACTGAAAAGCTTCATTCTGATCTTTTGACTGCCATGCACCAATGCATTTTTTATAATATTCTGCAATATTCTTCTAATTGCTTCCGTATTTCCCTCTATCAGAATATTCTCCTCGCAAAAATCAATCTCAGGTTCCAGGCCTTTTGTCTGAAATTCATCATAGAACGAAAATACTGTATCATACACACATTTACCAAAATCAACTGTTTCCATCTTCAACTCATACTGTTCATTCTGAAGTTTTGTATATGTAAATAATTCTTCCAGTATATCCTTTAAACTTGAAATTCTGCTTTGGATTACTTCTATGTAATGTCGCTGCTCTTCTTCTGAATCACTTTGTGCCAGCAATTGAAAGTATCCATCAAGAGATGTCAGCGGTGTTCGAATATCATGAGAAAGATTTGTAATTGTCTCCTTCAAATGTTCTTCATTTTTCCGTGCATTGTTCTTAATCTCTTGCGACATGTCAAGTACTTGATTGATACTGTCCACAAGCTTTTCGAATTGTTTAAAAGGAACCATTACCGTAAGGCGAAGATTTGTCTGATTTTCTTTTAGAAACCCAAGTTGGCGGCAGGTATTCTTTACCTGTCGCCTGTACATTAACAGTATAAATATTAATCCAACAGCCAACACTGTTGATAAAACAGCCCATAGAATCATATAAAACCTCTATCGAATATCTCGTTTCTTTACAATTATCGTAGAAATGAATAAAGATACAATTGCAAATGCTACTCCAACGGCAACACCTCTTACCATAACTTCTGATGTGCTATCATACAATAACATCGTAATATTACCATCAAGTATATACTTGTTAATATCAAATTCAAGTCCTGTTTTCAATCCATTAATTGCTTTATTTATTAGTGAATAAATAGGCACTGCAAGTCCAGAGCACAAAAGAATCCCACTGGTCATACTAAACGCAGTACTATAAGTGAGAATACAAAGTAACATCATTACTGTAGCAATTCCTAAATGAAGCAAGTATTGTACCCCTAAATACTGAAACAGTTCTGTTACACTTCCTAAATAGAAATCACTTCCCCACATTACGTACCCACTTACAACTATCGATATTGTAAATACAACAACCATCACTAGCACTTGGAATGCAATTACGATAAATTTCGATGCAACAAGCTGTTCCCGTCTTGGAAATTGCCCAGCAATATTCTTTATATATCCATTCTTATAATCTGCATTGGTAAAAATTGCCGCAAAAATAACACATAAAATTGCAAGTAACTGACTTCTCATTTCAACACTGACGACACTTCCAATTTCAATAGTACCATTTACCCATTCCGGCTGTGCTTCCACATAGATACCTACCGGGCGTTCTTCCATTGTTTCTGTCACTGCCGCTGGATCATCTTTCATAAATTCTATATCTGAATTTGTCATCGTTACACTGAACACTGCAAGACCAATTACAAAACAGATCATAATCCATGTAGATTTTGAATGTAATAGTCGGTGAATATCCATTTTTATAAGATTAAACATTTAAAGCACCTCCCGTCAAATTTAAATAGTAATCTTCTAAAGCTTCGTTCTTTATAGTAATCCCTACAGTCTTTACACCATTTTCCGCTAATGTCATCGTGATGCTTCCACCATCATTCAGTCTCTCAAAAATCTGGATTGTATCAGCATCTACTACCTTATACTGATGGATTCCCATATTTTCAAGAACAGTGCAGGCTTTTCCTGTATCATCTGTCTTAAGCTCTATTCGTTCACTACATTCTGCAAGAAGCTCTTCTCGTGTCATTTCCTTAATTAGAACACCATCATGAATAACACCATAGTTTGTTGCAATCTTTGATAATTCTTCAAGAATATGGCTTGAAATAATAAAGGTAATATTCTTCTCTTTATTCAATTTGAATAAAGTTTCTCTTACTTCAGCAATTCCCTGGGGATCAAGACCATTGATCGGTTCATCTAAAATCACTAAGTCTGGATCGCCTACAAGTGCAAGTGCGATTCCAAGTCTTTGCTTCATACCAAGAGAAAAGTTCTTGACCTTTTTCTTTCCAACAGTTCCAAGTCCTACAGTATTAAGAAGTTCTTCAATCACACCCTGTTTTCTAACACCCATTGCGATGCATTTCAGTTTCATATTTTCATAAGCAGACATATTCGGATAAATTCCTGGTGCTTCAATCAATGTACCGATGCGGGACATATACTGATAGGCAGCTTTTCCACTTTTCCCAAATAGAGAAAAATCACCTTCTGTTGGAGCTGCAAGTCCGCTTATCATTTTAAGAATCGTTGTTTTCCCTGCTCCATTTCTCCCAATCAGCCCATATATATCACCTTGTCTGATATGAATATTTACTGCATTTACGACCTTATATCTTCCGAATTTTTTCGTAAGACCGTTTGTACTTAACAAATCCTTCATTTCAACTCCTCCTTTACTTTATGCTTCCTAGTTTACAGATAAAATGACAATAAAACGCAAAGCAAAGTTAAAGAAAAGTTAAAGTTATTTAACCAGACGAAATCCAATTCCCCATACCGTTTCAATATATTCCTCTTCTGTAACAATTTTTATTTTTTTGCGTATGTTACTGATATGTACATTAATAGTCTTATCCTCTCCAACATAAATATCATCCCAGGCATAATCGTATATATCCTGCTTTGCATACACCTTATTGGGATGAGACATGAAAAGTTCCAATATTTTAAACTCTTGTCTTGTCAATATAATCTCTGTACCGTTAATTTCAGCTGTAAATGTATCTAAATTCAGAACCAGATTTTTATATTTTAACAAGTTATTCTCTGTATTATACTCTTTTGCAAAACGACGAACCTGAACACCAACTCTTGCAATAAGTTCTTCAAGCTCAAAAGGTTTTGTCAAGTAATCCTCTGCCCCCTCTGTCAGAAGGTTCACTTTACTATCAAGGCTATCTTTAGCAGAAACTACAATCACAGGTATCTGCTGCTTTTCTTTCAGCTTAGGAAGTAGTTTTTCACCGGATAACCCTGGTAACATCAAATCCATAACAGCAAGTGCGTAATTCTCTTTGTCCAGATAAAGCAAAGCTTCTGTTCCCGAAAACGCCTGTGTGCAGCTGTATCCGGCTTTGGTGAGCGCCTCCGCTATAATAACATTTATATCAGCATCATCTTCTATGATCAAAATTTTATTCATAAGTTTTTTGCTCCTTGAAAATTTCATAAATTAACTTTATGTAAATTATACACTTGCAGATTTTCTTCTGCAAGGCTGTATACTTCATCATGTTCTTCATGTAATTTCTAAAAATATTCATCCACTTTTTGTATAACAGATTATAAACATAAAAAGGGCACTCCCTGAAAGTTTTTTCTTTCAAAAAGTGCCCTCAACAATCAATATTTATTTTCCATTAATAGAGTTTTGCTCCTGCTGGGATTCTGTCATCTACCATCAAGACATTCAATCCTTCTCTTCCTTCTTCCAGATGAGTTGCGGAGATAATCATACCACAGGAATCGATTCCCATCATCTTTCTTGGCGGAAGAACTGGCTGTTCAGTGCCAGTCCGAAGGGAGCGGCCTCTAGCGCTATTGTGTATACAATGGTTGAGATGGCAAAAGCGAATGACCTGAATACCTACAAATATCTGACATACCTCTTATCACAGCGGCCAGACGCTAAAATGTCAGATGAACAGCTGGAACAGCTTGCCCCATGGAGCGAGACTGCGAAAGCGAACTGTCAAAACTAAACATAGAGTAAAACGCTTGCATCTATCATTTTGGTTCAAGCGTGATTCATGGACAGCGTAGCAATATTTTGCGCTTACAAAATAACAGCAAACCAAAGACACTGACCATCTTCTAGCGTAACAGCATAAGTAAAGGTTTCGTTTTCGTTATAGTAAATATGATTTTTTTCCGTTAATTTATTGCGAATACCTTCTACATCTACAGATACATCCTTTGAAGTATCTTGGTTTTCTACATCAAACTGAAGCAAAAATAAATCTCCCTTTTGGGCTTTTGGAATTGTAAATTCTTTTGTCACTGACTGCCTGCTATCTATCTCTTTATATTGAAATCCAATATCTACTTCCTGTATCTTTGATTGAAGCTGTTCCTTCCATCCGGCACAGGAACTTCTGTTTTTCACAACAGCAAAGTCAAGAAATGCTGTCTGATTATATGGAAATTCCAGGGTATTATAATCCTCTTCCGAAAGATATTGACTGGTCACATATGCAACTGGATAAACCTCTGAATTTTCATAAACCTCCCGCGTGATAACGTTCCATAATCAAAGATAATGTTCCGGATCCAATCTTATACCGATCCATGCTAGAACTTCTTAATTTTTATATTATATTTCTTTTAATGTGGCTTGAATCCTTCTCCACGCACTTCATTCGATTCCATTATAACAAGAAACGCTGATGAATCTACTTTCTTTACAGCTTCTTGAATCGTATGCATTTCTTTATTGTTACATGCACACATTAATACTTCTTTTTCACGTCCTGTATAACTTCCTTCTGCCTTAATCAAAGTTGCCCCTCGTTGTGATAGCTCATCAATTTTTGCCGCAATTTGTGGTCCCTTTTCTGTTACAATCAAAGCAAGTTTTCCAGCATCAACGCCATACATTAGCTTATCTACGACAAATGATAGAATATACGTTCCTATTAATCCATAAATAATCTTATCAATGTTTCCACGCATCAGAATTCCACCAACAATTACAATAATAAAATCCATAACAATGATAATTTTTCCTACAGAAATATGTGGCTTTGCCTTGTGTATTGCCATCAAAACAAAATCTGCTCCACCTGTAGAGGTATCTCTCATGTAAATTAATGCATATCCGATTCCTGAGAATACACTCATACAAATACAAGATAACATCATATCACCTTGGTAAACTGGAAACAATGGAACAACCCAGTCCATCAGTATATTAGAAATTAACATTGTCTTTATTGATTTTAAAAAAAATTGTTTTCCCAACAACTTGTAACAAATTAAAATAATTGGAATATTCAAAATTGTCGTCATTGTACCAATTGGAATTTTCCAAAAATAATAAAACACGATTGCAATACCTGATATACCTGCTACCGGAAATCCAGATGCCACTGCAAAATTATAGACTCCAATCGCAATGAAACAACCACCTACAATATCAAGTAAAATATCAATTAAAAATGTCTTTGCCTTTGATTTCAATGTGAGTTCCTCCCTATTACGGAATCTTATTTCTTTTGCATCACAATACATTGATATGTTTGCAGTTTTATTGAACCTGTAAGGATTTCATCAGTAATCAAATTTGTATAACATTCATTCAAAACCATCTTCACAGGATGTCTGTTAAAATTCTGAAGAAAATATACATCATCTTTCTGTTCTTTTCCACTTCTTTTTGAAACAGTAACTCCATAAGGTAATGTTTCCGTCAAATTTGCTTCCACATTTGCTTCCTCAATTACATCGCCCAAAAATTCTTTCAAAAATTCCAGATCTGGTTGAACAACAACATAGTAAGCTTTTCCTTTGCCATACGCATTTTCTGTAATTGCTGGAGTATTTGCATTGTAATCTTGCAAGTATGTTCCCAACGGCTTTGCAGTTTGAAGTGTCACAACTTCTCTTAACACACCGGCTTTATATACACCGTCTTTATAGGAGAAAGTATTTGGAAAATATTCATTCCCCACATCAATCTCATCAACTGATAATCCTAGCAATCTCTCATGTGGTCTCTCTCCAATAAAACATAAATCTGTTTCATTTACTACTCCACTCCAATAAGTTGTTACATATATTCCACCTGCTTCCACGTATGCTTCTACTTTATGAATATACTCTTTTTTATACAAGTACAAGGTCGGAGCAACCACAAGCTGATAATCTAACAAATCTCGATCCATGGAAATTATATCAACTTCAATTCCTTTTTCCCAAAAAACCCGATAATATTTTAAAAGCTCTTCCGTATAATCGAATTTTCTCGATATTGCTTGTGCGTCAGAAAGAGCCCACCAATTTTCCCAATCCATAATAATAGCTACCTTCGCCCTATTACATGTACTTAGTATTCGACTGCTTAGCTTTTCTAGATCTTTGCCAATCCAAGCAACTTCTTGAAAAACTCTATTCTTTTCTGACGCATCATGATCAACAACCGCTCCATGAAACTTTTCACTCGATCCTCTGCTTTTTCTCCATTGAAAATAAAGAACACTATCAGAACCTAACGCAATTGCCTGCATTGAAGATAAGTAATTCATCCCCGGTCTTTTTACATTATTTTCCTCATCCCAATTCACAAGTGATGGTGTTGATTCCATCATCAAAAATGGCTTCTTCTGAAATCCTCTCATCTGGTTATGCATAAAGGCTGCCCACACAGCAATCGGTACTTCATCTTCTTTTGTATGCCAACTCGGATAAGAGTCCCAAGAAATCACATCCAACTCCTCTGCCCATTTATCATAATCCAATGGCGAAAAATACATCATCATGTTTGTTGTAACTGGAAGATCCGAATATGTTTTAACAGCTCGAATCTCTTCTCTACAAAAGTCCTGTAACTGTTCGCTCACAAATCTTTTCCAGTCCAATTTCAAACCGTGTAATTCATCCTCTCCCCTCGGAGAAGGTGAATGAATCTGTTCCCAATCGGTATAAGTATGACTCCAAAACGCACTCCACCATGCATGATTCAATGCATCCAATGTTTTGTATTTTTTTTTCAACCATTTCCGAAATGCTTTTTGACATTCTTCGCAATGACAAGAAGCATCCCTAAAATTTCCTCCGTATTCGTTTGATATATGCCAAAGAATTACTCCTGGATGTTTTCCAAAGCGTTCTGATAATTTCAAATCCAACTTTCTAGTTTTTTCTCTCATAACAGCAGACGTGTAACAAAAATTATGCCTTTTTCCTGGTAAATTCTGTATCCCGTTTTCATCTGTCTGCATTACTTCAGGATATTTTTGAGTCATCCAATTTGGCATTGCACCTGTTGGTGTAGCTAGATTTGTATAGATGCCATTGTCATATAAACGGTTAATAATTTCTTCTAAATAGTCAAACTGATATTTTCCTTCTTCTGGTTCTAAAAATGCCCACGAAAATATTCCTAGTGAAACATTATTTACATGCGCTAATTTCATTAACCGGATATCCTCTTCAAGAATATCCGGTCTATCTAACCATTGTTCAGGATTATAATCTCCACCATGCAGAAGACCTGGCATATTTATTTTTTTATATTTCATTTCTAATCCCTTTCTTTATAGATATCATTTATTATTTTACAGCTCCAGTAATACCTTCTGCAAAATTCTTCTGTAAAATAAAGAATACTAAGGCGGTAGGCAATGTACATATTAAGACTGCCAACATAAGCATTCCATAGTCTGTTACATATCCCTCTGTCAGATTTGCTACAACCATTGGCATTGTCATGCTCTTGGATTGTGTCATGATTACTTTCGGCCACAAATAACTATTCCAAGCATTCATAAATGTAATAGTCATAGCTGCTGCATATGTTGATTTCATTGTAGGAATAAACATCTGAAAGAAGATTCTAATTTCCGAAAGTCCATCTAATCTGGCAGCTTCAATAATATTATGAGGAAATGATCTTGCACTCTGCCGAAACATCATGATTAAAAATGGGGTTGATACCGTTGGTAAAATGAATCCCAACGTACTATTTAACATTTTCATTTTTGAAACCATCTGAAACAATGGGACCAATGTCGTAATAAATGGAACCATCATTGCAAGAAGAATCACAACCATCACGGCATCTTTTGCTTTATCATGATAAATTTCAAATCCATATCCCGCCAAGGAACATATCACCATCGAAACTATTGTAAGTAATATTGCATATTTAAATGAATTGACCAATGCAGCCCCTACATCTTGATTTGCCAGCAGATTTTTCAAGTTTTCTCCCAAATGAGAGCCAAACGATAATACACCTCTTGATACATCCACACTTTTGTTTGTGGATGCACTTACCATCCAGTACAAAGGAAATACTGAAATAAAAGTAACCAAAATCAAGAATGCATACATTCCTATATTTTTCATCTTTTTAATCACGTTTATCACCCACCCTCATTTGTATAAATGCTAATACTGCAACCAACAGTAATATAAAGAAGGACATCGCTGCTGCATATCCAAAATTCGGCACATACTTAAAACATAAATTATATATGTAATGTGACATAGAGATTGAAGCATTCGCAGGACCTCCATCGGTCAAGTTAATTGATTCATCAAATAACTGTAATGTTCCATTTGTTGACATTATTGCTGTCAACAAGATAGTTGGTTTTAATACTGGAACAGTAATCTTAAAAAATGTCTGTATTGCTGATGCTCCATCAATTTTTGCAGCTTCGTATACTGAAGATTCAATGTTTTGCAATCCAGAAAGGAAAAATACCATATTATATCCTGTCCATCTCCACAAAAGAGCCAATATGATAACCATTTTTGCCGCAAATGGTTGTGTCAAAAAATTATATGGTTTATCCAAAATTCCAAAATTCACTAGAACATAATTTACTAATCCATCATTTGCAAACAAAGACCGAAAAATAATTGAATACGCAACCAATGAAGTTGTACACGGCAAAAAAATCATTGTTCGGAAAAATCCTTTAAACCGTAAGTCTTTTTTATTTAGAATACAAGCTAACACCAACGCTACTGCAAGCATAATGGGCACTTGAAGAACGAAATAAAAAAATGTGTTTTTTATTGACTGAATAAATACATCATCTTGAAACATTCTGATGTAATTTGTAAATCCAGCCATCTGCATATTTGTACCTTTCCCCGTCTGAAAAGATAAAACTAACGCTTTGATCATTGGCCAAAAACTAAACACCGCAATCAAAAATGTTGCTGGTGCCAAAAAAGCCCATCCTGTTAAATTATGCTTTTTTTCTAACGTCATTTTTCTTGGTTTGTTAGACACAAAAACCCCTCCTCTCTATCCATAAGGGGGATGGTTCTACATTCCATCCCCTTGTATGATAGGAATCTCTCTTACTGTCCCATATTAAAATTAACAGTATCTTCCGCTTTTTTAAGCTCTTCCTCTAAATCTGCACCATTTGTAATATTTGTTGTCGCAACAGAGATTGCGTCTCTTGCTTCATGGAAATATGGTCCCGTAATAATAGAAGGAACTTTTGTTGAATAGTCAACTATTTTTTCAAACACTGCATCACCAGAGAAAAATTCATTCGGTACTGCATATGCATCAGAATCTCCTGCTGGTGTCCATGTAGAAATTGCTCCACAAGAGAGAATATTATCATATAACTCTGTACTTCCAGCAAATGTAGACGCAAGAAAATCTTCTGCTAACTCTACGTTTCCACAATTCCCTGAGATTGCCCAGGAAGAACCTCCAATATTTGAATAGTTTGTGGCACCCTTTACATTTGTAAGTTTTGGAATATTTGTAATAGCCCATTTTCCTGACTGATCCTCAGCTGTCTGAATTGTTCCCATAATCCAACACCCATTAATCACACCTGCAGCTTCACCGTTCAATATTGAGCCAGTGTATTCATCCCAGTTATTTATTTCCTGTAACACACCTGAATCTTTCATTTTACAATATGTATCAATTACCTTCTTTAAAGTGTCATTTTTTGCAATATTCGTTGTTCCATCTTCATTAAACAAAGATGCTCCTGCAGACTGTAACATCATCGTAAGCAAATCACATTCGCCTGCTAACGTTGTCAATAATGGTTTTCCTGTTTTTTCCAGTACTACTTTGCCTTTTTCACCCCACTCATCCCAAGTAATATCTGTAAAATCTTCTAAAGTCATTCCAGCTTCTTGCAAAATATCTGTACGATAACAAGCAATTGCTGCTCCGTTGTCAAAAGGCACTCCATAGTGTTTTCCATCTACAACAGAAAAATCTGTTTTACCAGAGGCAAATTCTGAAAAATCAATTTTCTCTTCAGAAATTTCTGTAAATATATCCGGATAAGATAATACATTTTTTTGGAATGCATGGTCTTGCATCAAAAAAATATCTGGCAATGTGCTTAGATCTCCTGATGTACCAGCCGTAGTAAGTCTAGACTGTACATCTACATCTCCAACTTCGACAATATCAATTTTCACATCTTGATGAGCTTCTTGATAAATTTTTGCAGCTTCTTCCATTGCAAAAATATTAAATGTTTTGTCCCAACACCATACTGTAATTGTATTATCGTCTTTTTTTGCCTCTTTATTGCTTTCACTTTGATTTCCGCATGCTGCAATACCCATTGCCATCGCAGCTGTCAATAAAATTGCCACTATTTTTTTTCTCATTTGTTATATTCTCCTTCTACCATGCTCCTCGATACCCTATTGTTACCGCACTATTCTGAGCTCCTGCTTCCATCGAATCTTGAACATTCAATCCATTCAAAATCCCATATAAAAATCCGGCAATAAAACTGTCGCCTGCACCCATTGTATCAACAACTTTACACTCTATGATTCCAAATCGATACCAAGAATTTCCATCATACCCAATGCTTCCATTTTTCCCCAATGTTGCAATAATGACTTTAGGTCCTTTTTGTTGCATTGCTTTCATGAATTCCTTTAATTGTTCCATACAATTTTCTTTTTCTTTTAAGCCCATGCTATGATATTTCTGTCTAAACTCATTGCGTGATTCCTCGTCAAAAGAGAAGAATGCATATGTCACATATGGAATCGCTTTCTCAACAATTGGATTTGCAAATTTATTTGCAAAATCAAATGCAACTGGAATTTCTTTCGAAATAAGTGGAAGCTCATCTTCAATCATTCCCCAAATTCCTGTAACCGCTAAATCATGTTTCTTTATAAAGGAAATGTCTTGTTCTCTTAGCTTAAAGTCTGCCAAAACACCTTCTTCATATTCTCCAAACACTCTATCTCCATCTACAATGTCAACATGTGAAACTGCGGTTTTTCCATCTAGCACTTGAATATGAGAAGTATCGACTCCTTTATTTTGAATTGCACTTATCATGATTTTTCCGAATGAATCAGTTCCAACAGCACCTGTATAAGAACTTTCTCCACCTAATCGTTTTATGTATACAGCAACATTCACTGGGTTTCCCCCTGGATAAGATTCATTCAATGAATCATAATAATCAATACAATTATCTCCTATTGCTGCTACTCTTATCTTTCTGTCCATTTTGCCACCTTAATAGTCCAGACGTCTGTAATATCTTCTGATTTCCATAGGATGGCAATTGACTTTTTCCATATGTGCATCAATTCTCTGTGTTACCGCATGCATCACTAAATGTGATATATATCCTCTGTACTCTGGACTAATTCCTTTTAATTCAAATTTCTTGGTATCAATAATATTGTATTTTCCACAAATGCGTGGCAAGAAGTTTGCAACGCGCTCGCTCAATGATCTCTGAGAATCTTCCCCAATAAATACTGTAACTGGTGTATCTTTGTCAATTACTTCTAACATTCCATGGAAAAATTCTGCACTGTGGATAGATTTTGTACGAATCCAATGCTGTTCTTCCCAATAGCACATTGCATAAGAATATGTGGCACCATACTGGTTCCCAGCCCCAACAAAATAATGAATTTTGTCGTCCTTATGACGATTTGCAAATTCTTCTCCGAAAGCATCTGCTTCCTTTTCAACTTCCACAAGTGCAGTTGCCAAATACTGATCCAACTCCTTGTATAAATCCTCATATTCTGGAAATTCTCCTGCATTGTACATAAATCTATCTGCTACCATATAAAATTTCAATTGTTCATTGGCAGGATATGTAATCACATAATCTACAAGTTTTGCAAGTTCTGCAGTAGCAACATCAATAAAACCAATCACCCTTGCTCCACTCTTCTGTGCTTTTTTTACTCCATCTACGATTTCAGAAGTTGTTCCTGTAACAGACGAAATAATTACAATAGTTCCTTCTCCAACTTTTTTATTTCCAGTTGTCAAATACTCTGCTGCGTTTTCAACAAAAAATGAAAGTTTTGATTTTTCTTTCATATGAACCTCTGCCTGGAGGCAAGATGCATATGTTCCACCGATACCGAGCCAACAAATATTCTTGTATCCTTCTTTACAAATTCCATCAATCAATTCATTAATTTGATTTCTCAGAGCAAGCGCTCCATTCACACTTTCAATCTGTTTCTGTTCATTAAATTTCAACATAGTGTTTTCCCCTTTCTCTTCCTTTGCATTGGCGACTATTTTTAAATTTAATATACCACTTTTTTCATTTTTTTCAATACTTCATGTAAAGAATATTGAATATTGTTGTATTTTTATAAATATAAATGCATTTATTTATACATAATGCATATATTTCTTTTATTCTGGTATGAAACACATTTCAAACTTACTATACCAGTTTTTATATTTATTTTTTATTTATTCATTTCTTTTTTCCTTTCCATTTGCTTTTTAAGAACTGACAACGTATAATTTGATTATAATTTACAAGTAAATTATAATATTAGGAGTTCTTATGAAAAAAAATTTATTAACTTTAGATGTTGCATTATCAAAAGAAATCAAATACATGCTAAAGGAAGAACACTATCTTCCAGGTGACAAACTGCCTTCGGAACGAAAGCTGGCAGAGCTGTTTCATGTACAACGCTTAACTGTTCGTGGAGCCTTGAATCTGTTACTTCAAGATAAAACAATTATCTCAAAACCACGAAGTGGTTATTACGTAGCGCCTAAACGCATTTTACAATCCATTCGTAATTTTTCCTTACATTCAGAGGAAGATAGCGGACAATTAACTTACGAATTATATGATTTCAAAAAAATAGAAGCAGATAACTATCTTGCAAGCGAAATGTTACTTCCTGAAAAATCGAAAATATACAAAATTGTTTGGCTTTATTCAGATGGTACTCAACTAATTTGTATCAATACAACTTATATTCCTGAATACATCTATCCAGATCTCACCCAACAAATTGCTGCTTCTGCTCCTGCAATTGATTTGATTACAAACAATTGTCAAATAACCTTGGCAAAATCGAATCAAAAAGTCACCTTACTTTACGCAGACATAAAGACTGCTCAAATTTTAAATATTCCTGTTGATAGCCCTTTAATGAAATACAAAGGGCTCATGTATGATAAACAAGGACATCTTGCAGTCTTTTTTGAAAATAATATGCTAATTGATCGTTTTGGTTTTATCAGGGAGGTAGTTTTATGAGCAATGATGATGTATTAGCCGCACAAATAAAATCTAGTATCATTACAAAAATTAAAACACAGGAATATCTTCCTGGGGAGTTGCTTCCTAGCGAACGGGATTTTGCAACAATGTATAGTGTAAGTCGGTATTTGATTCATGACATCTTTGACGAATTAATTAGCCAACATTACTTAATTCGCGTTCACGGAAAGGGAACTTTTGTCCGCAAACCCGAACAAAATCGAGTTGCTTTAGGAGTACTAAATGAATCAAAAAATGCCAGCTTTACCTCTTTAGTTCGTAACTTTGGTATTGAAATTTCCAATAAATGCTTAGGCACAGGTATAATCAAAAACAGAAAATACTTTGCAGATAAACTTGGACTTTCTGAAGAAGATGAAATATACGGTATTCATCGAATTCGTCTTGGAAACAAGGAACCTCTTGCAATTGAGTTTACCTATGTTCCTATTCATTTTTTTTCAGATATCGATAATTACAATTTTGAGCACATATCGCTTTATGATTATATGAAATCCAAAAATCATTTGCCTGTAAAATTTAATGAGACAATGGTGATGGTAGAAGCTGGCGAAAAACTTCAAAAGCACCTTCATCTTCCAAGTGCCACCTCTATCGTCAACTATATTGAATTCATAGGATACGATGAAAATGGGAATTTAGTTGAATATACAGAAAGTTATTCACGCCCTGATAAACTTGAAGTGCGCTTTGTCACAAATGATATCTAAATTCACTTTAATTTTACCGTTTAGTATGTGTATACACCATAAACAAAACAAGATAGAATATACACAAAATAATACTTTTGTTAGGGGCGGGGAAAATTGACCACCTAAAGCCGCTTAGAATTAACCATTTTTAGTCGAATAGAAAAGTCATTGTATTTTTCTCTTCGTGTTCTAAAATGATGTATGCCAATGCATCAGTAGAAATCACAATGGAAGAAAAACACAATGACTTAACTGAAATAATAGCACATGCCCTTAATGAAATGAAGAGGGAAATGGGAGAAAAATTTAATCCTGATAAAGTTAATCTCGCAGAATTAGAACGCAGGGCAGGAATTTCACGAGCCAAACTACGAAAAATAAAAAAATCTGGCTTTATTTCCGCTTTTACGTGCATTAGCAATAACTTGTTTATAAAATTCTACTTCTGTTTCTCCTTCAACAAATAGCACAAGGCATTTACTCATTCGCATCACACTCCAAATAATCATTCAAATTATTTTCCGAATCTGCCAATAATGAGAACAGATAATCTCCCATACTCATTTTAAACGACTCGGCATCTTGCTGTAGCAATTTCTGCCCTGACTTTTTAAACGTAAAGAACTCTGCAATTCCGGGTTCTCTGTTCATTCCAACATGTATCCACGAAGGCTCCAAATAGCTTACAATATATGGTGAATGACTTGTAATAATGATCTTACAATCATCAAGCAACTGGCTAATAATTCTTATATATGCCTGAAACAAACTAGGATGCACAGAATTTTCCGGTTCTTCTATTGCTATCAAAGACACGTTACTCGTTCCCGATAGAATGATTCTTGCCAAAATCATAAATACCCTTTTTGCTCCATCCGACATCATTTCAAACCCTATTGGATGGCTTAAATTCCTATCTTTAACGAATAAAACATGAATCGAATTTGCTATTATGAAAGGGGCATTCTCTGGTAATTTATCATTTTCACTGCCCTTTAACTTAAACTGTTTACAACAATATCTTCTATATCAGG
This sequence comes from Coprococcus sp. HPP0074, assembly GCF_964238105.1. Lineage (NCBI taxonomy): Bacteria > Bacillati > Bacillota > Clostridia > Lachnospirales > Lachnospiraceae > Coprococcus > Coprococcus sp. HPP0074. Next base: position 88,482 of record NZ_CAXSKS010000003.1, on the reverse strand, counting down.
AAACAACTGAGAATATACATCTTTAAGCAATTCAAATTTGTCTGGATATTTTTCCTTGAGCTGATAAATTACTCTTGGTAAATTTTCCGCATTAATCATCACATCTTCTAATCCTTTTCTTATAATAGGATCAGGCTGATAAAAACGCTTTGCATCTTCCACTTTAATTTTGGATGAACATCTTCCTGTTTCTGAACTTTTATAAAATGCCTCTTCTTGATTTCTTTTGATAAGCTTATTATACTTTTATCCCTTCCCATCATATCAATTTTATCTTCGATATTACTCTTAATATAAGTCAATCCAAAATCTATCGCCGACAAAACATTGGATTTTCCAAAATTGTTCAATGATACCAATGCAGTAATATTATCAAAATTAATCCTAACATTTGATAAATTTTTAAATCCATCAATCAATACTGCTTGTATTTTCATAATGATACTTCCTTTCTCCATTGGCATACTGTAATACCACCACCTTTCACTTTAAAACGCAATATTTTTTTCATTTTATCATATCATTCACTACAACGAACACATTCATCTTAATATACACGTCAAGCTGTCTGTGTTTAATTAGTCTTTTGCCCAATCCAGAGCATAAACCTACAATTCCCATCATCAGACAATTTGTTAATACCAACTCCAGTAAACAGCCGCTTCTTCTAAAGTCAAATTGTTCTTCCCCTAGATGGAAACCTCCTGCTTCGTAGGCACTTCCCCCTCTTCTTTTACGACAGGAAATTATTTACACAGATTCAGGAACGTTGTGTACCATAATCCTTCCTCATTTGTAAGAATAATGATTTACTTCTAACATTTCGTTAAACTTGTTATATATATCCTTCTACATAACGAATTGCTGAGAGGCATTTTTACAGGAATTTCTGAGAAATTTATAAAAGTTTTAGAATTTCTGATGTGCGATATAGAATAAAAAATAACCACCTACAACACTGATTACTTCCATTTTGATATTTAGATATTTCTAATAAAACAAAAAACAGCTGGGTGTACCAACTTTTTTGGTACACTCAACTGTATCTTTTATTACTAGTTTTCTTTTACACCATTCTTTTGCAGAGTCCTTCTCTTAGACTTTTAAAAAATTTGGTATAAATGTGGTGTAGTAACCTGTTTTTCTGTTTAAAATATAGCTTAAAATTTCTTGCTCTTAGTACAGTTTTGCTCCAGCTGGAATCTTATCATCCAGGATCAGAACATTGAGTCCTTCTCTTCCTTCTACAAGGTGTGTAGCGGAGATAATCATACCGCAAGAATCAATTCCCATCATCTTACGTGGTGGAAGGTTTGTGATTGCAAGCAATGTCTTTCCTACTAAGAATTCTGGCTCATAGTAATCGTGGATACCACTTAAGATGACACGATCTTCGCCGCTTCCATCGTCTAATACAAATTTCAGAAGTTTTTTGCTCTTTGGAACTGCTTCACATTCTTTTACCTTTACCGCACGGAAATCTGATTTGCTGAATGTGTCAAAGTCTACCATATCTTTAAATAATGGTTCCACTTCTACATTAGAAAAGTCGATTTCTACCTTAGCCGGCTCAGCTGCAACCGGTGCTTCTACAGCTTTTGGAGCTGCTGTTGTTGACTGTGCAGCATTGTTTGCTTCGTTCTTAGCAGCGCCCTGTGACTTCATTGTCGGGAACAGGAGAACGTCTCTGATCGCTGCGGAATCTGTGAGAAGCATACACATTCTGTCAATTCCGAATCCGATACCACCTGTTGGCGGCATACCAATCTCCAGTGCATTCAGGAAGTCTTCGTCTGTTGTGTTCGCTTCCTCATCACCCTGTGCAAGCAACTCTTCCTGTGCTTTGAAACGTGCTCTCTGATCGATCGGATCGTTTAACTCTGAGTATGCGTTTGCCATTTCCCATCCATTCATGAAGAATTCGAAACGCTCTGTATATTCTGGATTCTCCGGTTTCTTCTTTGTCAGCGGAGAAATCTCGATCGGATGATCCATCACAAATGTAGGCTGGATTAAATGCTCTTCTACAAATGCCTCGAAGAACAGAGAAAGGATATCCCCCTTCTTATGGCGCTCTTCAAACTCTACTTTATGTTCTTTTGCGAGTTCTCTTGCTTCTTTGAGTGTAGTCACTTCGTTCCAGTCGATACCAGTGTATTTCTTCACCGCATCTACCATTGTAATTCTCTCAAACGGTTTTCCAAGATCCATCTCTACTCCACCGTAAGTGATCTTCGTTGTTCCAAGAACTTCCTGTGCCACAAAACGGTAAAGATTTTCTGTCAGATCCATCATTCCGTTGTAATCTGTATATGCCTGGTATAATTCCATCAATGTAAACTCTGGGTTGTGTCTGGTATCAAGTCCTTCGTTGCGGAATACTCGTCCAATCTCATAGACGCGTTCCATACCACCAACGATCAGTCTCTTCAAATATAATTCCAGGGAGATACGCAGTTTGAAATCTTCATTGAGTGCATTAAAATGTGTCTCAAATGGTCTTGCTGCTGCTCCTCCTGCATTAGAAACGAGGATTGGAGTTTCTACTTCCATGAATCCTTGTCCATCTAAGTATTTTCTGATCGCGCTGAGAATCTTAGAACGTTTGATAAATGTATCTTTGACGTCCGGATTCATGATCAGGTCTACATATCTCTGACGGTAACGTAAATCTGTATTGGTCAGACCGTGGAATTTCTCAGGAAGGATCTGAAGACTCTTCGATAACAATGTCACTTCCTGCGCATGGATAGAAATCTCTCCCATCTTTGTGCGGAACACATCTCCCTTGATTCCGACAATATCACCGATATCCATCTTTTTGAATGCTTTATAAGCTTCCTCTCCGATATTATCTCTTGCGACATAAGACTGGATATTGCCCTGTAAATCCTGAACATTGCAGAAAGACGCTTTTCCCATCACACGTTTGGACATAATACGTCCTGCGATCGCTACGTCTTTTCCTTCCATCTCTTCAAAATGATCCTTGATATCCATGCTATGATGTGTCACATCATACTTTGTAATGACGAACGGGTCATTTCCACTTGCCTGCAGATCTGCCAGTTTCTCCCGGCGCACCTGTCTGAGCTGGTTTACGTCCTGCTCCTGTACCTTCTTCTGTTCAGCCACTTCTCTCACTCCTTAGTTTGCTCTTTCAATTTTTAACACTTTGTATTCCATAACGCCTGCCTGCGTCTCTACCTGGATCTCGTCTCCGACTTTCTTGCCAAGCAGTGCCTGTCCTACCGGAGATTCATTGGAGATCTTACCCTGAAGGCTGTTTGCCTCTGTGGAACCTACGATCTTAAACTGAATTTCCTCGTCAAATTCCTTGTCATATACGAGTACAGAACATCCGATATTAATCTTATCGAAATCTACTTCATCCTCTACAACAACTTCTGCATTCTTTAAAATCTTCTCTATCTCTTCGATTCTTGCTTCGATATCTCTCTGTTCATCTTTTGCAGCATCGTACTCTGCATTCTCTGATAAATCGCCCTGTTCTCTTGCTTCTTTGATCTTTGCTGCAACTTCCTTACGTTTTACTACTTTGAGGTTTTCCAGCTCTTCTTCCAATGCCTTTAACCCTGCATAAGTAAGTATTGTTTTTTTGTCTGCCATTGCATATTACCTCCTTGTATGCTTATAACATTCCCCTATTATTTGTCAGCTTTTCAGCGAATATTTCCTGTAAAATAATTCTATTTTCACAATTTCAACATTATACATGTTTTTACCTATAATGTCAATTTGTTTCCAAGTAATTGTTCCAATTCCTCGTAACTTTGCACTTGATTGATTTCTGCCCGCAAAGCCGCTGCTCCTTTTAATCCAGTCGTATACCATCCGACATGTTTCCGCATCTCCCGGATCCCGAGATAATCTCCTTTATACTCGATCTGAAGCCTTGCATGACGCAGCATAGTCTCCTTTAATTCTTCCAGCGATGGGCGTGGCGGAATCTTTCCGGTTCTATCATATTCTACTAACTCTCGAAAGATCCATGGATTTCCCTGTGCGCCTCTTCCTACCATTACTCCATCACATCCAGTCAGTTTCTGCATCCGCACAGCATCTTCTGCGGAAGTCACATCTCCATTTCCGATGACCGGGATGGATACTGCCTCTTTCACTTTCCTTATGATCTCCCAGTCTGCTTTTCCAGAATAGTACTGCTCTCTTGTCCGGCCATGCACTGCCACTGCAGCGCCCCCTGCCTCCTCGATCACCTTTGCGATTTCCACTGCATTGATGCAAGAATCATCAAATCCTTTCCGGATTTTAACAGTGACCGGCTTTTGGATCGCCTTCACTGTCTTGCTCACGATCTCATAGACAAGCTTTGGCTGTTTCATCAGCGCAGAACCTTCTCCATTTTTGACAATTTTAGGCACCGGGCATCCCATATTGATATCGAGGATCGCAAACGGAAGTTCTTCAATCTGCTTTGCAATCTCACTGATCGTATCCGGCTCAGAACCGAATAGCTGAAGAGAAACCGGTCGTTCTTCCTCGTGGATCCGAAGAAGGTCCTGTGTATTTTTATTCTTGTACTGGATTGCCTTCGCGCTGACCATCTCCATGCAGAGAAGTCCTGCCCCCTGCTCCTTGCAGAGCAAGCGAAAAGGCAGGTCGGTCACTCCTGCCATCGGTGCCAGTATATATGGATTTTCCAGCTCTACTGTCCCTATTTTCAATCTATTTTTGTGTATCATCTCTTTCCTTTCTGCTTTTTACTTCTTATTCTTCTCATACAGAATCCGAAGTCCGTCCAATGTCAGATTCTGATCATAGGCATCAAAAACGTCTGTCTCCGAGACAATGATCTTACCAAGGCCTCCGGTCGCAATGACTTTTACATTCTCCAATCCTGTTTCTTTTTTCATCTTTTGGACAATATACTCTGTCTGCCCGATATACCCATACACAAGTCCCGCCTGCATACTTGTAATTGTTTCCTGTCCCATGATCACTTCCGGCTTCTTGATCTCAATCTCCGGCAGCATCGCTGCCCCGCCCCAAAGCGCCCGCGCAGAGGTGCGGATTCCCGTTGCAATGCATCCTCCCATAAAGGAACCATCCTCTGCAATCATATCATAGGTCGTCGCTGTCCCGAAATCGACGACGATCACCGGACCGCCATATTTTTCATATGCAGCAACTGCATCTACAATCCGATCCGGTCCCATGCGCGGATTATCCATCCCGATCTTAATTCCCGTCTCAATCTCTCTTGAGACTACAAGGGGATATACATCCAGATATTTAATAATCGCACTTGTCAGAGAGTGCATAATATCCGGCACGACAGAAGCAATGATGACTGCATCGATCTGCCGGATCTCAAACCCTTGGTGTTCAATCAGATCACACAGAGAAATCCCATATTCATCTGATGTTCTCGGAAGCTTTGTTGTCATTCTAAATTTCGCTTCCAGCTTTTCTTCCTTATATACACCCAGTGTAATATTTGTATTTCCAACATCTATAACCAATAACATTAAATTTCTTCTCCTAAGAAAAATACTTTATAGTAAAGCTCCAACGATCTCAACAGTTCTTCTTTTGTCTGCTGTATCTCTTTGATCTTGAGCTTGCTTCCAATTTCATCAAACATTGGATCAAAATCCTCTGTCGTCACTTCAAAACAAAGTGCTCCATCTTCTTCAAAGACGAGTGTGAGGATTCCCCCCACATCTTCTGTGTAAAGTACACACAGAATCTTCAATTCATCCTGGATTTCCTGCGGCAATGCCTCAAAGTCCGGATTTAGATAATATTTTTTTTCATACGAGTTCGCCCCGCACAATACTACTTTCTCTTCGTACATGTTTTTGTTACTCCATTTTCCTAATTCATTTATGCTAATACGCATATCCGTAAATTCCGCGCACCGATACTTCCCCGGCATAAACCGTGCAAATCTCTCCCGCTTCATTTTCTACTAGCAGTTCTCCAGCTTCATTGATCCCCAGTGCTATGCCGTCCCAGTTTCCCTTTGGTTCCAGAACTGTCACTCTCCGTCCACAGTTTACTGACTGCTCATTGTATCTCTGCTGCACAAAACGAAGGCTCTGTTCTTTTTCAAACGCTTCATAAAGCGTCTCAAACCGCTGCATGATCTCTGCGATCAACTCAGATCTCTTTATGGAAACCTTTCCTTCTAGCAGAAGGGACGTCGCCTTCTCTCTAAGCTCTTCCGGAAATTCCTTCCGGTTTACATTTACTCCGACTCCGACAACCACATAGTCAATGTAATCAATCTCTGCGCTCATCTCTGTCAGAATCCCACAGATCTTCTTTCCGCCAATCACAAGATCATTTGGCCACTTAATCTTTACCTCAAGATCAGTCTTATCTCTTACTGTCTCCGCCGCGGCAATCGCCATCAAGATCGTCAGCATCGGCGCCTTGTCCGGAGCAAACTGCGGTCGCAGCAGCAAAGACATAAAAATCTCAGTTCCTTTTGGGGAATCCCAGCTTCTTCCTCTGCGTCCTTTTCCGGCACTCTGCCTGTCTGCCACAAAAAGTGTTCCATGCACAGCTCCCTGCCCGGCTGCCTGCTTTGCACGAATGTTCGTAGAGTCTGTCTCTGCATAATATTCTACACACTTTCCAATTGTCCGTGTCTCAATCCTGCTTTCCATCTCTTCTTTAGAAAGCACATCCGGGCTCTCTTGGAGTCGATATCCTTTGTTTCTCACCGCCTCGATCTCATATCCTTCTTCCTTCAGCTGTGAGATTACTTTCCAGATGGCAGTCCGGGACACTTGGAACCGTTCACACAGCTCCTGCCCGGAGACATGCCCACTGCTTTCCCGAAGCACTTTTAATATCTCTGCCTTCATGATCATGCTCCCAGAGTGGCAGCCATCACTGCCTTGATCGTATGCATACGATTCTCCGCCTCATCGAATACTTTCGACTGTGCAGACTCAAACACCTCGTCGGTGACTTCCATCTCTTTAATCTGGAAACGTTCTCCCATCTCTTTTCCGACCTCAGTCTCCCAATCGTGAAATGCCGGCAGACAGTGGAGAAAGATTGCCTGCTCTCCCGCATTTTTCATCACATCCATCGTCACCTTGTACGGGGTCAGATCACGGATTCGTTCTTCCCACACACTGTCTGGCTCTCCCATAGATACCCATACATCTGTATAAATAATATCTGCATCCTTAGTCCCTGCGCTGACATCTTTTGTCAGTGTGATCGTTGCGCCAGATTCCTCTGCAAATTTCCGGCATTCTTCCACAAGTGCCTGGTCCGGAAAGTATTTCTCCGGTGCACATGCCACAAAGTGCATTCCCATCTTCGCGCAGGCGATCATCAGAGAATTTCCCATATTATAGCGGGCATCCCCCATATACACAAGCTTTCTTCCCGCAAGATCTCCAAAGTGCTCCCGGATGGTTAACAGATCTGCCAGCATCTGTGTCGGATGATATTCATTCGTAAGCCCGTTCCAGACTGGAACGCCTGCATACTTTGCCAGTTCCTCAACGATTTCCTGTCCATATCCGCGGTATTCAATCCCATCAAACATTCTTCCAAGCACCCGTGCAGTATCCTTGATACTCTCCTTCTTCCCAATCTGTGACGCAGCCGGTTCCAGATAGGTCGTTCCCATTCCGAGATCGTGGGCAGCCACCTCAAAAGAACAGCGGGTTCTCGTACTTGTTTTTGCAAAAATCAGCGCTACATTTTTCCCGCGCAAAGTTTTAGTCAAGATACCCTGCTTTTTCTTTTCCTTCAGTTCTGCGGCCAGATCAAGAAAATATGTAATCTCTTCTGCGGTAAAATCTTTTAATGTTAAAAAATGACGTCCTTTTAAATTCATACTATTCTTCCTTTCCCATCGCAAGGAGCAGTTCCGTAAAATATGGAACAGCCTCTTTGTTGTCTTTCTTTTCATATTTTTCTTTCATAAGATCAAATAATTCTTCCACGGTATAGATCCGGTACTTTGGGACATGCAGATATTTTGCGCTCGCCTCCAACATTGCAAGATACAACTCTGCTTCCTTTGTGCGCAGCGGAAGCTTCAGCCAGAATGCAATCTCCCTGCGGTCATGCTCTGTCAGGCCCTCAAACTTCTTTTCATAATACCACTCTTCTTTCGTTTGTTCAATATAGTAAATCGTACCCGCAAGTCCGTAGATTACTCGTTTGGCATCATAATATCCAATCTTCATATTCTGCCTGCTTCGCTTTTCCTGAAATTCAATAATACTCCCAAGCTTCACCCTTGGTGCAATCTCATAGACTGTCACATCGTCAGGTAAATATACCCTTGGCTCTCTTCCCGGACCAAAAATCCGCACTTCGATAATATTCTGATACCCGCGCTCAACAAGTGTTCCAAGCGGTACATTGTTGATCACGCCCCCGTCCATATACTTCTTCCCATGCAGTTCTTCGTTTTTAAACCCAATCAGATAAGCGCTCGCCAGAAGAAAATCCTCCAGCAGTCCTTCCGAAATATCTTCGATTCCAAGCTCCAGCTCCTTCATATCTGACAAAGAAAATGTAAGCAGATAAAATGCAATTTTTGACCGTCTGATTTTCTCTTCATCCACCATTTCATGGATCAGTTCCCTCAGCGGTGTAACATCCACTCCCCCATTTTTTATCACAGTGAGCACTTCATGGATTGCTTCGTGGAGCGGAAGTTTTCTGTCAAACAATTCCTGCATGATCTGGTCATCTACATCCATGACTCTTGAAAAAGTGATCTTCTCCCAGATTTTCTCCGCTCGCTCCAGATCCCCCATGCAGACAAGTGCACCGTTTAAAGCTCCGACCGATGTGCCTGCCACTGCACTGATCTTGACACCGGCCTCCCGCATCGCCTTCCACGCTCCAATTTGATATGCTCCTCTGGCGCCTCCACCGTCAAATACAATTCCATATGTTTTCTCAAGATCTATCACCGGTTTCACAAAATCCCCTCCTGTCAGGTGGAAAGCGAAGGGGCCGCCGCAAAATCCTTTGCAGCAGCCGCCTTCCTCTTATGACTTTCCTCTTTTATTTCTTTATTGTTCTTTCTCTGTCTTTGCAATCTCTGTCACAGACTTCACAAGTCCTGCGATTCCCTGAATCTCAGAAGGAATAATAATCTTCGTCGCTCTTCCATTAGATGCCTTTTCAAATGCCTCAAGACTCTTCATCGTCAGAACTGCCTCATCTGCTCCTGCCTCTTTCAAGAAACGGATACCGTCTGCATTGGCTTTCTGCACCTTGAGGATCGCCTCTGCCTCACCTTCTGCTTCACGAATCATCTTCTCTTTCTCTGCTTCCGCTCTAAGGATCGCAGCCTGCTTCTCTGCCTCTGCATCAAGGATTGCAGACTCCTTGTTACCTTCTGCCACAAGGATTGTAGACTTCTTCTCACCTTCTGCCTTCAGAATCGCTTCACGTCTCTCACGCTCTGCCTTCATCTGCTTCTCCATAGCATCACGGATCGCAGCCGGAGGAATGATATTCTTTAACTCTACACGATTGACTTTAATGCCCCAAGGGTCTGTTGCAACATCGAGGGATGCCCGCATCTTCGTATTGATTGTCTCTCTGGAGGTAAGTGTCTCGTCTAATTCCAAATCACCGATGATATTACGAAGGGTTGTCGCGGTCAGATTCTCGATCGCCATGATCGGATTCGCCACCCCATAGCAGAATAACTTTGGATCTGTAATCTGATAAAACACAACTGTGTCAATCTGCATTGTAACGTTATCCTTTGTGATCACCGGTTGTGGCGCAAAATCTACTACCTGCTCTTTTAAGTCCACTTTTCTTGCTACCTTCTCGATGATCGGCACTTTGACATGGAATCCTACTCCCCATGTTGTCTTATAAGCACCCAGTCTTTCGATTACCATCGCTTGTGCCTGTGGCACAATCTTAATACACGAAATCAGAAGCCCTACAATAATGATAAGAAAAACAATTCCAAGCACCATCGTCATGATGCTTCCTGTTGCGTAATACATAGAAAGTCCCCCTTTCAACGATCCGTCTCTCTTTTAGACAGAATCTATTGTGTTATTTATTTTCCTTATCTTACTATAATTTTCTTCCAAATACAATAGTCAGATACAAAAAAGATACCGTCTGAATTTCGGTATCTTTTTTGTAAGAAGTGCAGAATTTTCTGCCACTCTTATTTCTTCTCTTCCTTTTAATAACGTACTGGCTTTTCCGTAAAAACCGGTACTCCTCTATCTCCCTCTTCTTGACTTTTCTTCTGCAAGGATCGCTGCGCCCAGCGCCCCCGCATACCTTCCATCTGCAGTCGACTCCACGTTCTTTCCAATCTGCTCAGAAAGGCGTCTTGTAAAATATGCGCTGTGACTCAGTCCTCCTGTCAGGATGACACGGTCTGTCATTGCCTTTCGCATAGCAAGCTGCGCTACCTTCGTCACAACAGAGTCCACAACACCTGCTGCGATATCCTCCCTGCTTCTGCCTTCTCCAATATAATTGATAACTTCTGATTCCGCAAAAACAGTACAGAGAGAACTGATCGGGAGCACGGTTCCCTTTTCTGCCAGATCAAAAAGTTCCTGCAGTGTCACACCAAGCCTGTTTGCCATGATTTCCAAAAACTTTCCAGTTCCTGCTGAGCACTTATCATTCATCAGAAAATCCTGTACCATTCCGTTCTCGATCAGTATGACTTTCGTGTCCTGACCTCCGACATCAATGACCGTACAGTCTCCTCCCGCCAATTCTCTTCCGCCTCTTGCATGGCAGGTGATCTCCGTGATCACATAGTCGGCAAAATCTACTGCGATTCGGCCATACCCGGTCGCAACGACTTTCGTCTCATCTCCCAGAACATCCACATCATTTTCCTTTAACTTCTCTTTGATCGTCTGTGTTGTTTCCTTGCTGCTCCACCCCGTAGGAAGCACAAACTGCATATCGGATGTCCCTCTTACTACTACCTTCGATGCGGTGGAGCCAATATCAATCCCTACATAATTCACGTTTCTTACCTCTTCTGACATGTTACAGCATCTCCAGGAATGCTGTGATTCTTGTATTGAGCTGACCGATGTCTGCCTGAGAATAGTCTGTCTCTACATTAATATAAGGAATTCCCTTCTTCTCATTGACAAAACGGCGGATTCCCAGTGTCTCCACATTATATGTATGACATGCCTGAAGTGTCATCTCTACAACTCCGTCTACTTTGTACTCATCGATGAGACGATCTAACAATTCCAGTCTGTTTGGATTCGGTGTCATTACAGAACATCCGATATCAATGTATCTTCTCGCAAGTGCATCGTATACATCCGGATTCTCCTCATCAACCAGCTTATCGATAGATTTTGCACCACTGCAGTTCTCGTAAGTCACAACGACACCGCCATTCTCTTCGATTGCTTTGATCACCTTCTCGCTTGCTCCCCCTACCGGACATCCAGTCAAAAGGATTCTAGGTCTCTTGTTTAACATCTTTCCTTCTGCATATTCTCTCTCGATTTTTTCAACAATTCCGTCCACCTCTGCCGGGATCGCTGTTCTGTCGAATTTGAAGCCACTTCCATAGAGTACCTTAAACTGATCCATACCTGTGATCGGCGCCGGATCATGTTTCATCACTTCATAAAATCTCTTTAAAGACTTACGGACCTTATTTTCTTCATGAATTGCCTTGCGGATATCGTCCTCCGTGATCGTCACTTCAAATTTCTTCTCTAAATATTCTTTGAAACGGATGATTTCGCTCTTCCACAATTTCAGTGCTTCCTCACTCTGTGTGTTCGGCAGTTCCATCAGAAATACATCTTTAAACTCTGACATATATTCATACATCTTCTTTTTTCCATCACAAGTCGTCTCTCCGACAACTACATCTGAAAAATAGAAAAACGGACATTTATCTGCTTTCGCAAATCCATAGCTGGATTTGATCAGCGGACATAAGTTTTTCGGAAGATCTTTCTCTGCCTCTGTAATCGTCTCATCTGATGTAGAACATAATCCAACTGTCGCTGCTCCCATAGCCGTTGCGATTTCCTTTGGAAAATATGTACAATATGCTCCGACTACCGGGATTCCCTTATCTTTTAATTGCTTCATAGCAAGAAATGAGTTTTTGCGCTGCTCGGCAAACTCTTCAAATACTTCTGGTAATTCTTTAATCACTTCCATGTTAGTTTTCCTCCATATTTCGACCTTTACTTATGATGATATAGTCGTTTTAAAACGAAGTCAAATTGCTATTTTTTATAATATTATAGATACTTCCTATAAGATTATCTGCGAAATCTATGACTTATAAAAAATGTCTGGAATCCTGCGTTTTCGATGTTTTCACATCTCCTGCAGAACTTCAGACATTTTTTTACTCCCCTATTTTCTTTTTTAGTGGAACCAGTGATTTCCGATCAGCTGTCCGTAATCACCATTTCCAAAATAAAGTGCCTCCCCGATCGGATTGGCTCCTGCGAGGGCATCTGCCGCCGCCTGATAGCAACTTGCCGTTGTCCGCCCATCGGCAAGTACCGCATCCAGCTTCCCGGTAATTGCCGGACCAAACTGTCCGCTCTGATAAATGACCTCTGTAATTGAGTTCGGGAAAATGCCGCTTCTTACACGGTTCATAACAACAGCCCCTACTGCAACCTGACCTTCATACGGCTCTCCCCCGGCCTCACAGAAGATCAACGCTGCAAGCAATGCCTGCTCCCCGCTGGTGGCAGCTGTCACTGCTTGCTGGGAAGCCTGTGCTTCTTGTGCCTGCTGCTGCGCCTGCGCTGCTGCCGCCTCTTCCTCTGCTTTCTTTTTTGCTTCCTCTGCTTTTCTTGCCTCTTCCGCCGCCTGCGCTGCCGCTCTTTGTTCTTCTTCAATCTGCGCTAACGTTTTCGCTGGTTCAGACTCCCTTGTCCGGACAATTGCTCCATTGTCTTCCATCGGCTTTTCTACAACCGGACACACCTGATCTGCCCTTCTGACTGCATCCGTTCCAAATGCAAGGGAATCGCTCTTCACATATCCGTTCACCTCATCTGCGGAAACTCTTGTCCATACAACCCCTTTTTCTTCCACATCTACAATTGTGTTGTGGTATAGTTTTCCAACAACTTCGCTTCCTTCTTCTCCCGCAAGCAGTACATCAGTCTCCCCATCCACGTTGGATACTGCCTTTTGGTGCCATTCCTGCGTGGATACTGCAACTGCTGCGACCTCCGGTATTTGCTCCAGCGCTGATGCCAATGCCGATGAAATTGTTTGTGTTTTCTCTATACTGTCAGTCTGCCGAGTTTCAGTTGATGCCACAGATATACTTCCGTCCATTCCTGCAGCTGTGAGCACACAAACCGCAGACAAAACTACTGCCAGCATCCTCTTATTCTCTTTTCTCATACTTTTCCTCCTGATTTTGCAATAAAACGAATTAAAAGTTAATTATATTATACTCTTTTAATTCATTTTTATTACATTTGTTACAAACTTATTACATTTTGTTTGTAGGAACATCCTAACAGCTTTTCTTTCATTTGTCAACTTTTCCGCTCTGGAAATTTTCTCCTTCCAAAGGTCACCTTCTTTTTTCTCCGTCTCCCGCACGATATCAAATGATTTTTCTGGACCAAAAAAGCAGCTGATCTTTTGGTGCTTCCCCAAGATCAACTGCTATTCTTTTTACTTTTTAATGATACTCTTTGTCCACCTTTATTTCTTTGTTTATCTCTGATTTCTTCTCTGTCTCGCAGTTTCGAACATCAGCACGGAGGTGGCAATTGCTGCATTTAATGATTCTACCTGCCCCTGCATAGGAATGCGGATCCATGTATCTGCCAAATCCGCGATTTCCTTTCGAAGTCCGTTTCCCTCATTTCCAATCAAAAATGCCGTCTTTTTCGTATAGTCTTCCTTGTCGTAACTATTTTTCCCATCAAGATGTGCGGCATATGTAAAAATACCGTGCGCCTTTACTTTTGCGATCGCTTCTTTTAAATCTTCCACATAGACAAACGGAACACGGTAAATAGAACCCATCGTTGAGCGAATAACTTTCGGATTATAAATATCCACACTCTCCTTGCTGATGATGATTCCTGTCACCCCCGCTCCCTCTGCGGTTCGCAGAATCGTTCCAAGGTTCCCTGGATCCTGAAGGTTGTCCAAAACAAGAAGATGTGCATCTTCTGCCTCTAAAATATCCTCCAGACAGTAAGTGGACTGGCGTACGACACAGAGGATTCCCTGTGGTGTCTTTGTATCAGAAACATATTGAAAAACATGATCTGACAGATATTCTAACTTCCTTCTGTCTTTCAGCCTGTTGATTTCTTCTTTCTGTTTGTCTGCAAATGTCTCGGATACATAGACTTTCACAAGCTGCTCCTGTGGAATCTCCTGGTACATCTTGACTCCTTCCACAAGAAAGACTCCCTGCTCGTTCCGCACTTTGCTTTTTTTCTGAAGCTGCACCAGTTCCTTCACTCTCGCATTTGACGTGCTTGTAATCATACTTATTCCCCTTTGTATTTATTCAACATTTCATTACTTCCGATGAAAATCATAATAGTTCCTTCTTCCAGCGGCATCTCCGGCCTTACATTGACATCAACTTTCTCATCCTTTTTAATACCGACTACGTTAAATCCATAGCGCTCACGGATGCAAAGTTCACGCAAAGTCTTCCCGATCCATTTTTCCGGAACCCTTGTCTCTACGATACTATAATCCGGTGATAGCTCGATCCAATCTGCAAAATTTGTGGAGACAAGATTTTTGGCAACTCTTCTTCCCATCTCCATCTCCGGAAATACAATCGCATCTGCACCGACCCTTTTTAAGATGGATGCATGAAGCTCGTCCTGCGCCTTTGCAAGCACATACGGAATCCCTGCCTCTTTTGACAAAATCGTAGCCATAATACTAGATTCCATATTATCGGCAATCGCCACGACTGCACCATCCAGATTGCGAAGTCCCAGCGACTGGATCACTCCCGTGTCATGCAGATCCGCGCGCATTGCGTAAGATACTTGATCTGCGATCTCTTGTACTTTTTCTTCCGCAATATCTACTGCGATCACTTCGCATCCGAGTTTCTCCAATGTCACTGCCACACTGGAACCAAATTTTCCAAGTCCAAATACTGCATATTGCTTTTTCATATTTTCTTATCCCCCTATCCAATCATCAGACGTTTCGCCGGCAGCTGTCTCACCTGGCTCATCGGATTTTTCTTTAATCCGAATGCCAGCGCCATTGTAACCGGTCCGATCCGCCCTGCATACATTAAGATCATAATCACAAATTTACTTGCGGTGTGAAGCGCCGGAGTCAGCCCCGTGGAAAGACCTACTGTTCCAATTGCCGAGGTCGTCTCAAACAAAATATCAAGAAATCCCGCCGATTCTATCACTGAAACAGCTATAGTCCCTATCATCAAGATTGTAAAAGACATCAGCATAACTGAAATCCCCGTCCGAATATTTTCTTCCGGAATTCTTCTTCCAAAGCACTCCGTATCCTTATTTCCTTTTACGACAGTAACCGCTGTAAGGAATAACATTGCAATCGTTGTCGTCTTCACCCCTCCGGCGGTACCGGCCGGGGAGCCTCCGATAAACATCAGAAGGCAGGAAATGAATACCGATTCTTCTCTTAGATCTCCCTGCGGCACGGTAAAGAATCCGGCCGTCCTCGTTGTCACTGACTGAAATGCCGCTCCCATCACCTTGTCTCCAAAAGAAAATTCTCCAAGCGTATCCGGGTTAGAAAATTCTAGAAACAGAAAACTGACTGTACCTGTCACAATCAGAATTGCCGTCATCGTCAGTGCAACCTTGGAGTTCAAGGTTAAAATCTTAAACATTCCACGTCTTCTCTCACCCTTTTTGCGAAAGTTTCTAATATTATCAGTGATGTCAAACCACACGGTATAACCGATACCTCCTGCAACGATCAATATCATCGTTGTCAGATTGATCAGCGGATTTCTTGCATATGCCGCAAAACTATCTGCCCCTAATATATCAATTCCCGCATTGCAAAATGCTGAGATAGAGTGAAACACACTATACCAGATTCCTTTCAAAAATCCATACTCCGGAATAAACTGAAATGCAAAAAAGATTGCTCCAATTCCTTCTACAACGAAGGTTCCCTTCAGAATCCGCAAGATCCATTTCACCATACCTGATAAAGACTCCATGTTATACGTTTCCTGAATCATCACTCGCTCTTTTACCGTGATCTTCCTTCCGATCACAACAAGAAAAAATGTCGATACTGCGACTACACCAAGTCCTCCAATCTGTATCAGAACAAGCAATACTACCTTGCCAAGAAGCGTAAACTGCGCCGCCGGAACAACTGTCATAAGCCCGGTCACACAAACTGCCGATGTCGATGTAAAAAGTGCGTCTGTAAATGCAATCGGCTCTTGATTGCAGACCGGAAGCCATAGAAGTATTCCGCCGATCACGATCACGAGCAAGAAGCCTGCTGCAAGCATCTGCATCGTGCTTAATCTTACACTTTTTTCTTTCCACTTAAACATTTTCTTTCACTTTTCTCCCTTTATGCTTTTTGAATCAATTATACTACACTTCCCGAAAAGATAACAGTCCTAAAAAAAGAATCCCTGTACCAACGGCACAGGAACCCCTCATGCTGCCGACAGCCCTTATTTCCGGACTGCGGCCCTTCTTTTCTTCTCTTATACTTTAAATCGGTACCCCACACCCCAGATTGTCTCAATATACTGCGGTTTGGAAGTATCGTACTCAATCTTCTCCCGAATCTTCTTAATATGAACTGTCACAGTCGCAATATCCCCGATCGATTCCATATCCCAAATCTCACTGAATAATTCATCCTTTGTATATACGTGATTCGGATGCCCTGCAAGAAACGTCAGAAGATCAAATTCCTTCGTCGTAAATGCCTTCTCTTCTCCATTGACCCACACCCTTCTCGCTGTCGTGTCAATCTTTAAGCCACGGATCTCAATAATATCATTTGTCTGTACATTGCTTCCGATCAAACGCTCATATCTTGCAAGATGTGCTTTGACTCTCGCCACAAGTTCGCTCGGACTAAACGGCTTTGTCATATAATCATCTGCGCCAAGCCCAAGTCCCCGGATCTTATCGATATCATCCTTTTTGGCAGAGACCATAATGATCGGTGTATTTTTCTTCTGACGTACTTCTCTGCAGATTTCAAATCCATCCACTCCCGGAAGCATCAGGTCAAGGATCACCAGATCAAACTGGTCCGTCAGCGCCTTCTCAAGCCCCGTCTCTCCATCATTTGCAACTTCTACCTCGAACCCACTCAGTTCTAGATAATCTCTCTCCAGATCTGCAATCGTTTCTTCATCTTCTACGATTAATATTCTACTCATTTACCGGTACCTCCTGATATTTTCTGATTACAAAATACATGACCGTCCCTGTCCCTTCTCTGCTTGTCGCCCAAATCTTGCCGCCATGCTCCTCGATGATCTTCTTCACAATTGAAAGTCCAATGCCGCTTCCGCCCTTAGAAGAATTTCTCGATGCATCTGTCCGGTAAAAACGATCAAAAATATTCGGCAGATCTTTGGCGGCAATTCCTTTCCCATTGTCCTCCAGTTCCACCTGAATAAAATCACCGACGTCCTTCACCCGCAAGTTAATCCGCGCCCGCTTCTTATCCATATATTTCAAAGAATTCGTCACAATATTGTTGATGACTCGCTTTAACTGCTCGGCATCGCCGATGATGCGGATATCTTCCTCTACGTAATTGAAATATCCAAACTCGACATCTCTCTGCTCCAATTCCAACTTCAGATCTTCTGCACAGTCATCAAAATATTCATTGACTGACAGTGTTGTAAAATTGTATGGAATTCGATTCGTATCAATCTTAGAGTAAAGTGTCAGTTCATTGATCAGAAGATCCATCTCATTTGCCTTATTATAAATCGTCCGGATATACTTCTCCATCTTCTCAGGTGTATCTGCAACACCATCCATAATTCCTTCTACATACCCCTTGATCGCCGTGATTGGTGTCTTCAAGTCGTGGGAAATATTACTGATCAGCTCCTTGCTCTCCTTATCATAGGCAAGCTTCTCCTCCGCATTGTCTTTCAGCCGTTTCCGCATCTCCTCAAAATCCTGACAAAGCTGTCCGAGTTCATCATCGGTATCCGGAATCAGCCGGAAATCTAAATTCCCTTCTTTAATATTCTTCGTCGCCTTCTGCATCTTCACAAGCGGAATCTTGATTCCTCTGTAAATCCAGACAACCAGCAGCGCTCCGGTAATGACAAGGATCACAATGACCGCCACAAGAATGTCTTTTAAGAATTGTGATACTTCCGGCAGCATGCTCGTTACATCTGTTACAATAAATGCACTGCACTTGTTCTTGTCATCACTGACAAAATCCACCTGCTTTACAAGTACCTGTGCTTCTCCGCCAATATATACACCATTCTCGGAATCTGCATTGTATTCCTCATAAGCCGGTAAATCCGGGATCACCACCTCCGTCTTCTGCGGATCTTCTCCCATATATACGATAATATCATCCTTTCTCACAAGAAGATAGGATCCTTTCTGCCGAAGCCTCTGGTTAAACTGCTCCAGATAAGAAGCATCTTCCAGCTTCTCCGGATCCTTATCCGCTGCCTTCTCCAGCTCATGATATGCCTCTTTCGTAATCCGGCTCGGCACCTGTACACTATTTAACAGTGCTTCATAGGTGGTCCCTGTAATTCCATATGTCTTCTCGATCGAACGAATTTGAAGTTGTGCGAATCCACAAAATACGGCGCTCGTCAAGAACACCGGCAAAATAATGATCGTCATAAAAGCAATGACCAGTCGTGTTTTTAATTTCATCGTGTCCAACCTCTTATTCTATATACTTTCTATGCTTGTCTCAATCTGACTTCATTATTATATCATGCCACCTTGTTAAATACACCAAAACACCTATAAACATTTATAAAATTTTTGTAAACCTTCGTACGACCCAGTATGCAAAAACTGCTCCACAGATTTTCTCTTATCTGTGGAGCAGCCATCTTTCTCATCTGATGATCGAAGTCTCTTATAAATATTTCTTTAATGCTTCTACTTTATCCAGTTTTTCCCATGGAAGATCTAAGTCGTTACGTCCAAAGTGTCCATAAGCTGCTGTCTGCTTGTAGATCGGACGGCGAAGATCTAACATTTTGATGATTCCTGCCGGTCTTAAATCAAAGTTCTCACGGATGATCTCTACTAACTTCTCGTTAGAAAGTTTTCCGGTTCCGAATGTATCTACCATGATCGATGTCGGATGAGCCACCCCGATTGCATAAGAAAGCTGAATCTCACATTTCTTTGCAATTCCTGCTGCAACGATGTTCTTTGCAACATAACGTGCTGCATATGCTGCAGAGCGGTCTACCTTTGTACAGTCTTTTCCGGAAAATGCTCCACCGCCGTGACGTGCCATTCCGCCGTAAGTATCTACGATGATCTTACGTCCTGTCACACCACTGTCTCCGTGTGGTCCACCGATTACGAATCTTCCAGTCGGGTTGATGAAGAATTTTGTCTGCGCATCTACCATCTCCTGTGGAAGTACCGGATCAAATACATATTTCTTAATATCTTCATGAATCTGTTCCTGAGTTACATCCGGATCATGCTGTGTAGATAATACAACCGCATCAAGACGCACCGGGATTCCCTCTTCGCTATACTCTACTGTCACCTGGCTCTTACCATCTGGTCTGAGGTAAGAAAGTGTTCCATCTTTGCGGACTTTTGTCAGCTGCAATGTCAGCTTGTGTGCCAGCGCGATTGGATATGGCATCAATTCTTCTGTCTCATCCGAAGCATATCCGAACATCATTCCCTGGTCTCCTGCTCCAATTGCATCGATCTCCTCGTCTGACATTTTGTTTTCTTTTGCTTCTAAAGCTTTATCTACACCCATTGCAATGTCAGAAGACTGCTCATCGATTGCTGTGATCACACCACAAGTATGTGCATCGAATCCATATTTTCCTCTGTTGTATCCAATCTGATCCACAGTATCTCTTACGATTTTCTGAATATCTACATATGCATTTGTTGTAATCTCACCCATAACAAGGACAAGTCCTGTTGTGATCGCTGTTTCACATGCCACACGGCTCATCGGATCCTGCTCCATCAGCGCATCTAACACAGCATCTGAAATCTGGTCACAGATCTTATCCGGATGACCTTCGGTTACTGATTCTGAAGTAAATAATAATTTTTCCATTCGTACGTTCCTTTCTTTTTTCTCTTTCTCTTTCGCCGGACTGTTCTGTCTTTCTCTGATAAAAAGTCATTTACCAAAACTCTCTGAGATAAAAACAGCAGCCCGACAACATTCGGACTGCTTTATACTCATAAATCAATCCTCTTATTGTTCGATTACTCGCTCAGGTTGGCACCTTCCGTTCACGGGGTTGCCGCAGCTTCACAGATCCTTTGTATCTCCACTGCTCTGAATAAGAGAAAGTTTCTATTATTCTGTTCTTGTTCCGTTAGAAATCATAACACTGATTGACAGGACCGTCAAGAGTCTTTTTGAGAAAACTTTTCTAGTTACTCTGTGCCTCTTTCATTGCCTGCTCTCCGTTTGTCTGGGCATCTTTGAGCGCTTCGTCAATTCCTTTTTCTCCGCTGAATACAAGATCAAGCTGTTTTCCAAGTTCATCTAACGCATTCTTGCCGCCGATATTTCTTGTTCCCTGGAAACCTTTGTCAAAGCATTCCAACGAAAGTTGTTTGATCGGTTTTTCCTCGAGTACTTTTGCGAACACCGGATCCTCCTGTGCAGATACACGCACTGGAATATATCCTGTCTCTGCCGCAAAATATGCTGTATTTTCTGTATTTGTCAGGAATTTAATATACTCCCATGCAGCTTGTTTCTGCATGTCTGTTGCAGAATCAAATACTGCCACATTTGTTCCGTAATACAGCTGATCATCTGTCTTATGTCCTGGAAGCGCTGCGGCATTGATAGTAATACCTTCCATCGTTCCTTCTTCTATGTATGGCAGTGCGGATGTAGAAGCTACACACATTGCAGCTCGTCCATCCTGCACCGGAACATTTGCATTTTCATCATCTCCGGCAAATCTTGCTGTCTTTGCCTGGAACATACTATTTAAAAATTCGATTGCTTCCTTTGTCTCCGGTGTATCAAAATACAATTCATTTGTTTCTTCATTCATCGTACTTCCACCTGCCTGTTTCAGCCAAGGTGCAATATCTGTGGAAAGGTTATTTGCAAATACACATCCATACACTTCCGGCTCGCCGTCCTTATCCTCGTCTACCGTCAGTTTCTCAGCTGCCGCTGTCCACTCGTCCCATGTCTTTGGAACTTCTACACCAGCTTCTTCGAACATAGTTTCATTGTAATATAAAACCATCTGGCTTTTGTTAAACGGGATTGCATACTGTTTTCCATCCCAGATTCCATCTGCAAGGAACATCTCCGGAATATCTGCAAGGTCTTCCTCAGTAAATCCTGTCTGTTCATCTTCCATATATGGTGTCAGATCTGCCACAAGCCCTTTGGAAACATACCAGGATAATCTGTTGGAATAAATCTGCGTCATTGTCGGGAGCTGATCTGCCTTTGCAGAGGCCATCAATTTGTCAAACAGATCCATGTATCCTCCCTGATTCACTAATTTTACGGATACATTTTCATTCTGCTCCATAAAATCATCTGTAATTTTCTGGATTGCCTCCTCATTAGATCCTGACATCGCATGCCAGAATGTAATCTCTGTTTTTTCTGTCACTTTTGTGTCTGTTTTTTTCTCTGTTGACGACTCTGTTTTCGTCTCTTCTTTCTTCTCCGTTTCTTTTTTCTCCCCTCCACATGCGGTCAGCATGGATGCTGCCATCGTCGTGCAAAGAAGTGCCGCCAATACTTTTTTCTTCATCTTTCTTTTCCTCTCTCTTTTCGTTTTATCCTTTCAGTCCTGATTTGCTTACCCCTTTCACAATATATTTTTGTGTAAATAAATATAAAATGATCACCGGCGCAATCACCAGGATCGAAAAGGCCATTAAAATATGATATCTTGTTCCCGCCTCGGTTGAAAATGCTGCCATTCCTACCGGAAGCGTCCGCATCTCCTCTGAATTTGTCGTGATCAGAGGCCACATGTAGGAATTCCAGCAGTTAATGAATTTTAAAATAGCAATCGATGCAAGTGTCGGTATGGAACACGGAATTAAAATAGTAAATAAAAATCGCAATTCCGAGCAACCATTGATCTTCGCCGATTTATAATAAGAAATCGGAATGCTTTCAAACTGCTGTTTCAGTAAAAATATCGAAAAAATACTTGCACACCAGGGAATGATCAGCGCCTTATAACTGTCAATCCATCCCCAGTTGCTCAGTGTAATATAATTAGGGATCATCAGGATTTCTCCCGGAACCATCATGGTCGCTACAAGAACCAAAAACAGAGCATTTTTAAACCGGAATGGAATATATGCAAATGCATAGGCCGCAAGTACTGTTGTAAATACTTCCCCCACCGTCACCATCACTGCTGTAAACACACTGTTGAAAAAATATCTAGCATACGGTACTTGCTGCAATGCCATCTTGAAATTTTCCCACTGCCAGACAGATGGGATCCATTTTGGCGGCATCGATAATACTTCCTTTGCCGGCTTAAATGCTGTCAGAACCATCCAGACAAACGGAAGGCTGACCCACAAAAGTCCCGCAGCCAGAATGACATAGGACAGAACTGTCACCATCTTTTTCCCTTTTCTCATGACTTCCTCCTTTCTGACGAAAACAGAAACTGGAGCAACGTAAAAAATAGAATCACAAGAAACAGAAGAAATGCTGCCGCCGATGCGGTAGTAAACTCCCAGTGTCTGTAAAACTTATCAAAAATATAATAGACAATCGTAAGCCCGCTCTGAAGCGGCCCCGGTTTCTGCCCGTACATAATATAAACTTCATCAAAGATCTTAAAAGCTCCGATCAGTGATGTCACAGATAAGAATAAAATCGTCGGTCTTAAAATTGGAAGAATAATATGGCAGATCCTTCTAAATGACCCTGCGCCATCCATCCGTCCTGCCTTCACATATCTTTCATCTACCCCTTGAAGTGCAGCCAGCAAAATAATAATTTTATAGCCAAGCCCTTTCCACACACTTAATACAATCAAGATCGGGATGGTCATCTGCGCATCTGTAAGCCACGCTACTTTTGGCATCCCAAGCACTGAAAGAAGTGCATTGACCATTCCATAGTCTTTGTTGAGCATCCACCGCCACACAACAGCCACTGCGGTCGTCGATGTAACAAATGGAAGAAAATATGCACTTCTGAAAAATTTCTGAAACCGGATATTGGAATTTAAAATCAGAGCAAATACCAATGCCGTAATGATTCCAAGCGGTACCGAGATCACCGCAAATACTGCCGTATTTTTCATAGCAAGAACAAACTCCGGATCTTTCAATACGTAGAGAAAATTGTCGAGACCGACTGCTTCCACCGTATCTGTCAGATAATCAAATTTCGTATAAAATCCCATAAAAAAAGACTTCAGCACTGGATAAAATTGAAAGACTGCTATGACAGAAAGTGCAGGCAGCAAATACAGAAATGCCCGAAACTGTGGATTTCTGATTTTCCATCTTCTCTTCATTATCTGTCACCCTCCCCTGGGAACAAATGAAGTCGCTTGACACGAAATGACACACGTTCCCCTTCTGAAAATGTCTTTTCCCATCCGACGCAGGCCGTCAGCACCTGTTCACCTGCTCGGAAATGAATGTACATATCTTTTCCAAGTGTCTGTATTCCGGTGATCACTCCCGAAATCGCTTCTTCTTCCTCTGTACTGCACAACTCTAATGCCTCCGGACGGATGCCAACGCAAACATTTCCTTTCAGTTCTCCTGCCTCGTGTACTGTTCCTCTTTTCACGATCACATTCTCATCACCTAACAGCAGACAGATTCCATCCTCTACTTTTTCTCCCGGAACAAAGTTCATTGGTGGATTTCCAAGAAATTTCGCCGCAAACACATTTTGCGGCTCCATATACATCTCTTTTGGAGAAGAATACTGACTGATCTTTCCTTTCTCCATCAAAAGAATCTTATCCGAGATACTAAGCGCCTCTTCCTGATCATGTGTCACAAAAATAGTCGTGATCCCCAGTTGTTTCTGCACACGCCGGATCTCATCGCGCAGTTCAATGCGAAGTCTTGCATCCAGATTTGACAGTGGCTCATCTAAAAGTAAGATCTTCGGATTCTTTACGATGGCACGCGCAATCGCGACTCTCTGCTGCTGTCCACCCGATAACTTCCCCGGCTTTCTCTTCAAGTATTCTTCAATCTGAAGCATTTTAGCCGCTTCTTTTACTTTTTCTATCCGGTCTTTTTTCTTCCATCCTTGCATTTTCAGAGGAAATGCAATATTTTCCTGCACAGTCATATGAGGATAGAGCGCATAATCCTGAAACACCATTCCAATGTCCCGGTCTTCTGCCTCCAGTCCTCCTACATTTTCCTCATCAAAATAAATACTTCCTTCTGTTGCCTGCTCCAGCCCGGCGATGATCGATAAAGTCGTGCTTTTCCCACATCCACTCGGTCCAAGCAGACAGACAAGATCTCCATCCTCGATTTCCAAATTCAAGTGATCTACTGCAGTCACTTCCTGATACCGTTTAGTAAGATTCTCCAGTCTAATTCTCATCTTCCAGTTCCTCCAGTGTCCTCTCAGTCAGCGAAACCATCCGAAGAATGATTCCTTCTTCTTCCAGCATCTCTTTCAGCACCTGCATAAAGATTCCCATCGCTTCTTTCCGCTCTCCTTTTTTCAGATATGCTTCCAGATTCGGTTGTGAAGATAACTCTCCTCCCCAATCTGCAGAGAAGGTGTATTCGATCCCACAACTCGGACTGCCGTTGATTCCTACTACTCCAAGCACTTCCACCCGCTCTGCACAGTTTTGATACTCCTTCACTTGAAGCACAATATCCTCTAGCATCTTTCTCGCCTGTCTTCTGAAAAAAGGATTATCAAACTGTTCTGAGGAATGTCCCCACCGTCTTCCACCGTACATCAAAAATTCCGGGCACGGTAATTGTATCAGCTGAATATCCTCCTCAATCACTTTTTTCAAAAATGCTTTCCTGTTTCTCTCCTCCTCCGTTTCAAACTCCACCGCATACTGAATCTTAGAACGTACATTTAGAATGCAATGGCTGACTAAAAGTAGTTTCTTCTTGTTTTTCATCCCTCGTATCCTCTTTCTTTCCATATTTTCTATACTGCAAAGAAAAGTTTCTCCGATTTTCTTTAACCTTCACTATAACATGGAACCTTAAGGATGAAAAATTGTTTATTTCTATAATACTCATTCATATTATCTATAAATTTCACTTTACAAAGAACCAAAATAAACAGCCTGCCAAAACACCCGGTCTCCTCGACCGATCTGCTCTGGCAGGCTGCTTTTCACTGCTGCATGATCTGTATTTATTTTTATTTGAACTAGTCCTTATCCTACTTTCAGTTTAAACTTCTGAATCTCTTTTTCGCTTGCAACTTTCTCGATCATCGCACCAAGCCCCTGCAGTTTCTTCTCAAACTGTTCATATCCTCTCTGGATGTAGACAATATCATCTACGATCGTGATTCCATCCGTCGCAAGTCCTGCAATCACAAGTGCCGCTCCTGCTCTTAAATCCGGCGCACTGACACGAGCACCTGAGAACTTTTCTACCCCTTCGATCGTTGCAGAATTTCCTTCTACTTTGATGATGGCTCCCATTCTTGCAAGTTCATCCAGATATTTAAAGCGATTTTCAAAAATACTCTCTGTAATGATACTTGTCCCTTTTGACAGAGCTAACGTCACTCCAATCTGTGGCTGCATATCGGTTGGGAATCCCGGATATGGAAGTGTCTTTACCTGTGTACTCTTTAAGCGCTTGTTTGCCACAACTCTGACTGCATCGTCAAATTCTTCTACCTGGCATCCCATCTCCTCTAATTTAGAAATCGTTGCCTCAAGATGCTTTGGAATTACATTTAATACTGTGATATCTCCCTTTGTCGCTGCCGCTGCAAACATGAATGTTCCGGCTTCGATCTGATCCGGAATAATAGAATATTCTGTCTTGTGAAGCTTCTGCACACCGCGGATCTTGATCACATCAGTTCCTGCTCCCTTGATGTTGGCTCCCATGCTGTTCAGGAAATTCGCCACGTCAACGACGTGTGGTTCCTTCGCAACGTTCTCAAGAATAGTCAGCCCATCTGCCATCGCCGCTGCCATCATAACATTGATCGTTGCACCTACGGATACTACGTCAAAGTAAAGATGTGTACCTTTCAGTGTCTCTGCTTCTGCAAGAATCTTTCCATGTTCAATCTCAACTTCTGCTCCGAGCGCACGGAATCCTTTCAAATGCTGATCGATCGGTCTGCTACCGATATTACATCCTCCCGGAAGCGCAACCTCTGCCTTATTGTACTTCCCGAGCAGAGCCCCAAGTAAATAGTAGGAAGCCCTGATCTTCTTGATGTAGTCATAGTCTATGCTAAAATCACCGATTGTGCTTCCGTTAATCTTCACTGTATGTCTGTCAACTCTCTGGATCTGGGCCCCGATGCCCTCCATCGCTTCTAAAAGTACATTAATATCATTTACATCTGGTAAATTGTCAATCGTCACAGTCTCATCTGTCATAATCGCTGCTGCAAGAATTGCAAGTGCTGCATTCTTCGCGCCGCCAATCTCCACTTCACCTACGAGCGGACTGCCGCCCTTGATTATATATTGCTCCATATCGCACCTCTATTGTTCCATTTATTTTACTTCATCTGATTTTCAAGTGATCGTTATCGTCCCTTCTGCCATCCTAACTGTCGAATCCCTATCTCTTATCTACGGGACAATAACCTGTAATTTCTTTTTAGTCCACGGAGTATTATAGCACATATTTCTTATTTGTAAAACAATTTTCATTCTCTCTGATCAGTCCTTCTGTTTTCAGCCCCGAAATTTGCCTCTTCTTTGTCACTCTTTTTTCTGCTTAATACTTATCATGTCAAAAGAACTCTCCAAATATACGATACCGGAACGGTTTCTAAAATTTTCATTTTCTCGTTTTGTCCCGCATCTCTATAGTATTTTACCATATTTTTGTCTCTCCGTCCAGCGCACACTTGTTCTCATGTCCCGCTCATCTTTCTTGCACGCCGCACATTCGTCCGCAGACAGCCGAGGAAAAATTTTTTCTTCTATGTTTTAGCATACAATTTTCATCTGCACTTTAATAGTATCTTCTCCCTCTTTTTCTGTGATCACTTCTCCTCTTAAACAATTCCTGGAATAACAGAATCTCAATAATTTCCCTTAGATGTTGATCTCTATCCTTCCGATTTCTTCCGTTTTGCTGACGCCCCATCTGCAGATACTGCTGTTCCACATCTTCTTCATCTGCCATCTCCAGTTCCTCTTTTTCTTCCCGCATCATTCTGTCATATACCCGCCTGCACATCAAACGGAGCTGAAGCTGATCAGGATATTCATCATACATCATGCTCCCCTCATATTCCATCCGGTCGCACTCATCCTCTACATAAGGCAGAACTTTTTTTGCCGTCTGTGGATACATACTTTTCATATACTCAAAATCGTAGCGTTCAATTCTTTCGTCATCATACTGAAGCGGCATAGGATATGCCATATAATATGGTAACCGATAATCCATAAAAATACCTGCTCTTTCCTGTTTCATCTAATTTACTATATGAAAAAATATCCAAAGCGTGAAAAATACAAAAAATACGTTCTGAATGAAATCTACTCTCATTCAGAACGTATTTTGTTTCGTCACTCTTTGTTATTTTACTGCGTTCTGCCTTGCAATCGCTTTCTTTAGTGCGACTTCCGCACGGAGTACATCAATTCCGTCCTTCTTTGCAAGTCTCTCTTTTGCACGCTCTTCCGCTTTCTTTGCACGCTCTACGTCAATCTCCTCCGGCCACTGTGCATCTTCTGCAAGTACCGTGATCTTATCCTTCTGAATCTCAACAAATCCACCGAGGATTGCTGCTTTCTTCACTTCCGATTCATTGTGGATCTTCATAACGCAAGGCTCTAAGATCGTTGTAAGCGGAATATGGTTCTGATATACACCCATCTCTCCTTCGACCGATACAAATTCGAGGAATGTCCCCTCGCCTCCGTAGAATACTTCATCCGGAGAGATGATCTTCAATTCAAATCTCTCTGCCATAGGAACTCCCTCCTACTTCACGCGAGCAAGTACGTCATCAATATTTCCTGCGTTCAGGAAGTAACCTTCCGGAATATCATCGTGTTTTCCTTCGAGGATCTCCTTGAATCCCTGAACAGTCTCACTGATCGGTACATAACGTCCTTCAAATCCTGTGAACTGTGTCGCAACGAAGAACGGCTGTGATAAGAATCTCTGGATCTTTCTCGCACGGGATACAGTAAGCTTATCGTCTTCGGAAAGCTCATCCATACCAAGCATTGCGATGATATCCTGTAATTCTTTGTATTTCTGAAGAATTTCCTGCACACCGCGGGCTACATTATAGTGCTCTTCGCCTACGATATGTGGATCAAGCATTCTTGATGAAGACTCCAGTGGATCTACCGCCGGGTAAATACCAAGCTCTGTGATCGCACGGGAAAGTACGACTTTCGCATCCAGATGGGCGAATGTCGTAGCCGGAGCCGGGTCAGTCAAGTCATCGGCAGGTACGTATACAGCCTGAACGGATGTGATAGAACCGTTCTTTGTAGATGTGATACGTTCCTGAAGAGCTCCCATCTCTGTCTGAAGTGTAGGCTGGTAACCTACGGCTGAAGGCATACGTCCAAGAAGCGCTGATACCTCTGAACCTGCCTGTGTGAAACGGAAGATGTTATCGATGAACAGAAGTACGTCCTTTCCACCTTTGTCACGGAAATACTCTGCCATTGTCAGACCTGTCAGACCAACTCTCATACGAGCTCCAGGTGGCTCATTCATCTGTCCGAATACCATGGCTGTCTTATTGATAACTCCTGATTCTGTCATTTCGTAGTAGAGGTCATTTCCTTCACGGGTTCTCTCTCCTACACCTGTAAATACAGAATATCCACCATGCTCTGTTGCAATGTTTGTGATAAGTTCCTGGATCAATACTGTTTTACCTACACCGGCACCACCGAACAGTCCGATCTTACCACCTTTCTGATATGGACAAAGTAAATCGATTACTTTGATACCAGTTTCCAGCATTTCTGCTTCGGTTGCCTGCTCCTCGAATGTAGGCGCTTTTCTATGAATCGGTTCATATTCCACGTCTGTCGGAGCCGGTTTCTCATCGATTGCTTCTCCAAGTACGTTGAAGATACGTCCTAATGTATGTTCTCCAACCGGTACTGTGATCGGCGCACCTGTCGCAACCGCATCCATTCCGCGCACAAGTCCGTCTGTCGGACCCATGGCGATACATCTTACTGTATCATCTCCCAGATGCTGCGCAACTTCTACAACTAACTTTTCGCCATTGGATCTTGTGATCTCAATCGCTTCGTTAATCTCAGGAAGCTGGCCCTCGGCGTATTTTACGTCCAATACCGCGCCGATGATCTGAGTGATTTTACCTATATTTCTCTCTGCCATCTTTTCACTCCTAATCTGTTTTCCAATACTACAATGCCTCTGCACCCGCGATGATCTCAGTCAGTTCCTGAGTGATCGCACCCTGACGGGCTCTGTTATATTTCAATGCCAGGTCTTCGATGATCTCTTCTGCGTTGTTTGTCGCAGAATCCATCGCCTGCATACGCGCACCATTTTCACTTGCAACGGCCTCTACAAAGGCTCCGTAGAGAATGCTTGTCATATATTTTGGAACAAGCAGTCCGACTGCCACTTCCTCTTCAGGCTCAAAGTTCATCAGTGTCAGTTTATCCACAGAACTTTCTCCCTCTTTTTCCTCCTCTGCGATTGCAGCGGTGTCTACCGGAAGTAATTTTGTAAGTGTCGGAATATGACTTACAGTATTCTTGAAGAATGTGTATGCCACATAGATCTCACCGATCTCCCCTGCCGCAAAATCAGTCAGAAGTCTTTTGCTGATCGCCTGTGCATCACTGTAAGAAGGTTCTTCGATCACGTCAGAGAAATCTTCCACGATCTCATATCCCTTTCTCTCCAATGCTTCTGCACCTTTATGTCCGACCGTATACAGACGGATATTTTCTTTCTCGATTCCACTTCCAGTAATCAGTTTCACGATATTAGAATTGTATCCGCCTGCGAGACCTCTGTTTGATGTCACAACTACGATTCCGACTTTCTTAGAGTCGCTCTTCTGCAAGTATGGATGCTCAATGTTTCCTGCTTTTGCAAGCATGGAAGTCACCGTCGCATACATGCATTCGAAATATGCTTTTGAATTTTCCGCGCGGGTTCTTGCTTTTTGCAGCTTTACAGTAGAAATAAGTTTCATGGCTTTTGTAATCTGCTGTGTACTCTGCACACTGCTTCGACGTCTTTTAATCTCTCTCATTGATGCCATGATATAGTTCTCCTCTCACCTGAATGGTAATCGCTACCGCACTAAAATTCTGCTTTAAATTCATTGATTGCTTTTACAAGTGCTTCTTCTGTCTTGTCAGAAATTACTTTTTCTGTACGGATTGCTTCTGGAATTTCCGGATATTTTGTCTGAATAAATTCAAACAGTCCTTTTTCAAAACGAAGCACATCTTCTACCGGAATATCCAGCAGATGTTTCTGTGTTGCCGCATAAATGATGATAACCTGGTATTCTACCGGCATTGGCTGATACTGTGGCTGCTTTAACATCTCTTTGATGCGGGCACCCTGTGCAAGACGTTCTGTCGTATCTGCATCAAGCTCAGAACCGAACTGTGCGAAAGAAGCAAGCTCACGGTACTGTGCAAGGTCGATACGGATCGGTCCTGCGATCTTTTTCATCGCTTTGATCTGTGCAGAACCTCCAACACGGGATACGGAAATACCCGGGTTGATCGCCGGTCTGAAACCAGCATTGAACATCTCTGTCTCGAGGAAGATCTGACCATCTGTGATAGAGATAACATTTGTAGGGATGTATGCAGATACGTCACCTGCCTGTGTCTCAATGATCGGAAGTGCTGTCAGAGAACCTCCGCCTAATTTGTCAGATAATCTTGCTGCTCTCTCTAACAATCTAGAGTGCAGATAGAATACATCTCCCGGATAAGCCTCACGTCCTGGTGGACGACGGAGCAGTAAGGAGAGTGTACGGTAAGCTGTCGCATGTTTGGACAAATCATCGTATACTACGAGAACGTCCTCTCCATTTTCCATCCACTCTTCACCGATCGCACATCCTGCATATGGTGCAATGTACTGAAGAGGTGCCAGCTCACTTGCTGTAGATGCAACGACTGTTGTATAATCCATTGCACCATGTTCTTCAAAAGTCTGAACGATATTTGCAACAGTAGATGCTTTCTGTCCGATCGCAACGTAGATACATTTTACGCCCTGACCTTTCTGATTGATAATTGTGTCGACTGCGATCGCTGTCTTACCGGTCTGTCTGTCACCGATGATCAACTCACGCTGTCCTCTTCCGATCGGCACCATGGAGTCGATCGCTTTGATACCTGTCTGTAATGGAGTATCTACGGATTTACGAGAAATAACTCCGGAAGCAACTCTTTCGATCTGGCGGAAAGATGTTGCCTGAATCGGTCCTTTTCCATCGATTGGCTGACCTAACGCGTTTACTACACGGCCTAACATGCAATCACCGACCGGCACTTCTACTACACGGCCTGTTGTCTTTACAGTATCACCTTCGTTGATGTTTCTGTTATCACCTAAGAGAACCGCACCAACGTTGTCTTCTTCAAGGTTCAATACCATACCATATACTTCTCCAGGGAACTCTAACAATTCTCCCTGCATTGCATTTTCCAGTCCGTGGATACGCGCGATACCATCGGCTACCTGAATAACCGTTCCAACATCAGATACTTCTAACTCTGATGCATATCTTTTAATCTGTTCTTTAATGACAGAGCTGATTTCTTCTGGTTTTAAATTCATGGAGCGAATCCACCTTCCTTCTATTTTTTGTGCTCTAGTGAATCTGGATCTTTCTCAACTGTTTTGATAATTCATAGAGCTTCGTCTTAATACTGCTGTCCACAACACGGTCTTTGATACGGATCACCATGCCTCCGATCAGACTTTCATCAACATCGTAATTCATCTCAAATGTCTCATACTGTGTTGTCTCAAGCAGACGTTTCTCGATATCACTTTTCTGTTTGTCGCTCAGCGCAAAAGCTGTCGTCACATTTGCGATACCGATCTTCTTTTCTTCCTTTACAAGTCCGATAAAGTATTCAAATACGGACACTGTATCCGGGTAATGACCTTTTGTGATCAATAATGTCATCAGTCCAATGATCTCGCGGGATACATGACCGCCGAATGTTTCTTCGATGATCTTCACTTTATCTTCTTTGATGATCTTCGGATGATTCATTAATCTGCTCAGTTCTTCGTTTGTGCGTAAAACTTCCAGCACATCCTGAACCTCTGTGAAGAACAGATCCATCTTGTTCTCCTCAACAGCAACGGCAAACAATGCATCACCATATGTTTTAGAAACTAACTTAGCCATGTACGTTCACCCATTTCTTTTAATGTTTCATCGATTAGACTTTCCTGTACATTTGTATCGATCGAAGCCTTTACGACTTTTCCTGCCATAAGAGAAGCAATTGCTACCATCTCCTGCTTCATCTCATCCAATGCACGTTTCTTCTCTAATTCAACCTCTGCGTTTGCACGCGCTATAATACGGGCTGCCTCTTCTTTCGCTTCTGCAACAATCTGTGACTCTGTCTTCATCGCTTTCTTGCGGGCTTCGCTCAGGATGACCTGCGCTTCTTTGTCCACTTCTTTTAACTTTGTCTCATATTCTTCTTTGAATACGACAGCATCTGCTCTCTCTTTCTTTGCAGTATCCTGTTCTTCCTTTACCCGTCTCTTACGCTCGTCAAGCATCTTTCTGACCGGTTCAAATAACAGGTAGGACAACAGTGTGAAAAGTACGAACATCGCAATTGCAAGTGTACACGCATCGAACAGCAGTTGTGCATCCAGGTTAAATAAACGTTCCAAGGTTCAGCCTCCTTCCTTCTATTATTTTCATCTCTTCCGTTTTTCAATCTGCTTCTGTACGGAATCTCTTTTTTATAACTGACCTAATAATGGGTTAGCGAATAATAAGATCAGCGCGATAACAAGACCATAAAGACCTGTTGTCTCTGCTACGGCCTGTCCTAAAAGCATTGTGGATGTGATGTCTGATTTTGCTCCCGGGTTTCTACCAACTGCAGATGCACCATGACCTGCTGCAACACCCTGTCCAATACCAGGTCCGATACCTGCGATCATCGCAAGACCTGCACCGATTGCTGAACACGCTAAGATTAATGCTTCGTTTGTAATTTGACTCATAATAAATTCCTCCTGTTTTACAATTCATTTTCGTAAAATTTCCCTGCCTGCTAAGAGGCTGATTATTCTGCTTCCGGTAATTTATCATTGATAAATACCATTGACAGCATACAGAACACATATGTTTGAATACATCCTGAGAAGATGTCAAAGTATATGTGCAAGATACCTGGCCATCCGATTGCGAACTTCGATAACAGGCCATATAAAAGACCCATGATAACTGTTCCGGATACAACGTTTCCGAACAGACGCAATGAAAGCGAGAACGGTACCGCGATCTCACCGATCAAGTTGATCGGGAATAAAATTGGCAGCGGTTTAAACAATCCGGTGAATGCTCCGACCTTGTTGTAACGAATGTTATTATACTGGATCAGTATAAACGTTATCACACCAAGTGGAAGTGTTACACCGTAATCCGCTGTCGGTGGACGAAGTCCAAGAAGCCCTGACAGGTTGCTGACGATCAAGAATAAAAACAGCGTTCCGATATAATTCCGGTAAGGGATTCCATTTTTCCCCATGCTGCCTTTTACCATGCCGTCCAGCGCTTCCACAACCATCTCTGCAATGTTCTGCAATGTTCCAGGTTCCCCTTCGGTATCCCGGAGCTTACTGCGGACAATGAGTGCAAAAATGATAAGAAGTACGCACACAACCAGTACACTGACATGTGTCGTTGTCAGCCACAGTTCCTGCCCAAACAAGTGAAATTTGACAAGCCCGTGTATCATAAAATCAGGTCCGTCTGCAGCTAAAATTCCTAAGCCAGTTCCCACATGATCACCCTCCTTTACTTAGATTTTTGGAGTCTTACAAATACTCTGTGCGTCCACGGCTGGAGATACGCCGAGATCTTCAGACTCATAACGCCGATCAGCGCCGCAATGATATTGCCTACCTGAAAGTAAGCTGTCACTCCAAATACGACTGCAACAACAAAAAGACGGATTACATATGTCTTACGCATATGCTTCGGTGCACCCTCTTCCCCAAAGTCAAGAGCATCCTCGATCGACCGCTTCATATGTATCATCATACCGAGTGCCGTTGCAATTCCGATCCAGAGACCAACCGCAACAGACAACGTATTATCCGTCAC
This sequence comes from Coprococcus sp. HPP0074, assembly GCF_964238105.1. Classification (NCBI taxonomy): domain Bacteria; kingdom Bacillati; phylum Bacillota; class Clostridia; order Lachnospirales; family Lachnospiraceae; genus Coprococcus; species Coprococcus sp. HPP0074. Next base: position 53,775 of record NZ_CAXSKS010000003.1, on the reverse strand, counting down.
GACCAGACAGATGATCTGTGCCAGAATTCCATATACAATTATGCCAGCCGCCAGTTCCTTCACTGTATTGTCTGCACTATTCATCTTTATGTTCCTCTTTCTCTTCTGGATCTTCATTTGCATGTTTTGCCAAGTAATATGTGTTGCGTCCTCCGGCCAGCACACCCATGATCACCAATGGGATAAACAGTGAAATGGAGAACTTTTTTTCCAAAAACACCGCAAGAAAAACGCACAAAAAAATAGGGGTGATCATACTTAATCCAAGCTGTGTAATAAGTGCAAATGTACGATACACACTTCTTTTATACTTCATAACTCGATCCCTACTTTCAATTCATATTTTCCTGTCCTTTTTATTATAACATTTTTAGGGTTCTTGTCTAGGTTTTTTACAGTTTCTTTATTAATTCTGTCTATAATTTTAGTGAATCTTCCTATGATTATATATCCCATTCTAACCGGTGTAAATGCCCCTCTAAATTCATTCCTGCGAACTGATTCTGACGAAGTGCCTCATAAAGTACGATCGCCACAGAATTTCCAAGGTTCAGTGAGCGGATATCCCCTACCATCGGAATACGGATACTGTCTTCTTTATGGTGGACTAAAATCTCCTCCGGGATCCCTGCGCTCTCCTTCCCGAACATGATATAACAATCCGGCTCATACTTTACATCCGTATAGACATTTGGAGCCTTTGTCGTCGCCATATAGATCTTTGCCCCCGGATTTTTCTCCAGAAAATCATTGTAGTCAATATAGGTTGTCACATCCAGCTGGTCCCAGTAATCCATACCGGCCCGTTTGATTGCTTTTTCATTTAGTCGGAATCCAAGCGGTTCGATCAGATGCAGTCGTGTGTTTGTTGCCACACACGTCCTCCCGATGTTTCCTGTATTCGCCGGGATCTCCGGCTCAAATAACACGATATTTAACATTTCTTCTGCCTCCTTTATCTCTTTTGCTCCCTCAGACGTTCAATAAATCTTTCCAGCCTTCCAAGCGCCACCTTCAGATCTTCCAGAGAATACGCGTAAGAAATACGGATAAATCCTTCTCCACTTGCCCCGAAGGCAGTCCCCGGCACAACTGCCACCCGCTCTTCCTCGAGAAACCTCGTGGCAAATTCTTCTGATGTCATTCCAAACTCGGAAACATCCGGGAACACATAAAATGCTCCGTACGGCTCAAAACATTTCAGCCCGATCCTTCTGAACTCATGCATGAGAAATCTTCTTCTCTGATTGTAAGCTTCCCGCATCTCATCAACTTCCGGCTGACAGTTTCTAAGTCCTTCGATCGCTGCATACTGGCTATTTGTCGGCGCACACATAATCGCAAACTGATGGATCTTAATCATCTGCTCAATAATCTCCGCCGGACCACACGCATACCCAAGCCTCCATCCGGTCATCGCAAACCCTTTGGAAAATCCATTGATCATGATCGTCCGCTCCCGGAGACCCGGAAACTCTGCGATCGATACATGCTCTCCCTGATAGCTCAATTCTGAGTAAATTTCATCCGAAATCACAAACAGATCATGCTCTTTTACCACTTCTGCGATCGGTTCCAGATCCTCCCTTGTCATGATCGACCCCGTTGGATTATTTGGAAATGGCAGGACAAGAATCTTTGTGCGAGGTGTTATTGCCGCCTCCAACTCCTCTCTTGTCAGCTTAAACTCATTTTTATTTTGAAGAGGGATCACAACCGGCACACCGCCTGCAAGTACCGCACACGGAAGATACGATACATAACTCGGCTGTGGGATCAGCACTTCATCGCCCGGATCGAGCATTGCACGCATTGCGATATCAATTCCCTCGCTCCCGCCGACTGTCACGACTACCTCTGACTTTGGATCGTATACGACAGATATTTTTCTCTGAATATAATTACAGATTTCTTCTTTTAATTCCTTCAGCCCAGAGTTTGATGTATAAAATGTCCTTCCCTTTTCCAGAGAATAAATTCCTTCCTCCCGGATCCGCCAAGGCGTGTCAAAATCTGGCTCCCCAACTCCAAGAGAAATGGCATCTTTCATCTCATTGACGACATCAAAAAACTTACGGATTCCCGAAGGCTCTATTTCTACTACTTTTTTTGCTAACGGATTCCTCATTACGGTGTCACCAACATCCTTTCTGATTCTGTCTTTGCCACAAGTACTGCTCCATGATCTTTGTACTTCTTCAATACGAAATGGGTCGCTGTGCTCAGCACGGCATCCAGCGGCGCCAGTTTTCCTGATACAAATTCAGACACTTCTTTTAAAGTCCTTGCCTTCAATGTGATCAGAAAATCATATCCCCCCGAGATCAGATACACTGCATTGACTTCCGGATAGTTGTAAATTCTCTCTGCAATCCTGTCAAATCCCTGATTTCTCTGTGGTGTCACTTTTACCTCGATCAAAGCAACCACCTGCTCCTCACCGGTCTTCTCCCAGTCGATCAGCGTATGGTAGCCACAGATGATCTTCTCTTTCTCCATCTGCGCGATCTCATTTGCAATCATCACCTCATCTGAGCCGAGCAGTACTGCTAACTCCTGCAGATTTATTTTGCTGTTCCTTTCAAGATATTTTAAAATCTCTCTTCTCATTATACTTTCCCTTCTTTCCTGTCCTGTTCGATAAATGACTCATAGATCCTTGCAAGCTCATCCGGCTGAGGTCTGTCCAGAAAACGCCGCTCGCTTCCCCCAGACAACACGCGCTCCTTCCTGTTCGTCGTATGTCCGATGACCGCTGCCTGCTTTCCTGCCTCCTGAAGTTTCTGCACAAGCGCCTCTCCATTCTGTGTAAAGATCAGAAGACTTCCCACTGACGTCATCTGATACGGATTCAAGCGGAAATATTCGCAGATTTCTACTGTTTCCTGCTGAATAGACATCTTCTTCATATCTGCTTCCAGCCCTACATCAGCTGCCTCGGCTGCTTCCCACAGTGTCGCCAGAATTCCTCCCGGACCGATCTGATAGATTGCCGAAGCGCCATGCTCTCTGGCAGTCCAGATCTGTTCCAGCGCAAACAATTCCTGCTCCATCCCTTTGATTCGATTTAAAAATGCCGGAACAAATCTCTTCGCCAGCTCTTCTTCTTTCCTGCCTGCAACCCGCAGCATTCCCTCAAGCCCGATCCATCCTGCAAGCACAATATCCTGCCCTGCTTCTGCTACCATCTTTTGAGGAATCTCTTCTTCCGCCGTTCCAACTGCATTGACATGCACAATCGCCTCGCAGATGGCGGGACTTACTTCCGCCTTGGCACAGAGGATCTGAAGGTTCTGCCTCTCTGCCGCCTGCTCCATCCATTCTACCATCGCCTTCAATCTGGATTCGTATGCATAAGGCGGAAGCTGGATCTGCACATCCACACCGATTGGATCTGCACCTCGGGCAGCAATATCATTTACCGCTCGCGCCATCGCAAATATGCCGATACTTTTCGCACTTCCATACACCGAAGTCCCGGAAAAAATCACCGGAGCCGACTCTTTTACGCGAATCCCCGCACACATTTCCTCAGAAGTCGGTTCAAACATCGACTCATCTCTGACAGTATGTAATTGTTTTAAAATAGAACGCTTCAGCACAGTTCCTGACACATTCCCTATTTTCATGCTTTCCCAGTCCTTTCTTTTGTTCTGCCCATCATCTGTTCTCTGCTCCTATATGATTAGAACAAATATGGCACAACTCCGGTCAGAATCATTGCTACAATAATTACGATAATGATCACCGATGCAATCTTTCGAAATTTCTTATTATAAAAATTCATTGTTCTTCTTCCTTTCTTCCACCAACTACTATTGCACATTTCTTCCCTTCCTACCGGAAGATATTTCTTCATTCTATACCGTTTCTTCCTCTTTTGCAAGAAACCAAAAGCGGATTTTCCCGAATCTTTTTCTAAAATACTGTTTCTTCTTCCATCTCACAAACTTCTACCACACGCGCCTCATAGTTCAGTGGATTCCGATTCTGATAATCAAATAAAAGTACCGTCTCTCCTCTGGCAGCATCTTCGGTCACTCGATAGCCAAACCGTTCGATATGTGTCATCTTCCGCAACTGTCGTTTGTCCCATTTTTCATATCCTGCAAGATACTTATGTGCTTTTGCTTCTTCATCATAAAATTGCTGCTGCTCTTCTTTTTTCACCGTCTCTTCTCCCGCAAATGCCGGTCGGCTTTTTGCATTTTCCCTGAGATAAAAATCAAAAATAAGCAGTTCCCGATACAATTCTTCCCTCTCCGGATCTATCTTCTTCGCAAATGCATACAGAATCTCATACCGTGTCACCCTCGCGTGACTTAAAAAGGTCTGTCCCTCTTCATCATAATATGCGCCCAACTGCTCATACATAGAAAAGGAATCCGGAAATGCCTTTTCAAGCGCCCCAAGTGTGTACGAAAACTGTCTGCTGTTATAGTAAACTTCTACCATCTCTTCCACCCTCTTTAGGCGAAGCACATCGCTGTAAGGAAGCCACTTTGTGTAAAGCACTTCATACGGTGGTCTGCTCTTATACACAAGCCCATACTGTTCCTTCTGTTCCTCCATATAGGAGCCTTTCAGCACTTTCAGAAAACCTAGCTGCAGCTGTTCCGGTGCAAGCGCATAGACATCGTTGAAAGATCTTCGGAAGCTCTCGTAATCTTCATACGGAAGCCCCGCGATCAGATCCAAATGCTGATGGACATTTCCGTAAGCATTGATCTGTCTGACGATGCGTGCCACCTCTTCAAACTTCATCGTCCGGCGGATCTCCCGGATCGTCCTCGCATTGGTAGACTGTACGCCGATCTCCAGCTGGATCAGTCCCGGTCGCATCTGACTGATCAAAGAAAGTTCCTCCTCATTCAGGAGATCAGCCGACACTTCAAAATGAAAATTCGTAATCCCATTGTCATGCTCAATCAAATATCTCCAAATCTCCATCGCATGTCCGTGCTTACAGTTAAACGTCCGGTCTACAAATTTCACCTGCGGCACTTTTTCATCAAGGAAAAACTGTAATTCCTTCTTCACGAGCTCTAAATCACGGAAACGCAGGCACTTGTCTACTGAAGAAAGGCAGTAACTACAGGAAAACGGACATCCTCTGCTTGTCTCATAGTAAACAATCTTATTCTGAAAATCTTTCATGTCATGGTAGACAAATGGGACTTTGCTCAGATCCATTACCGGGCGCCATGGATTGTCCAGAATCTGCCCTTTTTCTCCCCGGTAAGTGATCCCGTCAATCTTCTCCAGACTTCCACCTTCCATATAGTAATGTACCAACTCCCGGAACGTCTCTTCCCCTTCTCCCTTCATCACTCCGAATACTTCCGGAAGTCTCTGAAGAACTGCCGGACTGTCATAAGATACTTCGGGGCCTCCGATCCAGATTGGCACTCCTGGAAGAATCTTTCCTGCCTCCCTCACAAGCTGCTCTACATAATCCAGATTCCAGATATAACAGGAAAAGCAAAGAATATCCGGTTTCTTCCGGTACAGATCCATCAAAATATTATCTACCTGCTGGTTGATCGTATACTCCGCAATTTGTATCTCTTCCCGATATTCCGGCACATACGCCCGAAGACTGTACACGGCCAGATTGGAATGGATGTATTTCGCATTGATCGCTGTTAATAAAATGTTCATATACGCCTCTTTTCTGCGCCAACTGTACCTTGCGGCAAATCTGCGCCTGAAATATTGTTTTATTTTACTATATATTGTACTTTTTCGCAATTCCCAGTTGACATTTTTACATAAACAAGGTAAAATATAGACTCGTGCAGCCGGGGTGTTAGCGGTACCTTGTACCCACAATCCGCTATAGTGGGGGTGATGTTACACGGAGGGCTTATGCTTGTGAAGCTGCCCTCGGAAAGTGGCGTTGAGGCTTGGGTCTTACGCGACGGAACTCTGTGAACCGTGTCAGGTCGGGAACGAAGCAGCACTAAGCAGAGACCTCCGGGTGCCGTAAGGGTGCCTGGGCTGAGTTAACTACCGAGGTAACGTTCGGGAGGTAAGTTCGAAGTGTAACGCACGAAAAAAATATGGACTTACTTGGGCAAATAACATCAATATCATTAATTAATATATTGAATACAATGCCCATTCTGAGCAGGATATACCAAGCTGTATATCCTGCTCTTTCTTTTATTATTTTTCAAAAAGAAATATACCATAATTTTTGTATTCATAAAAACACCTCGCATTGAGCATATCAAATCAATGCGAGGCAACATATTTTACATCTTGTCAAGTGCTTTTATCTATTTTGAATATGTTTTAAGTTGACGATATTACTCTCATAATAGGTGATCTTTACTACTATTCCTATTTTTCGATGTATTCTAATTGATAGGCAAAAATCGAATGATTTATTTCCAACTAATAATGCTATTTTGAGCAAAAAACATATTCTGCAAGCCTTTTAAGTGCTTCTTGAACTTTTGTAAAGGGAAGTGCAAGATTCATGCGAATTGCATATTCCCCATGAAACGGTCTTCCATCTTGCCAACCCACTCCAACACGATGTCCTTTCTTCAAAATCTCTTCTAAACTTATATGATGCTTTTCACACCATTTTCTGCAATCTAGAAATAACATATAAGTTCCCTGCGGTTTACTCAGTTCCACTCCTTCAAAATATTTATTAATAAAATCGTATGCGTAATTAATATTTTGGGAAAGTACTTTTCTCAATTCATCTACCCATTCCATACCATCTTTACTATATGCTCCAATCAATGCATACATTGAAAGTACATTCATAGAGTTGTAATGAGATTTACTACTACACGCTCTCACACGATCTCTCAAATATGGATTATAAATTATGTGATAACTTCCAATCAATCCTGCTAAATTAAAAGTTTTACTTGGCGCATAAAGAGCAATCACTCTGTTTCTTGCATCTTCATCTAAAGATTGCATAGGAATATGCTGATTTTCATTTAAAATAATATCAGACCAAATTTCATCGCAGATAACAATACAATCATTTTTACGATATACTTCAAGAGCTTTTCTAAGTTCTTCTCGTTCCCATACTCTTCCTGTAGGATTATGCGGATTACAAAATACAGCAACGTGAATTCGGTTCTTTTTTATCTTTCTATCCATATCTTCATAATCCATACGCCAAATGCCTTCTTCATCTTTTTTTAGCGAACTCAACACAATTTTATATCCTGCATTTGTAATACTTCCTGTAAACCCCACATAAGTAGGACTATGAACAAGTATACTATCTCCCGGAGTTGCAAAAGCATTTAAAGCCGATACAACTCCCCCCAATACACCATTCTCATAACCAATGCATTCTCTTGTAAGCCTAGCAACATTGTTTCTTTTTTCTTGCCAGTTTATAATCGCTTCATAATATTCATCTCTTGTAATAAAATATCCAAAAGTTGGATGTTCAGTTCTTTCTAAAATCTTTTTCTGAACTGTAGGTACTGTTGCAAAATTCATATCTGCAACCCACATCGGAATAAAATCAAATCCTTCTTGTGGCAATTCAAAACCGGAAAATTTTCCTACTACATCCACAGCCATAGCATCTTTGCCCTGACGATCAATAATAGATACAAAATCATACTTCATATTATTCCTCTCCATTCTCCTTATTTTTATTTATATAAATGACAAGCAACAAAATGTCCCTGTTCAACTTCTATCATATTGGGTTCTATACTTTTACATATCTCCATACATTTACTGCATCGACTTGCAAAACGACATCCCAATGGAAGATTTATAGGACTCGGGACGTCTCCATCTAGCATAATTCTTTCTTTTCTTTTACATTCATCTGGATCCGCAATTGGAATAGCTGATAGCAAAGCCTGTGTATAGGGATGTTTAGGATTTATATACAATTGATCTGCCATTGTCAGTTCTACCATCCTCCCTAAATACATAACACCAACTCGATCCGAAATATGTTTAACAACTGAAAGATCATGTGCAATAAAAAGCATTGTAAGCTTTCTCTCTTTTTGAAGTTTCATAAGTAAGTTTATGATTTGAGCTTGAATAGATACATCCAATGCCGAAATTGGTTCATCACAAAAAAGAAATTCTGGATTTACTGAAAGCGCTCTTGCTATTCCTATTCTCTGTCTTTGTCCCCCTGAAAATTCATGGACATTTCTAGATGCATGTTCTGCATTCAAGCCGACCATTTCCAAAAGTTCTGAAACCATTTTTTCTTCTTCTTTTTTCCCTTTGGCCATTTTATGAATACGAATCCCCTCTGCAATAATATTATATACTTTCTGGTGGGGATCTAGTGATGCATAAGGATCCTGAAAAATCATCTGAACTTTTTTTGTAAATTCAAAATGCTCTCTTCTTTTCATAGAATGAACATCCTGTCCCATGAACAAAACTTCTCCTCCACTCTTTTCAATCATTCCAAGACAAGTTTTTCCACAAGTCGTTTTTCCGCATCCTGATTCACCGACAATCCCAAGTGTTTCTCCTTCATAAATATCAAAAGAAACATCATCTACTGCTTTTAACCACTGCTTCTGTGACACTGAATAATATTTTTTCAAGTGTCTTATTTCAAAGATTTTTTTGCGATCTTTCATTATTAGTTCCTTCCCTTTCTGCACGTTTATCCATTAACCAGCAGGATACGCGATGCGATTCCGATATTTTTTTCTCTTCAGGTATATAAGCTGCACACACCTCCATTGCGTAAGGACAGCGCATACAAAACGCGCATCCCTCTGGGGGATTTGTCATATCCGGAATACTTCCCTCAATCGCTCGAAGCATTTGTTTTCCATTTTGATCTAATCTAGGTGCAGATTCTAAAAGAGCTTTTGTATATGGATGTGCCGGACGATAAAAAATCTCACGGCATTCCCCTTCCTCTACAATTCTCCCTGCATACATCACAATTACCTTATCTGCAATATCTGCGACAATCCCAAGATCATGTGTAATAAGCAAAATTGCCATATTTAATTGTTTTTGCAAACTTTTCATCTGTTTCAGAATCTGTGCTTGAATCGTTACATCTAAGGAAGTTGTAGGTTCATCTGCAATCAACAATTTAGGATGAGTAATTAATGCAATAGCAATCATAATCCGCTGTCTCATACCTCCTGAAAGCTCATGTGGATATTTCATCAGGCATTGTTTTGCATCTGGAATTCCTGTAAGCGTTAGCATCTCTATTGCTTTTTGTTCCTTCTCTTCTTTTGATAGCTCTTTTGCATGATTGTCTAAGTTTTCTATAATCTGTCTTCCAATCTTCATTGTCGGATTCAAAGACACAAGAGCATCCTGAAAAATCATAGAGCATTCTTTTCCACGAAACTTTCTCCATTGATCTTTTGAAAACTTTTGAATGTTAGTTCCCGAAAATATAATTTCACTATCTTTTGAAATTTTACCCGGCTTTTTAATTAATCCCATAATACTCTTAGCTGTCACTGATTTTCCACAACCTGATTCTCCAACTAGCGCAACCGTCTCTCCTTTTTTTACACAAAACGAAATGTTTCTCACCGATTGAACCATACCACTGTATGTATCATAAGTTACTGAAACCTTCCTCATCTCTAACAAATCACTCATTCTCTTTTTTCCTTTCTTTTGGATTCACGAAATAAATCAATCCACAATCTTAGGTTCCAGTGCATTTCTCAACACATCACCAAGTAAATTAAAACTAAGCACCGTAATTAAAATCATGACCCCTGGAAATATTGCCAACAAAGGATAATCTAAAATATAAGTCTGCGCTGCCTGAAGCATACTTCCCCACGATGCCATCGGAATCTGCACACCTAGCCCAAGAAAGCTGAGTGAAGATTCTGTTAAAATCGCGCTTGCGACACTTAAACTTGCAGCTACAATTACCGGACCTACAATGTTAGGAATAATATGTACAAAAATAATTCGGCAATTAGATGCACCAAGATTCTTTGCTGCAACAACAAAATCTCTCTCTTTCAATGACATTGTTTCTGCTCGTGTGATTCTTGCTACGGATGCCCATGAAAATAGACTCAATACCACAATTAATGTTGATAGCCCCGGTTTCAAAAATGTATTCAATATTACCATTAAAAGCATACTTGGTAATGCAAGGAAAATATCGGTAAAACTCATTAAAAGTGTATCTATTTTACCTCCCACATATCCAGAAAATACACCTATCAACGTTCCAATCACAATCGTCATAATCATCGACATAAATCCTACTAACAATGATACTCTTCCCCCATACAGCGTTCTAGTGAAATAGTCCCTTCCATATTCATCTGTTCCAAACCAATGGGCCTTCGAGATTCCTTGAAGTCGTTGTGTTGCGTCCAATGCATACGGATCATACGGACTTAATGGAGCCAATAATACCGCTATAGCCAAAATCATTAACAAAACCAAACAGATTATTGCAATCTTATTTGCTTTTAATTCTTTCAAAATGCTGACCCATACGTTTTGATATTTTGCTGTATATTGCTGAGAATTTTTTCTCTCCAATTGCCGAAATAACTTCTCATCAATTTCTTTTCTATCTTCCATTTCTTGTACCTCCCCGCTTAATTCTCGGATCTACAAAAGCATACAATAAGTCTGCGAGAAAATTTCCCATCACGAGCAAGAAACCTGAAAGCATGACATATGTCATAATAATTGGATAATCCCTTGCTCCGATTGCCGTCATCGCAAGTGTTCCAATACCTGGCCATCCAAATACTGATTCTACAATAAAGGAACCACATACTAAAGATGCGAGATTCATACCAAGCAATGTAATAATAGGCAATAATGTATTTTTGAAAACATGTCCAAATAATGTTTTTCTCTGAGAATTTCCTTTTGCTTCTGCTGTTAATACATACTCTTCACTCAACTGTCCAATTGTATTAGCCCTTATGTAACGAATATATACTGCCACATGACCAATACTTAATGTAATACAAGGTAAAATCATATGTTTAAATGTGTCAAATACAGATTCATTTCCTACCGTATGCATACCAGACGAAGGAAGCAAATGTAAAATAGCAGAAAAGAAAATAATCAATAGCATACCAAACCAAAACGATGGCAAAGACATACCTATATATGAAATTGAACTAATTAAATTATCTACCCAAGTATTTTTCTTATAACCAGACCATAATCCAAGTGGAATCGAGAGCACTAGCGATAAAATAATCGAACTCCCCATCAATAGTACAGTTGCCGGAAGTCTTTCTTGAAACTGTGGCCACACAGCAGATTTATTTGACAGAGAAACTCCCATATCACCACGTAACATTTTCATTGCCCATGCTCCATATTGTTCCACCATACTTTTATCTAGTCCTAATTCTGCTATTAGATTTTCTCTTTGTTCCTCTGTCATATCTGCCGTCACATACATATCTGAAATATCACCTGGAGCAAAATATATTACTGCAAATGAAAAAAATGAAATAAGGAACATAACTATAATCATTCGAACTAATTTTTTAAAGCAATATTTTCCCATATAATTTTTTCTCCATAAAAATCTAATGAGAAAGAATGTGACTCGTTTTTCAACAAAGTCACATTCCTTTACTCATTTTAAATTTTGTATTACTGATTATTCCTTCACTTCAATTGACAAATAATCAATAAATTCTGGAATTACAGAAGATCCATCTAGTCCCGTAACATTCTTCTGTGAAACCATAACATAATTTGTATAAGTCAATGGATATTCCCAGCATTCTGCAAGTGCTTTATCTTGAATTTCATTCCAAAGATCCTGCTTTTCATCTGTATCTACAGTACTCAATGCCTTTGTAGCAAGCCCAGAAACTTCCTCACTATAGCCACAATCTGAAAGACGGTTTGTAAGATAACTAATTGTCTGTCCACAGTTTGTTCCTCTCTGCGAATCCCATCCGTTTGTTCCAAGATCCCATGTATTTGCGTATTCACTATCCTCTTTCGCGAAAAATCTCGGGAAAAATGTTGATGTATCACAACTTTCAATAACAACATTTACTCCGATTGCTGCTAACTGCTGCTGCACAACGGTTGCAACCGCTTCCATATTTGCTCTATCCGCATTATAAATATAAGTCAATGTCTTTCCAGCAAGACCTGATGATTCAGCAAGTGCTTTTGCCTCTTCTAAATTATATTCATATCCTTTACACTCTTTATTATAAAGAGATTGATCCGGAGTCAGAAGACTGTTTGCTGGCTTAGCAAGCTCATCTGTTCCCCATGCAAATTGAATAATATCATCTTTATTGAGAGCAAGAAAAATTGCTTTCCTTGCATCATCCGATAACGTTGACATAGTTGACCCATTTGGATTCAGCTGAATATAATTTAAACGCGCTTCAGAAACACTATACATATTGTATTTGTCATCTGCTTCTTGATATTTTTTCAACTCCTCTGCTGAAGTCACACGCATATAATCAATTTGACCATTCTCAAATTCAATCTGTTTTGTACTTCCACTTCCGATTGTTTTCATTATGACTGTCTTAACGGTAGGAGTTCCTCTATAATAATCATCTCTTGCCTTAAATACAAAACTATCCTCATTAATTTCACTTACAACATACGCACCAGACGTAGCCATCTCTGTAGTTTTAAAATAATTACTATCATCAACTTTTGTCGGGTCATTATCAAATGCATGTGCCGGCATTGGATAAAACTGTGCCAAAGTTCTTGTATAATTGTCATATACCATTGGAAGTACAATTTCTAATGTTTTATCATCTTTTTCATTAAAAAGGACTTCTTTCCCATTAATCTGGGTAAAAGAGGTTGGCCCTCCATATGTCTCAACTCCATAATTAATCGTAAACATTACATCCTGAACCGTTACCGGCTTTCCATCGCTCCATGTAGCATTTTCATTGATATGAAGTGTATATGTTAACCCATCCTCAGAAATCTCAAGGTTATCAGACAAATAATACTCTAATCCCTCCTTTGTTTCTGCAAACAAAGGCTCATAAATTGGTCGAATTGCACTCACAAGGTCATCACTACTCTGCGCACTTGGCTGAAGTGAATTCGGTTTATAACCCATTGCAATTCTTAATGTACTCCCTTCAGATTTCTTTGCCGTCTCTTCTGTTTTTGTGTTGTTTTCTTTTTTCTCATTCCCAGCTCCACATCCTGTAAATACTCCCACTACCATAAGTGAAGCAAGAAAAAGAGCTAAAACTTTTTTCTTCATTTGTTTCCTCCTCAAGATTTCCTTTTAAAATTATTTTGTACAACTTAATTATAATAAGCTTTCATTTTAATGAGAATTGATAAATAAGTATATTTGTAAAACAAATTTACATTTCTATTTTTTTGTAAAGTTATTTTTCAAAAAATTTATGATATGATGAAAAGTTAAACAATAAAAAAGAAAGCCATTACAGCTTTCCTTTATGTTTTATACTCTTTTATCCACAAAATATTTCATTAATACAAACGGCATGCACATTGACATATTTTTAACCATTGTTTGAGTAGAACATGCATTTGAAGACTTTAACCAATTAAAAATTTCATCTATCACGTTTCTACTATAAATCCTAATAGCATATTCTATCTCGTCCCTAAACAAATTTGTACCCGCCTTTTCTTTTAAATAATTCTCCGCATTTAGCACTAATCTTTCTGTCATTTCTTCTTGAATTGAATTCTGACCTGCATGCTGAGATATGTTTAAATAAAAAGAACGTTTTTCCTTAAAATATTCCAATACTTTTATTGCATTTTCTTTCCAATCCCCTAAACATCCCGTCCAAATTTTTTTCATATCCTCTTTATAAATCCAAATCATCAACTCATATTTATCCGAAAAATGATTGTAAAAAGTAGTCCTCGATGCGCCACAATAATCAACAATATTTTGAACAGAAACATTCTCAATAGAATTTTTTTCTAGCAATTTGCAAAATGAATCTGCCAAAATCTGCTTAGTATCAACCTTCAAGCCCATACTTCCACCCTTTCACAACCAGTTGATTTATTACTAGAACTGATTATAGCAAGTGTTTTTTTGAAAGTCCAATCAGTTTTTGCAATGTAATTATTGATGTTTTCTATGAAAAATTTGAATAAAAACACATTTTCTAAACACTAACTAAATCTAAAATAAGGAATACTATTTTTCACAAAGTTTACTTTTCATATAGAAAGCATTAAGAAAATCTACATAAAAAATAATCTCAATCTTCACTTGGTAATAATCACTTTTTATTTTGTTTATTTCCTCATTTACACTAGATTTCTCCGGTGGTAAAATACAGATAGACAAAATCTTTAACACAACGAATGAGCAGAAAGAAGGTTATCAAATGAAGGAATCACTCACAAAAGAAACACTGGAAGCATTTCAGAATGATTTCCGCGCAAACACACTTCACACTGTTGCGAAAAATGCCGTCACTGTAAATGGACTCTTAAAATCATCCAGAAACAGCGAGGCAGCCCGCAGCACAAGACACGAATTTTCCATCTCCCTTGAACAAGGAGAGATTACCAATCAGATGCAGAGTGGACGTTGCTGGATGTTCGCCGCACTCAACACATTCCGCTTTGAAGTCATGAAAAAACTGAATCTCGAGACATTTGAGCTGTCACAGAATTATACTTTATTCTACGACAAACTTGAGAAAGCAAATTATTTCTTAGAAAGCATTCTTGACACACTTAAGGAACCTGTAAATGGAAGACTGATCTCCCACCTTCTTACAGACCCGCTCGGAGACGGTGGTCAATGGGATATGTTGTGCAGCATTATCCGCAAATACGGTCTCGTCCCGAAGGATGCGATGCCGGAGACAGCCTGCTCTTCTGCAACACGCGAAATGGCAGGATATATGACAAAAAAACTTCGTGAATTTGCCTGCACCCTCCGCAAAGCGAACGAATCCGGGGCTTCTATCGATGAACTTCGCATGCAGAAAGAATCTATGATGAATGAAATCTACCGCATTCTCTGCATCTGTCTCGGTGAACCTCCGAAGACATTCGATTTTGAAGTGCGCGACAAAGATAAGAACTTCCATCGCGATACACAGATCACTCCTCAGCAATTTTACGAAAAGTACATCGGTCTGAATCTCGATGACTATATTAGCCTGATCAACGCTCCAACCAGCGACAAACCATACCACCGCAGCTACAGCGTCAAATATCTTGGAAATGTCAAAGAAGGACGCCCGGTGCGCTACCTAAATCTGGAAATTGAAGAGTTAAAGAAAGCCGCAATCGCACAGATGCAGGACGGTTCCCCGGTATGGTTCGGCTGTGATGTCGGAAAATATTCCTGCGGCGAGAACGGTGTGATGGATCTTGACCTCTATCAGACGGAAGAACTTCTCGGTACCACCTACCATATGACAAAAGCCGAGCGTCTGGACTATCATGAGAGCCTTATGACACACGCAATGACATTTATGGGTGTCAATCTAGACGAGAACGGAAACCCAGATCGCTGGCGTGTCGAAAACAGTTGGGGAGAAAAATCCGGTAAGAAAGGCTACTATGTCATGAATGATGCATGGTTTGACGAATATATGTACCAGGTTGTTGTCAATAAAAAATACCTTCCGGAACAATTTGTCAAAGAATATGAATCTGAACCGATCCTCCTAGAACCTTGGGATCCAATGGGCTCACTCGCATTATAATTTTTAAAAAACAGAAGGCACTGGAAAGTTATCCACGTACCTTCTGTTTTTTTGCTTTCTTTTCCACAAATCGCCCTCTTATTCCACGGAGTTTTCCTCCGCTTTCTTTCTCGCCTTTTCTTCTCTCAGCTCCCGAAAGAAAGATTTCATCAACTGACTGCACTCCTCCTCCAACACTCCAATCTCCAGTTCTACTTGATGATTGAACTGCGGCACTTGCAGCAGATTAAAAATCGACCCTGCACATCCCGCTTTTGGATTCATACATCCGACAACAACTTTCTTCATCCTCGACTGCACGATCGCTCCCGAACACATCTGACATGGCTCCAACGTAACATACATAGTACAATCCTCCAGCCTCCAGTCATCCATCTTCCTGCTCGCCTTCCTGATTGCGATCAGCTCCGCGTGGGCAAGCGTATTCTTGTCAATCGTCCTCCGGTTATATCCTCTTGCAATAATTTTATCCTGATATACGATCACACAGCCAATAGGCACTTCTTTCAGCGCATATGCCTTCTTCGCCTGCCGAATTGCCTCTTTCATGTACTTTTCATCCTG
The DNA here is from genome assembly GCF_964238105.1 of Coprococcus sp. HPP0074. NCBI lineage: Bacteria > Bacillati > Bacillota > Clostridia > Lachnospirales > Lachnospiraceae > Coprococcus > Coprococcus sp. HPP0074. The sequence goes on along the minus strand of NZ_CAXSKS010000003.1, from coordinate 37,537 downwards.
ATTCATCTTCCTGTTTCCTCTGCTCTCTTTCTACTGTCCTTTTTCTACTTTTCTGCACCAATATCCAAATCTCTCATAATCATTTCGCTCTTGCTCAGAAAGTGTGACCGGCAATCCTTCTGCTTCCCGAAATTCCAAAAAACCAAAGCACTCTGCCGCCTGCCGCTCTCTCCGGTGATAAATCCCCGGCACACCAAGTATGCAGTCATCCCCCTCCTCGATCAGAAGCAGATGATGATAGTTGTAGTAACCATGCAGCAAAAAACTGTTGTTCGCCAGCTTCCACTCTCCGCGCGCAAGTTCCCCCAGATCATTTCTCCGAATTTTCCTACATTGCAGACGTTCCTTTCCACCGCACTCCTCATCGTCTGTCTGTCTCCCTACACACGCACACTGCTCCGGATCAATCTCCTGTTCCAGCACACTTTCTTCCGCAAAGCTTTCTTCCGCCTCTGCGTCATTTCCTTCACTTGACTTTTCTTCTATCTCTTCTTTTTGGCTTTCTCTTCTGACGCATCCGGTAAAATTTACTTTTACCGGCTCCCATACCGCCGCGTAGAGAACCTTCTCTTCACACTTGATCAAAATCCCATCCAGACCATCCAGCCGTTCCTCTGTCTCCACCATCTGCGATACACTCCCATGCACGATCAGAAGCTCCCCAAGAGAGACTGTTTCACAACTTCCATGTTTCATGCAAAATCCAAAAATCTCCAATTTCTCATTTGCATGTTCCACGATTCCTTTCGCACAGATGCTAAAAACAGCTCCGTCTCGTTTCTGCTCTGCCCGGATAAAGCCAACATTTCTCACTGGTACAGATTCTTTATATTCATATAAATAACAGATTTGCTGTCCCATATTTCCGCAACATCCCTCAACTTGTCTTTTTCTTAATCTATGCACAAGCCAGGAAAAAAAGAACCAGAGCGTGTCTGAACTTCAGCTTCTCTGCACCTTCAAACACGCTCTGTCCTTCTATGAAACTAAAAATTTCTCTGTCAGTTCTTTAAAGCACTCACACTCTGCGATCTCTGTCACAGTCTTCTTTTCCCGCTCCAAAAGCTTTCCTAATTCTACAATGTATTGCGGAATCTCACTTGCAAGCATTACTCCCTGAAGTTCTCCCATATGTGTATCTGCTCCGGAAACAGAACCTCCCACGAAAAGCTGGAACGCATCTTCCGACCGATCTCCGACTTTTACTTTTCTTCCCGCAAATCCAATCTCTGCCACCTGATGCCTTGCACAGCTGTTCGGACATCCACTGATCTGAATCATTGGCAGCCGGCTTTCGCAAAGTCCGGCTTCTTTCACTGCCGCAAGGATTCCCCTGCAAAGCTTCTGGCTCTGCAAAATTCCCATTTGGCAAGATGGAGTTCCGACACAACTCAGTGTACGTGCAACCGGTGTCTGCATCATATGCGCCATCATCGCCTGAAGCTCTTCCGCCTGCTCCCGTGTCAAGTTGCGGACATACATCTCTTCTTCCATGCTCAATCTAATCTGAGCCGCTTCCACTCGCTCCACAAATGCTGCGATCTTCTCAAGATCCTGCGCCGCAAGCTGACCACATACCGGGTGAAGGATCACTGTATAAAGACCTTCCTGACGCTGTGCGATGCAAGTACCATTCAAGTCTTCACAAGAAGACATTCCTTCTGCCGCAACCGGCGCAATCTCCTCGAACTGATGTGTTTTTTTCACTTCTTCCAGATGTTTCTCAAAACATTCTAAGAACGCCTCTGTCCCCATTCTTCTCGGAATAAAACGCGTACGTGCCTTCGCCTTATTCTCATAATCCCCTTCTGCCATAAACAGCTGGATCATCGCCTCAACGTAATACAGCACTTCCTGTGGACGGACCAGTGACGGGTAAGGAACTGCTACTGCCGGACCTTGTCCCATCCCACCGGCAAGCCACATGCGGAACATCGGAATCCCCTTCTCAGACACTGCCATAAATCCCATATCATTGATAGAAGCAGCCGCCGTATCTTTCTCATCCGAAGAGAATGCCACCTTCAATTTTCTCGGAAGCTTGTATGAAGGAGCATTTCCAAGGAAATAGTTTCCAACCTGCAGCGCATACGGTGTCACATCAAATGCCTCTGCTTTTTCCACTCCCGCAAGCGGAGACAAGGAGACATTCCTCGGAAAATTACCGCCGCCTCCTCTTGTAAACAGATCATGATTGATCCCATCTTCCATAATATCGCATACACTGTCAATATCCAGATCATGAAGCTGCACTGCCTGTCTCGTCGTCAAATGTACTTTCTCCAGACCATACTTGTGCACATAAGAAAGAATCAGATTTAAATGTTCCTTGGAAATCAATCCCGACGGTGTCCGCAGACGGATCATAAAGGACTTCTGATCCTGCTGCGCATATACACCCATCCCACCAGAAATACCTTTAAATTCTGCCTTGCTGATCTCCTTCTCCAAAAATCTGTGTCCTGCTTTTCTAAATTCTTGTACTTCACTTTTTAAAAACTCTTTGTAACTTTCCATATTTGCTCCTTTTCCTCTTCTCTTGCCGGATTACACAAATACTGGTGGTTCATAGGCATCCCCCAGCGTCACTTTCTTCTGTTCTTCCTTCCCAAGAAATGCCCATTCTGTCATGGTCTCCCACCCATGGATACTGCGGTCATACACCTGCACATATCCAATCTTATCTGCGTGTACCCGGACTGTATTTGTATCATATTCTCTGCCTGTATACGGGTTCACTTCTCCTTTGTCACGGTCTTCCAGTTCTGCGTCTGCCGCCGCTTTCACCTTCATCAATTCCTGCTCATATCTCCTCTCCAACATCGTCTTACCGCTGAGCTTCTTTTGCAGGTTTTCCGTCCGGTCTTCTTTTTGCGTATCGATTACCTCTATTTTCACTTTGTTCACACTCGCTTCTTTTCTAAAAAATTTAAGGATATGAAATCTATCGCCAATTCTTTGGGTTCTATTTTATCAGACAATAGAAAAAAGGTAAAGAGAACAGAACGTAAATTCTTTATGACTTCCTCTTCAAAAAAAGCAGCAGTATAAGTGTAGTTTCCCCTTATACTGCCTGCCTATACAAGTTTCTATGCCTATTTTTACTGCCTATTTTCTGTCTGCATGCGAATTTTTTCTCTCTGCCATTGCAGACATTTCCCCTTGGAAACGATTCTTAATAAGTTTCTCCCAGATATTCTTCCAGTGTCACACCACTGTCCATGATCTTCTTTGCATCTTCTTTTCCGACATACCGGTAATGCCACGATTCATAAATGATCCCTGTCTCCGAAATCTTATCCGGTGGATATCTTAAAATAAATCCATACTTATAGCAGTTCTCTTCCAGCCATTTTGCCTCTTCGGTGTCTGCCTGAGCTTCATCCAGCATCCCGTAAGAAGAAGATACAATATCCGCAGCAAGTCCCAGCTCATGTTCACTCGTTCCCGGGTATGCCACCGACTTTCCTGTCTCCTCAAATGCCTCCAGATAGGTCATTCCCTGATCGATCCACTCCTGCATCGTCTGATTATAGATTGCCTTCTGCTCCTCGATCGTACGATATGCCGAGCAAATCTGAGGACTAAGTCCCGCTTCTCTGGCCGCTGCAAGCATCTCCTTGAGCGACTCTGCTGCTCTTGCATCAAATGTATAACCATTCTCCACTTCCGCAAGTTCCGGTTGATAATTTTCATCCAGCGGATGTGTATTATTCACCAATGTCAAATTCCACTCTTTTTTCTTCTCTTCATCGACAGTGTCCTTCTCTTTCTTATCCGAACTCTGCTTTGCCGCTTTGGCTTCACTTTCTTTGACTGCCTTCGCAACTTTGGCATCAACTGCTTTTGCTTCTGTCCTCTTTCCAACGAAAATACCGACAGCTCCTCCTGCTGCGAGCCCTGCCACAAGTGCGATCCCTGCGAGAGTAATCGCAATCTTCTTCAGCATTTCAAACTTGCGCTTCTGATTCCTGTCTTTCCTCGCCAGTGCTTCATCATCTATCCACATAATTTTTTCCTTTTCCTGCTGATTTTCCTGTAACATTTTTATTATACCATGTTTTTTCGTTTTTTTAAAGAATCGTGCCGAAAACTTTTCATGGGAACTTCTGTAAACAAAGCTCCTCACCGGCTTCCCTTACTGTTTCATTACCTTTCCTCTAAGCCTGCCCCATACTTCTGCCTGAAAATAAATGTGTGCTCTGTCAAAAATAAAAATACCGGCCTGTCCCGCTGCTGCCATAACGAAAAACAACGTCTTCGTCATCTTCTTGGCAACCAGTAAGGATGGAAAAAAATACAATGCCGGAAGAAACATACTATTAAATACGAGATATTTCCACACCCACAAAATTATCTTTTTCTTCTGAATGCGTTCTGCTTTCGCAAGCGCTTCCCATCCGGCCTCCGCAAGCAGAAGATAGATTCCCATTGCCGCAAATGTCACACAGTACATCTTCTGCGGAGAAACGATCACACCAAGCAGAGTACATGCCGTAAGAAATGCTGCGCCGTAAGCAATCCCCCACTCTCTGACCACTATTCCAACACAAAATGCCGCTGCAGCCAGCAGAAACAGGGTACTTGTTTCAAATATGCTCCCCAGCACGATCAGCACGACTGCAAATGCAGCCAGTACCCCTGACAATGCTATTTTTCTTGCATTTACATGCATGAGCAAAGATCGCCTCCCATACATTCACACATCTGATCCGCACACCACAGATCACAACACATATTTCCAGTTCCAAATGTCGGTCTGCCATAACCATATCCGGTATTCTGATAACGCTGTCCCCTCCACTGGAACTGATTGACTAAATTTGTATATTCCGGATTGCCCGGCTCCATCGATGCTGCACGCTGCGCATGCTCCATTGCCACAAGATTATTTCCCACACCATAGTTGGCAATCGCACTACAATAATACCAGCGCGCATTCTGATTCGACATGCTTGACAGTACATTTAAAGCTTCCCGGTAATGTCTTGCATTGATATAATTGCATGCCGCCTGCATCTTCACATCATCCTCACTGCCGGAAGAATAAGATTGACCACTAGAATACCCTCCGGAATAATTTCCCGCATAGCCTCCAGAATACCCTCCATTCTCCCTCTGCTTCATAATCTGGTCATAAGCTTCCTGCACTTCTTTAAACTTCTCCTCCGCCAGATCAGAAAGCGGATTGTTCACATAGGAATCCGGATGATACTTCCGGATCAGTTCTCTGTACGCTTTCTTTACTTCATCATCGGAAGCGCTCGACGGCACTCCCAGCACACTGTATGGATCTGTAATCATAATTCTCCTCTGTCTTCTCCTTTTATTTCTTCCTCTAATCTACTCTTTCCTGCCGTGTCCTCGGCCGCAGACTTTTCCTCAAACTTATTCCAAACGCCAACGTACAGAATATTTCGCAGAATATCTATGTTTTCCACACATGGCAACATTTCAAAACAGTTGCTGCACTCTGCAAGAATCATCGTGAGCATCTGCCTGCATCTCTCCTCATATCCTTCTTCGTCTGCCATCTTCAAAAGCGGATTATAACTGCCCTGCGCCCGGTCTTTCTCCAAGTCGTCATAGGCATCTAAAATATAAATAAATTTTCCAAGATAAAACCCCATCTTCCAGAGATTCTTCGACCAGACATCTTTTCGAAATAAGAAAAGTTCTCCCATCAATTTCCCAAAACAGCCTGAAACCGCATCGATATCCGTCTCGCCCGCCTTCTCATAATTCTGAAGCTTTGCAAGGCATTTCCGGATTACTCTGCATTTCTCCGGATACTTCTCTTCTACCTGCCGGTATAATTTCCGGTAAGTATGAAGTCCTACAAGCGCCGTCTTGCTCTTCTCATCCTTCCAGTCATCTAGAAAATGGTAATACGTCAGCACAATGTTCATATCCGCTGCATATTCTGTAATCTCATTGAAAAGCATGTCATGCTCTTTTAGCGGATGCACCATACACCGATGCTTCTCATGAACCGTCTTTGGCTCATACAAGGAAGTGAGCAACGTCACAAGAAATGTCATATCATATGTGAGTGTAACCTGACCTCTGAGTCCATGTCGTTCTTCCAGCACATGACACAGTCCACAGTAGTATGCCTTATATTTATAAAAATCTTTCATCTTCATCTCCGGCTTATACGCCGTCACATATCCGAACATTTCCGTCTCCTTTCACTCCACTGTTCAGCATTATATCATAACTGCATTCTAAAATGTTGAGAAATTTCTTAAAAATCTATGAAAAATATCGAAAAGAAGCACCGCCCCCACAATTCAAAGATTGCAAAAACAGTGCTTCCTAACTGCGCGATCAGGGGTTCGAACCCTGGACACCCTGATTAAGAGTCAGGTGCTCTACCAACTGAGCTAATCGCGCATTTTCTTTATTTTGTTTTTGTGTTTCCTTAACACAAGTGATATTATATAACAGTTTTTTAGAGAATGCAAGCAATTTTTTAAATTTTTTCAAATTTTTTGAAATATTTTTTGCGTGGTCGGAGATCACATTTCTTCCATATAATCTCCGGCCGTCCGCAAACTATTTCCCGGACAATTACTCTGCCTGTTTATGCAGTGTAAACCCTCGTCCCATGACTTCATTGACCTGATTGATCACAATAAATGCCTGCTTATCAATCTCAAGCACAAGTTCGTTCAGCTTCGGTAATTCTCTTGACGATACGACTGTCATGATTGCAAAAGAATCTTTTCTGAGATATCCAGATTCCGTCTTGAAGAAGGTAGAACCTCTGTCCAGTTTCTCCTGGATCACTTTATTGATCTCTTCGTAATGATCGCTGATGATCTTTACCTGCATCTGTGTCTTACCCATAAGAAGCACTTTGTCTACCAGTGTTGAATAAATTAGAACAAGTAAAATTCCGTATAAGATCCGCTCTTTGTCTCTGAAGGACATCTGAATGATCAAAATTGTAAAATCAAATACATAGAGCCCAATAGATACCGGAAGTCCGAATTTCTTATTTAAGATCAGCGGTGGGATGTCCATACCTCCAGTGGAAGCTCCGGCTCTGATGACAAGCCCAACTCCAAGTCCCAGCATCAGTCCTGCAAAAATACTTCCGAGCAGAAAATCATCTGTCATATTTTGAATAAACTGTACTTTTTGAAACTGCGATAAGATCCACGGGAAATAAAACGTACTGATCAGCGCTGTGAGCGCAAATGATTTCCCGAGAATCAAGATTGCCAGGATAAACATTACTATATTAAAAATTGCAACAGACAATCCGATCGGCAGACCGAAATAATGTTCCAGTATCAACGCAATTCCTGTTGTTCCTCCTGTGATCAAGTCATTCGGCAATACAAATGCGGCAATTCCGCAAGAATAGATCGTATTTCCGATCAGCACCCACATAATTCTTTTTAAGCTGAAGACTTCTTTTAACTCTGCTTTTGTCGCCTCTTTCATGGTCCCACTCCTTCTCTTTAATCATTTAGCCGGATAAAGTGAAAAGAAGCAGGCCTTCCCGACCTGCTTCTTTTCTCTATATTCACTTCTGACTTTTCCGACTCTTCTCATGACAGTATACCTTCTTCTACTTTTCTAAAGTATACTCTATCATTTTCAATTCAAATATTCAAGAACGAAATCGGACTTCCCAAAATTATTTTTGGAAACGATCCTATTCTTTCATCCGCTTGATCACTTTCAGACGGGTAAATTCTTCCCTCTCCTTTTCCTCCAGCGCATTGGAAATAGAATACACAAGTGCTGTATAAGTCGGTATTGTGATATTCTTTAATGCATTGGCACGTTTCTGTGTCTTCTTAATATTTCCCGCAAGGCGGTACGCAGCATTCTCTACCATCGACAATTTGATTGTCAGATCTTTTACCTGCTTAAAGGCCTCACGCGCCACATCAATAGATTCTTTTGTCGTACTGAAAGAATAAGTCGGCGCCTCCATCTCCGGCGTATAAGTGACCAATGGAATTTCTGTTCCCATAATACTTCGGCTTTTGATCCGGATTGATTTTTCAATTGGAACGGTGTAGGCAATCTGAGATACGAGATTGATCCCATGTTCGATGTTCGCACGCTGCAGACATTTATAAGCATATGTGAATGTCGAATCAATTTTCTCCTGAATCTCTTTTGCCTGATCAATCAGATCCATCAGCTCACGGATCAGAATATTTCGTTTCTTGTCCATCAGCTCATATCCCTGATTCGCAAGTGCCAGAGAATTTTTTGCAAGAATCAGATTTCCTTTTGTGGGAAATGTACGTGGATCCATAACACACTCGGCTCCTTTCCAGATATTCTAATCTTCTTCTCTTTCTTTTTTTATGCTTCCTTCTTCTCGTAGAAGCGTTCCAGAATCTTCGTGTCAATTCGGTCAAGCTCTTCTCTTGGAAGCATACGAAGCAGTTCCCATCCAAGATCCAGTGTCTCCTCGATCGTCCGGTTTTCTTCCATACCCTGTCCGATGTATCTTGCCTCAAATTCCTTACCGAATTCGAGATATTTTTTATCAATCGGCGAAAGTTCATCTTCTCCGATAACCGATGCAAGGTTTCTCGCCTCTCCTACTTTTGCATAAGAAGAGAACAGCTGATTTGCAAGATCCTGATGATCCTCCCTCGTATATCCTTTTCCAATACCATCCTTCATCAGACGGGAAAGAGATGGGAGGATATTGATCGGCGGATAGACAGACTGTCCATGAAGGTTTCGATCGAGAACAATCTGCCCCTCGGTAATGTATCCTGTAAGGTCTGGGATCGGATGCGTAATATCATCGTTTGGCATTGTCAGAATCGGAAGCTGTGTCACAGAACCGTTGACACCTTCCACGATTCCGGCGCGCTCATAGATTGTTGCCAGTTCGCTGTATAAATATCCCGGGAATCCCTTTCTACTTGGAATCTCTCCTTTGGAAGAAGATACTTCTCGCATCGCCTCCGCAAAAGATGTCATGTCTGTGAGAATAACAAGAATGTGCATGTTCTTCTCAAATGCAAGATACTCTGCCACAGTCAATGCTACCTTCGGTGTGATCAGACGTTCTACCACCGGATCATTTGCGAGATTCAAGAACATCGCAACGTGATCGGCAACCCCGCTCTCTTCAAATGTTCTGCGGAAAAATTCTGCAACATCATGTTTCACACCCATCGCCGCAAATACGATCGCAAACTGTTCATCCGAATCATCTCCCAGCGACGCTTGTTTTACAATCTGTGCCGCCAGCTGGTCATGCGGAAGTCCATTGCCGGAGAAAATCGGCAGCTTCTGTCCTCGGATCAGTGTGGTGAGTCCGTCAATCGCTGAGATTCCTGTGCGAATGTAGTTACGCGGATATTCTCTCTTTACCGGATTTAACGGAAGTCCGTTGATATTTCTGCGGAGTGTGGAAGTGATCGGTCCGAGATCATCGATCGGTTCCCCGATACCGTTAAATGTACGTCCCAGCATATCCGGTGACAATGCAACTTCCATCGGATGTCCAGTCAGCTTTGTATGCGTATTAGTCAGGGACATATTTTCTGTCCCCTCAAACACCTGGATCACCGCTTTGTCCTCGTAGATTTCAACAATACGTCCGATCTTTTTCTGATTGCCCTCTACAACAAACTCTACGATTTCTTCATAGAAAGCATTTTCTACGCCCTCAAGCACGATAAGAGGGCCGTTGATATTACTCAGTCCTAAATATTCTATTGCCATGACACAGCCTCCTTATGCGTTCTTTTCCATAATACGGTCATAAAATTGATCGATGGCTTGCATGTAGTCATCAAACATTTCCAGTTTATCATTCGGGACATCATACTTGATCGCTATGACACGCTCAAAGATGTCTTCCTCTTTCAATACCGAGATTGGCATTCCCATCGTGATCAATGCCTTTGATTTATCATATAAGTGAAGGATGACCTCCATCATTTTAAACTGTTTCTCCAGAGAGACACATGTATCATCTGCATGAAATGCATTCTGCTGTAAAAATCCAAGACGAATCACTTTTGCAATCTCCAGTACCAGCTTCTGATCATCTGGAAGCACATCGCTTCCGATCAGTTTTACGATTTCCATCAGACTGCTCTCCTGATTGAGAAGTGCCATCATCTGATTCCGGTAATCAATAAATTTATCTGAGACATGTTTTGCATACCACGGTGCAAGATCCATCAGATACTCACTGTAACTTGTCAGCCAGTGGATCGCCGGGAAATGTCTAGAGTATGCAAGACTCTTATCCAGTCCCCAGAAGCAGCGGACAAATCTCTTTGTATTCTGTGTAACCGGCTCAGAGAAATCTCCACCCTGCGGAGATACCGCACCGATGATCGATACAGAACCATCTGTTCCATTTAAATTGTGCATCATTCCGGCACGCTCGTAGAATGCAGAAAGTCTTGATGCAAGATAAGCCGGGAATCCTTCTTCTGCCGGCATCTCCTCCAGACGTCCAGACAACTCACGGAGCGCCTCCGCCCAACGAGAAGTGGAATCTGCCATGATCGCGACATCATATCCCATATCACGGTAGTACTCTGCAAGTGTCAGACCTGCGTAAAGACTCGCCTCACGGGCAGCCACCGGCATATTGGATGTATTGGCGATCAATGTTGTTCGATCCATCAACGGATTTCCTGATTTCGGATCCACAAGCTGAGTAAACTCTTCCAATACCTGTGTCATCTCGTTTCCACGCTCTCCACATCCAATATAAATGATAATGTCGGCATCCGACCATTTTGCGATCTGATGCTGTGTCATTGTCTTTCCAGTACCAAATCCACCAGGCACACAGGCTGTTCCGCCCTTCGCGATTGGGAACATCGTATCCAGAATACGCTGTCCGGTCACAAGCGGCTTGGATGCCGGAAATCTGTGATGCGTCGGTCTCGGCACACGAATCGGCCATTTCTGTGTCATCGTAAGGTCGATCGTCTTTCCACTCTCCAATTCCACCGTCACAAGTGGCTCATCGATCGTGTATTCTCCATCCGGCACTACCTTTGTGATCATTCCGCTGATATTTGGAGGAACCATACATTTGTGCACGATCGCCGCCGTCTCCGGAACTTCCGCGATAATGTGTCCGCCGTGAACCTCGTCCCCGACAGAAACCGTCATATGTGTGCTCCATTTTTTTGTCTTATCAAGTGAGTCTACACTGACACCCCTGCTGATATATGCACCGGAGTTTTCAGCGATACGCTCCAACGGTCTTTCAATTCCGTCAAAAATGTTGTTCAGGATTCCTGGTGCCAGTGTGACAGAGATCGCATCTCCACTCGCCTCAACCGTTTCACCCGGCCGAAGCCCTGTCGTCTCCTCAAACACCTGGATCGTTGTCCGTTCTTTATCAAGGGCGATCACTTCCCCGACAAGTCTTTCCTTCCCAACATATACCATTTCCGACATCTTAAATCCCGTGTTTCCTTTCAGGTAAACAACCGGACCATTGATCCCGTAAATCTTTCCCGTTCTAAGCATTTTCTTTCCCTCCTAAAAACAAGAATTTCTCGTATTCTTCTGCAAGGGACGCCTTAAAGGAGTGATCGATCAGAATGTTCTTCGCATGGATGACTGCCCGGATCCCTCCGATAAAGTCTTCTCTGCTGACGGTCAAGGAAGCTCCCGTGCGCTCTTCTAATTCTGCTTTTTTATCTTCATCTGTCGGATTAATATAAATCGTCACCTGTTCCCCGCCGGCAAATGCCATTGCTTTGTGGATATAAGAAGACAGAAGTTCTGTGTACGCTTCTGTCTGCATGTATTCATCTACAAGAACATGCACTCTGCGGAACAGTCTGTTCTTTAACTCTGTCTGGCATTTTCCCTGCTCACGCTTCAGATCAATCTGGGATTTTGCCATGGCTTTGTTGACCTCATGCTTTGCATTTGCCGTCTCTGCCTTCAGCTTCAGTTCTGCCTGTCTGAGTGCAGTCTCTGTATGCTCGTTATAAAGTTTTTCCAGCGCTTCTTTGTGATTCTGGATGATTGCATTTCCCTGGGCTCTCGCCTCTTCCATCGAAGCTGCCTGCAAGTTTTCAATTTTTTCTTCTAAAGTCATGTCATCGCCCTCTGTTTCATTATAGTTTCAGCCCGATGGCTTCATTTACATAGGATGTGATAAAGTCCTTCTTACGGCCGGTTCCGTGCCTGTCAGGGATCTCCACGAGCAGAGGCATCTTTCTCTTCAATTTAATATCATCAATGATCTCCGGGAATTCCCGTCCGAATTTTTCGGTCAGAAGGACAATTCCTACTTCCTTATCTTTGATGACATTCTGAAGCGCCTCATAGAGTTCGCCGCGCTCATGCACGACGACTCCGTCTACACCCGCAAGACGCATCCCTGTGTAGGTATCTACATTATCACTGATCAAATACATCTTCATCGGCTTATAATTTACCTAAGATCATGAAGGAGATGATCAGACCATACAGGCAGACACCTTCTGCAAGACCTACGAAGATCAATGATTTACCAAGTACGCTAGAATCTTCACTGATTGCTCCAAGAGCAGCACTAGCAGCACTGGCAACGGCGATACCACCACCGATACATGATAAACCGGTAACAAGAGCGGCAGCGATATATCCAAGACCTGTTGCGATAGAAGCAGAAGTAGCAGCTTCTGCAGCCTGTACATTTCCTCCGAACATCATGATCGATGCCACAAGAAATGCTCCAAAATAGAAGAATGCGTTTGTTCCGATTGCTCTTTTATAACGCTTCTTGTTTTTCTCTCCGATCAGATAATATCCGAATGGAAGAATGATACTTAATACTAAAGTTGCGATCAGAATTAATTTTGTTGCTAATGTCATAATAATAGCCTCCTAATGAAATTTTCCTATTGTTTCTTAATGATTTTGTATGGTTTAAATTCTCGTCCATTTCCTTTGTAGAAACGACTGAACATCTCATAATACTCAAGACGGAGTACCTGGATCCCTACGATCAGCCCTTCCATACCGCATACGAACAGGTTACCGAGTACAACGATCAGCCAGTTCGGTGTCCCCGCCTCAGCGCCTGCAAGCATCAGGACCACTTCCATCATCGCCGCATGGCTGACAGCAAATGCCCCGATACGGACAAACGATAATGTGTTTGAGAAATAACTCAGTAATGTTTCAAATAATTCGAAAAATCCTTGCACAAAGAACATCACTTTTCCTTCTGTCATCTTCTCAGTGCTCTTTTCAATTTTCTTTGCCAGAGGCTCTTTCAATACCATCAGAATCAAAGGCACTCCAAACATCACTGCCATCACGATTCCTGCCGGTGTCTTATGCCCTGTCATAAACAACACAAGAACCGCTGTCACAGAACCGTAAAATACAAGTCCGGCAAGTCCGTTCGCATCAAACCATGCGTTTTCCGCATCGTGTGCCCTGAGAGCATTGATAATGTGGAACACCATCGATAACAGGATAATTCCCATACCAAATGCAACTGCGACAATAAATACTGTATTCAGCTTTCCAATAAATGGAAGATTCGTCATATGGGAGATTGGTCTTAACCATTTTGCCTCGATAATATCTTCAAATCCGAAAATACTTCCGAACATCCAGCCAAAAAATGTAGAGAACAGTCCAGCGACAGATACAATTCCCGCAAGGTTCAGTTTCTTCCACTTATAAAGGATTGCTCCTCCAAGGAACAGACAGAGACCCTGTCCTACATCTCCAAACATCGCACCGAAGATAAATGTATAAGTCAGTGCCACGAAGATTGTCGGATCCATCTCATTGTGTGCCGGCAGTCCATACATCTTGATAAACATCTCAAACGGCTTAAACAACTTTGGATTCTCAAGCTTAGTTGGAGGCGCTCCGAAGTATCCGGAATTATCCTCCTCTACAAAAATAAAAATATTCGGATCATTTTTCACTTCTTTCAGAAGAGATTCCACATCTTTTTCCGCCATCCAACCACACAAAATATAAAAGTCCTCATGCTGATCTTCTACACAAGCCGCAACCTTTCGGACATCGAAGTTCTCACAGAGCATCTCAAGCCGGTTTCTCGCCTCCAAAAGACGTCCGGCCTTCTTTGCCAGCGTCAGCTTGATCTCGTCATCAATCCCATTAATCTTTGCTGTGATCTCCTCAATCTCTCGCTCCAGCTTCTGATAGGCTTCCTCTGTATTTCCCTGATATTCATCCGGCAGATAAATCCGTTCAAAATGCAGCGACTGGAAGATCGAATCGGTCTTATCGGCTGCCTTATTCGCTACAAAATACACTCCGTACACATAGCTGTCATCTTTCCCGCCTTCAATGAACAATGCATCCATGTCACTGTACACATATTTTTCAAGGCGATGGTAATAATCCACCGGAACCCTTCCGAACCGAAACTTAATATAGCGGAACTGAAGAACATTGTGCAGGTTAAAATTCAACGGACGGAACGGTGCAAGTGCAAGCAGACGTTCTCTTAACATCTCCCGCTCTACCTTCCAGTCATTTTCCTTTGCACGCAGTTCCATGTAATCATGATTCGCATCGCGCACTGTGTGGAATATCTCCTCAATGGAAAGTTCCGGTGTATCTTCCGGCTTCTGATCCTTGACATACAAGGCGAGCTGTTTCGCCTTTTCCAATGCTTCCCGGTATGGATTGATCTCCACAAACGGCTGAAGATTCTCTGTAGTTTTCAACTCAGAAAGCGCATTTTCCAGTTGAATCTCATATTTGGAAAGATACTGGTCAGTTACACGGTCGATGTCATTTTTCGGTCCTGTAATACTTATGAACTTCATCTTTACTATCATTTCTGTATAACACCCCCTGTATAATCTAATGTTTCTTTCGGCGTCAATCCATAACGGATACATTCTAATGTACTGGTCAATCGCTTAATCTCCTCTTCTTTTAAGAAAAGGTATGTGTTAATTGAAGCAATGGAATATGGATTCCGTCTTTCATCCACCGTATATAACCGTTGGATACATTCAAAATAGACTCTTTCTATCGTATGATGATCATCGAAATCATATCTTTTTACATAATATGTGCTGGCAACATGCGCGATGAACTCCTCCACTGAAGCAGTCTCCACCAGCTCTTTCACCGTATCCCGATGAATCTTGAAATGAATCGGGATGATCATCGAATAAATATCTGCCGGCTGCATCTTAAAATATTTCTTTGCGCGGTAGATCCACTGAAGATTCAGAAGGTCGATCTTAGAACCAATATCTCTTGTAAAGATCTCTAATTCTCTTTTCTTTAAGACCTTTTTCTTCTCCTTCCACAGCGTTGTGTAGTAATACAGATCCAGTGCCAGATCATAATCAAACAGTGTTGATGCATTGGAATCCCTGAGCTTTCTGAGCGGTTCATAATACTCAGTTCCCTGCAAGTTGTCCACGAACTCCTCAATCGTTCTGGAAGTAATCAGTTTTTCAATAGAAATCTGTGAATATCTGTCAAAAAAAGTTCGCTTATAATTCAAATCAAACGGCTGTTCATAATGGTTAAAAATAATCCGCAGACAATAATTGATCAGATCGACCTCATATCTCTTCAGATATAGTTTCATAAACTTCCGTACTTCTATTCCCGAAAAACGGTACAGTCTTGAATAATCATCATAGAGTGACTGAACTAATATTTTCTCTACGTCTCCGCGGTGAAGTTTGTTCTCATCAATCTGGGCAAAATCATCTGCATATGCCGAGTGTTTCTTCAAATAAGCGACTACTTCTGGTACATTGTGGAGCGCTGATATTTCCTCAAAATCTTTCTCAGACAAGAGTCTCGATCTCATAGCACGTATCTTTGTAGTGATCCCACTATATACAAGCAAATTTCCCATGTCTTATACCTCAGTTATACGTTTTATAATCTCCTGCGCATACCGCTCATGCTCCAACTCATATTCTCTCTTGTATGCATTGATCGTTTTTGCACTTTCTTCTCTGAGCCGTTCCAGCTCGAAGTCCATACTGCCCTGCATACCGGCACGTATTTCACTTAGTTTCTTTTCTGTATCCGCAGCGAGTTCCCGGTCAAACTTGTCCGTTTTTTCCTTCATCTGCTCATCAAGTATATGCTTCTGTTCCTCTGCATGCTGCACGATCAACTCTGCTGCAGATTCTACTTCTGACAGTTTACTAATAATCGAATCCATACTCTGCCTCCCTTTCCTTATTTTATCTATTGTATTATCATACTCTCATTTTCGAAAATATCCATCGGGAAATTTAACAAATTTATTTTTGACATAAAATTTCTTTTGTATAATTTCACACTTCCACTGATGCGATTTTCTTTGCTTTTTCACACAAAAATGGTATAATAAAATCCGATTTGAAACAGAAGGAGAAACGATATCTATGAGACTTAGAAATATACCGCATGCAGATGACGTGATTTTAGCACATGCTGCTGCGATCAAAAATGAGACAGAACAGAAGGGAAACTGGCATACACTTTTCGGAAACAACCACCCGATCCACATCGAGATCGGTATGGGAAAAGGACAGTTCCTGCTTACCCTCGCAAAGAAATATCCAACGATCAACTACATCGGGATTGAGCGCTACTCCAGTGTTCTTCTGCGCGCTCTTGAAAAGCTCGACTCCGAGGAGTACGAAGGACTGACGAACATCCGCTTTATCTGCATGGATGCTGCAGATATCTCTGAGGTATTTGAAAAAGGAGAAGTGGAAAAGATCTATCTGAATTTCTCAGATCCATGGCCGAAAGCACGCCATGCAAGAAGAAGACTGACTTCCAAAGAATTTTTTGCCCGCTACGATCGTGTGCTGGCAGCCGACGGCACAGTAGAATTTAAGACAGACAACCGTCCGCTCTTTGACTTCTCTTTGGAACAAGTGACCGAAGCAGGATGGACATTGAATGCTCACACTTTCGACCTTCACCATGATCCTGTCATGAATGAAGGAAATGTAATGACGGAATATGAACAGAAATTCTCATCCATGGGCAACCCGATCCACAAACTGATCGCATCACGCAGTTCTTTCCAATGCATATAGTAAGAAGAAAAGGAATCTTTTTATGAAATGCTGTAACCGTATGAAATGTAAGATGAACTGTTATCTGTATGACAAGCCATTTCTAAAGAAAAAGCTCTGCGCGATCCGCAGATCCTGGGTGGAAGTATATCACATTTTAAATGCAAAATGCAGATGTCCCGGAGGTGATCCACATGGCTGCTGCTCTGGAAAATGATTTTTTCCATTCCTATATTTTCAAAGAAAAACAGCCTGTACTTGTCGTCTTTTTTGCGACATGGTGCCCCAAATGCAATATGATGCTTCCTCTTGTCGATGAGATTGAGAACGACTTTGCCAAAGACCTGAAAGTAATCCGGATTGATACAGAAAAATATGAAAAACTGACAAAGGAATGCGGGATCGAAATCGTACCCACATTCCTTCTTTTTTCCCACGGAGAAGCGCTCGGTATGATGAGCGGGATTCTTTCCAGACAAGTCTTAAAAAAACGTATTCTGGAGATGCTCTCCTATACCCGTTCTTAACCTATTAAAATTCAAATACTGCCACACCATATGGTGGAAGATCGTAGCCGATGGAATACGGTCTTCCATCGCATTCCTGTTTCTTCGGTTTATAGATCACCGGACGTTCTGCACCGGTTCCCCCATACTGCTTCTCATCACTGTTTAACACTAATCTCAGCTGTTTTCTTCTTGATACTCCCACGCGGTAATCTGGTCTTGCCACCGGTGTGAAATTACATACAAACAGCAAATTCTTTTTATCGTCTTTCGAATGTCTGATAAAGCTGAAAATACTTCGCTCCCTGTCATCTGCATTGATCCACTCAAACCCTTCCGGCATAACATCACATTCATACAATGCTTTGTTCTTCTTATAGAGATGGAGCAAATCTCTTGTAAATGCCTGCATCTGCCTGTGCTCTTCCTCCGCAAGCAGGTACCAGTCCAGCTCTCTCTCTTCACTCCACTCCCGCAGCTGTGCAAAGTCTTGTCCCATAAACAATAGCTTCTTGCCGGAATGTCCCATCATAAATGCATATCCCGCTTTCAAGTTTGCAAACTTGTCAAAGCCAAGTCCCGGCATTTTATTGATCATGGAACATTTCAAATGAACAACTTCATCATGAGAAAGGACAAGTACATATTTCTCACTGTAAGCATAGCTCATCGCAAACGTCATCTGGTTGTGGCACCCTTTTCTAAAGTACGGATCCAACTTCATATATTCTGTAAAATCATGCATCCAACCCATATTCCACTTCAAGCTGAATCCAAGACCATCATACTCGGGCTCTGCAGTCACTTTCGGCCATGCTGTCGACTCTTCTGCAATCATCATCGTCCCTTGATTCCTTCCAAGCACAACGGAATTTAAGTGCTTGAAAAATTCTATCGCCTCCAGGTTCTGATTTCCACCATATTTATTGGCAATCCACTGTCCATCTTCCTTTCCATAGTCCAGGTAAAGCATCGAGGCAACCGCATCCACTCTAAGCCCATCCACATGGAACTTTTCCACCCAGAACAGTGCATTGGCAATCAGAAAGTTCTTTACCTCCGCCTTGCCATAATCAAAAATCTTCGTACCCCAGTCCGGATGTTCTCCCTGCTTGGGATCTGCATATTCAAACAATGGTGCCCCATCAAAATTTGCGAGGCCATGTGCATCTTTCGGAAAATGTGCCGGAACCCAGTCGAGGATTACCCCAATCTTATTCCTGTGGAAATAATTGATCATATACGCAAAATCTTCCGGTGTTCCATAGCGGGAAGTCGGTGCGTAATACCCGGTCACCTGATATCCCCAGGATCCATCATATGGATACTCTGCAATCCCCATCAGTTCAATATGTGTATATCCCATCTCTTTTATGTAGGCGGCAGCCTCGTGGGCAAATTCCCGGTAAGTATAAAATCCATCTTCCTCTTCCCTCGGATGACGCTTCCAGGAACCGATATGTGCCTCATAAATCGACACCGGCTCATGATTGTGATCCCAGGTTTCTCTGTCCTTCATCCACTTACTGTCTGTCCACTTCAAATCTTCGATATCCACAATTCTGGAAGCGGTACCTGGTCTTACTTCCGCATAATTTGCAAATGGATCTGCCTTGTATAAATACTCTCCTTCTTGTGTCCGAATGCAGAACTTATACAGCATCCCTTCTTTTGCTTCCGGCACAAAACAGTCATAAATTCCAAGAGGTTCGTGTCGCTTCATCGGACTGGCTGTTCGATCCCACTGATTAAACTCACCAATGACAGATATCTCCTGTGCATGAGGTGCCCATACTGCAAAATAGATTCCTTCTTTCTTTCCCTTCTTTGCTTTGTGCGCACCTAGCTTTTTATAAATTTCATAATGTGTACCCTGTCCAAACAGATATTGATCCAGCTCTCCTATTTCATACGACATTTTCGTATTCTTTTTCATTGCTTTTCCCATATCATTCACCTTTCCAGTCCATTTACTGATATTTCTTTCATTATACTTTAGACCCATACAAAAAGAAAGAGTTTTGACAATTTTTCACCTTGTCAAAACTCTTTTTTTGTAATTTTTCTCCAAAAATTTTCTCTTTTTTTCTTGAAAAATTACCTTTTTCTTTTGTATCCAGACTCTTTCCCGTCTTATATATTGAAATCTTTCTCAGACAAGATCACGCGGTCTGCGTCATCTCTTCCTTTTCCTAACACTCTCTTGACGATTTTCTTGACATTTGTCTTCTGCACATGTTCAATCGCCTCGTCCATGATCTCTTTGACTTCCGCTACTGTCACAACATGATCCTCTCTCTGGAGCATATCGATCCGGCTGTACAGTGCGAGAATACCTACTTCATCAATCTTGAATCCATTTTCCTTTGCATATGTCTGACCAAATGTAACAAGCTCATCATTGATAAAGATCGGCACTTCCAGACGAGAGGTGAATTTTCTTCTGAATTCTTTATTAGAAGATAACAGACGATCCAAAGGCTTTCTCTGCTCCTCCAAAACAATCAGAAGCTCTCCGGTATCTCTCTCCATAGCCTTATTCAACCGCTGAACTGTCTTTTCATTCATTCTTCCGGCCTTCTCAATGATCAGAGCGCCTCCATATAACTTCGATACGATCTCTTTGATCTTTTTCTTATTCAGAGAATCTCCGGTAATAATCGCTACTTTTCCCTGCTTTAATTTTCTCTGTTTCTGAATTGCTTTTACCACATCCACAGCCAGAACCGTCTTACCGGAACCTTTTCGCCCAATGATCAGCAAGTTTCCTGTCTTTGACGTTCCCTGTCGATTCGTACACTGCTTGTCCTGCTCTAAAACATCTACCAGCTGTTCGCTCATTCCTCTTACTGGTACAAAATAAGAGAATAATTTCTTCTGCTCTTCGGTCAATCCGGCACGAAGTCCCACTTCACTCTGTGCTTCCAGATCATATTTTGCCTGAACAGTAAATCCGGTTGTTCCCTGTCCAAAAGTTCCCGTAGCTCCCAGTGCATTTGCAATCTCATCTACTGGAATCTTTCCTGTCTTGCCAGTTGCTGCCGCTTTTGCCACTTCAATTCTCGAAAGAGGGATCGTCTCATTCAGAAGGTCAAAATCATCGTCGTCTTCGTCCTCCTCCGATTCCTTTCTCTCTCTTTCAAAAGCTGCTATTTCCTCTTCAAAGTCACGGATATCATATCCATCTTCTACTTCTTCAAAATCATTCGGATCAAAGCTGTCTTCGTCATCGTCTTCCGGATCCATCTCTTCTTGTCCTTCTGACAGATCTCTCGAAATTTCTTCCTCTTCGTACAGTTCTGTCTCCTCATCTACTTCCGATTCTTTCGACAGCACCTGCGCAACATCCTCTTCCGACATCTCTTCAAAAATACTCTCCGGTTCCTCGATCACTTCTTCCTCAGATTCTTCGATCACCTCCACCGGATCTTCTGTCATCGCCTCCATCTCCTGTTCATCCCATTCAGGAATGTCCAGTTCTTCAAACTCTTCGAGTTCCTCATCAATCTCATCATCAAAACATTCTTCAAAATCTTCTTCTGCAAATGTCTGCTCTTCAATTGGTTCCTCGATGACTTCCGGTTCTGCTTCCGCTTCCATAGGCTCTGAAGCAGATGCTTCCTCTAAAGCTTCATCCTCTTTCTTTCCTTCCAGCTCTTCCATCAGTCGGCGGACATCCTCCGGAGTTGCTGCTTCCGGTTCGGACTTCAGTTCCACAATCTCCTTGTCTGCCTCTGCTTCCTGACGTTTCTGCTCGATGACTTCCATGACTTCTTTCTGCTTTTCTTCCCAGCTTGCAAGGATTTCTTCAATCTTCATCTGACCTGTCACTTGCTTTTGAAGCTGTGGTTCCTTTATTGCTTCCTTCACTTCTCCAGTCGGAATCGTTGCAGTAGACGTATCCAACTGGTTCTCTCTTAATTTCTGAACAAACTTCTGGCTCGGCGTCATCGGTCCGTCAGGTTTCTGATCGTATTTCTCCTGCTGTAAAGGTGTCAAAGGCTTATACTTCATCTTCAGTTCCATGGCCTGATACACATATTTTCCTTCACTGAACCAAAGAATCAGATCATCGCACTCTTCCAGACATTCCGTGATCATCCCTGCCTCATCATACAATTTTGCAAGCTCATACGCCCACTTCTCTATATATTCTGCTTTCTTAAATTCTTCCAGTACTTCAATCTGCTGTGTAATTGGAGCATTCTGTGCTTTCAGAATCTTATAACGTAAAATATACTGGTTCGGATCTTTCGGTGCGACTGATACAAATTCCTCATAGCAGTCCATAGCTTCCGATGGTTCTCCCAGCTTGAGAGCTAAAATTCCAAGCCGGTATATAATCTTTCTACTTCCCGGGGTGCGATCATATGCGATGAATAGGACATCGCGGCTTTTTTCATACTTTTCATTCTGCTCGTAAATCTCACTTACAGAACAGAGCATAGACGCATTCTTTACTTTACGCCAATCAATCGTATCTGCAATCTCCATCGCCTTCCCATATGCTTTTTGTTCCATATACTCGAGCATCTGCTCTGTCTTTACGCGATATTCATATTTATCCAATACAATCACCTCATCTATTATAATTTACTTCCCATTCTTATATTTGCTTACTCCAATACTATCATAGTTTATCACACCAACTCCATTCTGTCAAAAAAATAGCCATTATAATTTTCTTTGAAATTATAATGGCTATCTAAATCTTATCCTTATCCATTCTATTTATTCTCAGCGGAGAAGCTAACACCTTCTGTTCCTGCCGGCCTTCATTCTTTTCATAATCAATCTTTAATTGATTTCGATTTTTCTTAAGGTCTCCGATTTCCAAATCTTCGATACCATTTCTCGTTCGTTTTTTATAATCGGATTGCTTTCCTCCTTCAAATCATTTCATATCAATACTCTTTTCGCTACTCATATAAAACTAATTCTCTCTATACCGATTATATATATTGTTTCTGATTTTTTATTAGATGTTTCTTTACACATCCTCTAAACTCTCCGAACTTCTGTGGTCTATTTTCTTTATTCAATATGTTCTGCAATTCTAAATCATATGGTAGCTTTTCTTTCTCCGATTACTTTCTTCATTATTTTTTCATCATCGAACTATCTATGATAAAGGCCGTTCTCGCAGGAACTTTTATTTGCCCGACCACTCACATATTGAATTGTAAACGATGTCATATCCAATGGTAACAGCCTCCTTCCGATCATCCATCCTCTGAAATTTCTTTAAGTCTTCACAAATCAAAACTCTCATTTTTTCTTTTATATTCAAGTATCCGCTTCCGGTTATCTGAAATATTTTCAAAAGTTCCTTTTCCGTCTACTTGTCATATTCAAATTCTTCTAGAATCTTTAGAAAATTTTGTATGAAAATTACTTTTTTAATTTCTTTGGATTTCTTTTGTTGAATTTATAATACATTATATTTTCTGTTTTGTCAACAGTTTTTTATATGTTTTTTTATTTTTCTTTTTATATAATTATATTTTCTGTTTTTATCTTATTTTTAATTTTATTATCAATTAATTTCATTTCTATTCCGTCATAGACTTTTGGACATACACTTCCGGTTTTAATTGTTAACTTTATTTTTAAATATGTTGACATTTAGTTTTCCCCAAATTATAATATGCTTCATATGGGATACACAATATATTTGATCTCCATAAATTTTAGCAAAAGAAAGGAACTTACAACACTTATGAATCCAATACCTTCAGCAACTACCAAACATCCACAAGTCAGAACGCACCTGCTTGTACGGATTGCACTTGTTACCGCAATCACCTGTATTTTAGCGCCGCTTTCCATCCCGCTGCCATTTAGCCCGGTTCCCCTCTCTCTGACCAACCTGGTCTTATACATCAGTATCTTTATACTGGGATGGAAAGCTGCCACTGTAAGCTATCTCGTCTATCTTCTCCTCGGAGCTATTGGTCTTCCTGTCTTCTCCGGATTCGCAGGAGGTCTCGGAAAACTCGCAGGACCGACCGGAGGCTACCTTGTCGGAATGATCTTTCTCACAATCCTATCCGGGTGGATCGCAGAGCGATTCTTAAAAAAACCTGCAGTCATCTTGATCGGAATGCTGCTCGGCTCCGCAGTAAACTATCTGTTTGGAACTGTCTGGCTCTGTGTACAACTCCACCTATCCTTTGCAGAAGGTCTGATGATCGGAGTAGTTCCTTATCTCTTTTTTGATATTACAAAAATATTGATTGCCCTCTTCGTCGGTCTTACGATCCAGAAGCGGTTGAAAGCTCTGCTTTTATAAGCCGTTTACTTTTGTCAAAGTTCTTGGAAGCGCGTCTTTGGAATTTTTCCACGGTTCGTCCTTAAATCGATAATCAAACTTATCGACAAACCAGCTAAGGTCATCCCGCACGCGCTTCATATTTTCCAGATAGAGCTGATTCAATTCACTGATAAAGGAATCCAGCAAAGCGCCGCCAAGTCTTTCCGGCGCCATCTCATACAGCATCCCGTAATGTTTTGTACAAAATCCTTTCGAGGAGGTAAACAATTTCCGGAATTCTTCCTCTTTCTTATACAGATGAAAGATTGTACCTAAATAATCATGGAACGTCTTCTCGATCTTCTCGCAGACAAAGCAGGATTTCTCCAACTGCCCGATATAAGCAGCCAATCCTGAGGCTTCTGTCTTTTTCTTGAAAAACGATGCCTGCTTTACCGGTTCTTTCTGCCTTTGTTCAATTTCCTTGATAAAAGAATCCATATGCGTCTTATAGATCAGTGCAAGCCCCAGCCGATCCGGCATCTCATTTAACATCGCTGCATGTCTTTTGCAAAATCCTACTTTATCACTCTCTTCCCTGCGCTCACTTACCATATAAGTAGATGGACGCAGTGCATATTCAAGAGCATCCTGTTCCAGCTTGTGGTAAATACTGCAGAGAGGACATTCACAGTCCTCCCGAAACGCATCATTTACCGGAATCGTATATAACTTCTCTTTCATCTGTTTTTTCTCCTCATAATCTAATCAGGATCCTATAGCACTTACCTGTTCTGGTCCCTGTAATAGTTGATCAGACAGCCTTTCTGGATGATTTCTCGCTCATTCTCCGTCATTTCTCCCAACCGGAATGTGACCTCCACCAGATCATCTTTTACAATGTAAGCTGTAATCTTATTTTCCTTTTGTTTGATTTTTTCTAAAATATCCGGGAAGAAAATATAGTCTCCATTGTGAAACGATAGTTGTTCTTCCTTTTCGTCTGTCAAAAGCGGGAGCATACCCCAGTTGATCAAGTTTGAGCGATAGCGCTTGGTAGCATACTCTTCTGCAATATTTGCCCATCCGCCAAGTACTTTCTGACAGGAGGCTGCCTGCTCTCTCGCAGATCCGTCGCCCGGCTTCACTGCAAATATCGTACTTCCGATTCCAAGTGTCCCCTCACCTGCCTGCGGATATCTCCTGCGCACAACTTCCATCACATCCTTCAGCTCTTCCAACACTTCCAGCGGACATTGTCCTTGCTCAATTGCTTTTTGTGCCTTCTGTACTTCCTTCGCTCTGCCTACATATGCCGGATCTTTTCTCGACAAGGCAAATTCTGCCAATCCAAGCGGATTGGACCGATAGGAGGAAGTCTCTCCAGACGGAATCAGTTCGTCAGTCGTCGTGACTGGATCATGAATCTCTGATACCACCTTCAAAAGGAGATGTTCCGGAAGCGGCGGCATCTCCGGCCAGTCTTTAATGTTTGGTCCAAGTTTAATCTTGACTGACGGATCTGCAATTCCTTTACTGTCAAAGACACGATTCGCATAAATATTACTATCAAAATGATACTTCGGCATCTGATATTCTCTGTCCATCATATCTGCCGCCGATGTAAGGTATCCCTTATTCGCCGCAGTTGCCGCAATCGATCTTGCATCCATCAAAGCTACAGAAGCAATCTGTCCACTCTGTAATTTTGATCCCTCCCGATTTGGGAAGTTTCTTGTAGAATGCCGGATGCTGAGCGCCCCATCTGCCGGGGTATCCCCTGCACCGAAACACGGACCGCAAAATGCTGTCTTCACAACCGCCCCGGCTTCCATCAGTTTTGCAACAGCCCCATTCTTCACCAACTCCATGTAGATCGGTGTACTTGCCGGATACACACTGAGTGTAAACTCATCTGCTCCGATTCCGCATCCTGAAAGAATCTCAGAAGCAGCACAGATATTTTCAAATCCTCCACCTGCACATCCGGCGATGATGCCCTGTTCCACATAAAGCTTTCCGTTCCGCACCTTATCCTGCAATGTGAAATTCACATCTCCTCCAAGACTTACCAGCGCTTTCTGCTCCACATCATGAAGAATCTCGCTCAGATTCTGATTCAGTTCGCGGATTGTATAGGCATTGCTTGGATGGAACGGCATCGCGATCATCGGCTCAACCTTGTCAAGATCTACATATACCATTCCGTCATAGTAAGCTGTCTCACCTGGAGAAAGCTTCTCAAAATCCTCTTTTCTTCCGTGGATCTCAAAAAACTCCTCTATGACAGCATCTGTTTTCCAGATAGAAGACAGACATGTCGTTTCTGTCGTCATCACATCAATTCCGATTCGGAAATCCGCACTTAATTTCTCTACTCCCGGTCCTACAAATTCCATGACTTTATTATTCACATATCCGTTTGCAAAAGTCGCCTTGATAATCGCAAGCGCTACATCCTGTGGCCCCACACCGACTGAAGGCTGTCCATCCAGATATACCGCGATCACCTCTGGCATGCGGATGTCATATGTTTTATTCAGCAGCTGCTTGACAAGCTCCGGTCCTCCTTCGCCAATTGCCATTGTACCGAGTGCACCATAGCGTGTATGGCTGTCAGAGCCGAGGATCATCTTGCCTCCGCCTGCAAGCATTTCCCTTGCATACTGATGGATTACCGCTTGATGCGGTGGAACATACACTCCTCCATACTTCTTCGCGCAGGTCAGTCCAAACATATGATCATCTTCATTGATCGTCCCACCGACCGCACACAGACTGTTATGACAATTCGTCAACACATACGGTATCGGAAACCGTTCCAGTCCCGATGCCCTTGCCGTCTGAATAATTCCCACAAAAGTGATGTCGTGCGAAGTCAGTTTATCAAATTTGATTCTGAGGTGCTCCATATCCGGAGACGTATTGTGCTCCTTCAGAATGCGGTATGCAATAGTCTCCTTTGCCGCTTCCTCTTTGGAAACAACATGCCCCACCTTGCCTTCTATCTCCCTTACAGCATCTTCTCCATCTGGCACAATCTCTGACCCATTTAGCAGATACACTCCTTGATTATATAATTTCACCATACACAGTACCTCCTGTACATTTTGCAGTTGTCTGATTTTTTCGAGTTATATGGATTTATTATAGACTTATCTGTCATTCATTTCAATAGCGAATATTATTTAGATAATACAAACCTAGGAAAACTGTTCTTTCTCATACAAAATGTACTTTTACACCGAACTGCAAGGGAACTTCTTTTTCCCCAGCCTTTGACAAATAGACAAAAAAAGAGACCAAAACCTCTTTTCTGAGATTTTAGCCTCTGCATTTCTTAGTCCTGAACGTATGGCATTAAAGCGATATGTCTTGCTCTCTTGATTGCTACTGTAAGAGCTCTCTGATGTTTTGCACAGTTTCCTGTGATTCTTCTTGGAAGAATTTTTCCTCTTTCAGAAACATATTTTCTTAATTTTGCTACGTCTTTGTAATCGATTTCGTTGTTTTCTTTACCGCAGAATACACAAACTTTTTTTCTTCTGCGTCCGCCTCTTCTCTTCATTGGAGAATCAGCTTTGTTACCTTTATCGTAAGCCATTGTGGTATTACCTCCTATATTTATACAAATCTACTCATTGTATCGTCTAACTGAATGGTAATTCTTCATCAATTCCATCTGGAATGTTCATGAACCCATCTCCAATATCTGCACTTGGAGCTGGTGATGGACTTGGACTTGCCTGACGGTAGCTTCCCATGCTGCTTTCGCTTGCAGCTTTGCTCTCAGCAAATTCCTGATCTTCTACAACAACATCTGTTGTGTAAACTTTCACACCATCTCTGTTTGTGTAACTTCCTGTCTGAATACGACCACTTACAACAACCTTTAATCCCTGGCGGAAATATCTCTCTGCAAACTCTGCTGATTTTCCGAAAACTACGCAGTTGATAAAGTCGGCACTTGCCTCTCCGTCACGTTTAAAGCGGCGGTCTACTGCTAATGTATATCTTGCAACAGCAGTTGCGCTGTCACCTTGTGAATATCTCACTTCTGGATCTCTTGTCAGACGTCCCATCAAAATTACTTTATTCATACGATTTATCCTCTTTTCTCTATGCTTCTTGTTTTACGCATAAGAATCTGATAACGTTTTCCATGATACGCATTCTGCTCTCAAGCTCTGCTGGAACAGTAGAATCAGATTCGAAGTGGATGAAATAGTAATATCCTTCTTTCATTTTCTGAATTTCGTAAGCTAATCTTTTCTTACCCCATTCATCAACGTCTGTCACATTTCCACCGAAACGAGCGATAAGCTCTTTTACTTTTTCGATTACTCCTGCTCTAACGTCATCTTCAACTTTTGCGCTGACTACAACAGCTAATTCATACTTGTTCATGTTCTTGCACCTCCTTATGGTCTCTTGGTCCCTGAACCTTGTCAGGAACAAGGAAATATCGTTCGCGGACGCTTGTCTGCAAACAACAATATATCACAAGTCAATACTATACCATAAGATTCTACTGATTTCAAGCATTTTTTCTGATTTCTTTTGTGTTTTTTTCTACTAATTTTCTTGTAATCATAATCTGATGTCCACAACCTGTGCATTTTAAACGGAAGTCTGCTCCGACACGAAGAATCTCCCACTCGTAGCTACCACACGGATGTTTTTTCTTCATGCGGACGACGTCCCCGACTTCATATACATTAGCCATCTCTTGTCCCTCCTCTGCCGTTTCCTTCCTTGTCTGTCTTACTGTTCACTGACTTTTACTGCCTGCACGACAAATCGCTCCTCATCAGCAACATTTGTACAGGTAGAAAGTGTCACAATCTGAGATGCTGCGTCGATTTCCACATTCGGCGTATACAGTGATGTTCCTTTGATCGTCTCAATGTAATTTAAAAACTCCTCATCCGACTGAAATGCAAACTGATAATTTACAGCAGTATCCTCTACAACTCCCGCCACAAAAATCTGGTATTTTGATTCTTTTCCATCAGGAGTATAGATAGAAAAATACGGATATTTCTCAAAGAAATCCTGTTCTTTATATTTTAACAGCTGAGCAAACATCGTTCCATTTTTCATATTGTGTCCATAGATGATTGTGTTGCGGTCTGTAAAAGTACCAGTATTATCTTTATCTACAAAAAGTGTTCCTAACTTGTTGTCATTCGCCTCAAAAGTTCTCGTCAGATATTCTTCGTTATCTCTGCCTTTGACAACCGGATAACTGATCTCTGACGGCTCCTCAAAGCGGATCCATCCAACAGTATCGGGATTCATCTGCTGCAATGTCGCAAAATCAACTGTAAAGCGTGGCTGAACTTCCGGTTCTTTCTCTTCTTCCGGTTCTTTCTTTTTTGGCTCTTCTTGAATGACAAGTTCTCTGATCTCCTCGTACTCCTTCTTTCCTTCATGGTACTCGGAAAAAATCTGGTAGAGCTGATAGCCGGAAAATACAAATACGCACACTGCCAGTATCAAAATAAGATTGCTCAGCAATCCTGATTTTTTCTTCTTTCCTTTTTTCCTTGATCTTTCCTGCTTTTTTGCCATAACCGCTTCTCTTTCACCTCCTCATATGCAAAGCTTCCTTTGTATAGTTGGAGTGTAGCACATTCATGGCTTGATTGCAATTATTGATTCCTGTAGGGAAGAAGTGCCTCAGTTCTCTCTGCTTCCAAAATTTTCTTCCACTCTTTCTGTATCTTTTTCTCGACATCGCGGTAAGAAGTCTGAAACCGGACTTTTCCTATATTATATCCAAATTCCTGAATACATTTTTTCTCGTCTTTTTTCTCTTCATGCATTTGCGACTCATCCAGCGCCTGAAGTCGAAAGGTCTTTTTGACTGGTCGGAATCTCCGGTCAAATTCAATGTTGACTCCTGTCAGTTCATATTCCCCCTTGATCACAACTCCCGACATCAGCGCAAGTTCCTGTTCAAATGCTTCCAGCTGCTTTTTTTTAACAACCTTGATATTATAATTATTTTTTCGGATATCCGACACATTCAACTTGAGCTCTCGAATAGAATCCAAATACGATTCTTCATACAGTTCTGGATTTACTTCCGGATCTGAATCATAGATCTCACACCCTTCGCTCTCTCCGTAGGAAATTCCGACCTGAATTCCGTTTCGATAACTGTGCATCCCCCACTGCACATCTTTCGGAATCACTGCTCTGTCATTTTTCAGATCAAACCGCACTTCCTGCTGATGATAACCCTCTCCAAGTATGACATTAATATAAGATTCTTCTGCCAGAATACGATTTACCGTTGTCTTGCCCGAAATCTGCTCTGCACAGCCGGTCATATTGCCCAATATCACTGCAGCCAGTATACCACACAGCCACTTTCTCTCCTTTTTCATCCTGGTTTCCTCCTACTGCCCTTTTATTTTTCCTTTTTATAATCCTTCGCAGAACGATACCGCTCTCTGTAATGATATTTTTCAGGACTCTTCCACACTTTTTTCATTGTCTTCTTCACTTGATTCTCAAGATAGGTTGCGTCCCCCCTTTTCTTGTCCGGAGAGGCCGGCAGCACATCCAGACATTGGTGAGCCTCCTCATAATTTGCAGGTGCATAGTTAAAAGACTCTGTGTCAACAATTGTCTTGCCTTCGATCGTCTTCTGCTTTGGATATGCCTCCGAGTTACTCACAATTCCTGTTACTTCATCCACTTTCAAAATATCCCACTCCGTAATAAAGGCTCCTGTCTGCACGTCGATAATAAATTCTGACAACCGGTTCGGTGTCAGCACCTTGTCATATTCCTGCACTTCAAATCTTCCTTTGCGCAGAATCTTATTGTGATGTCTGGAAGGTTCCCCATAATATAGAGAAAACTCATACTGCTTCGCATAATTTTGCAGCTTTTCATAATCAGTCTTCCCAGCAAAATGACTTCTCACATACTGAATATTCTGCCTGTCGATGTACATTCGAAATTGATGTACTTTCTGATCATCCAGTATTTTATACGATCCACTCTTCTTCTGCCATGCAGTCCGTACACAGGCAGCATAGGACTCCAGAAATTCCGCATGCGGCGGCATCTCACTGTCAAACTGATACTCACCTGCCAACTGAAGCATCTCATTCCCATCCATATAGCCACCCATCTGAGAGATGACAAGTTGCGCCTTCTCTTTCGCTTTCAGCCCACTGACTTCAAACATATAGGTGTAGACACCCGAGCCAACCTTGTGTACTTCTGCAAATGTATCTTCCAGTTCTTTTAAATAGGTTTCCTGAGGGATCTCTGTCAGAGAATCTTCCCGAAATTCCCCGAATCTTGCATCGATTGCTTCCAGATAGGCAAATACTGCTCGGCGATCCCAGCCATCCTTCTTTATCAGTTGCTTTGACTGGTCTCTCAAAATCGCAAGAAAACTCTCATCTGCTGCCCGCGCCACATTTGACAAATCTTCAATATACTGTTCTGCCGTCACATCCTTCTCCGGGACAATTTCCTGTATCTTCAGCAAAATTTCATTGTACCTGTCCTCAAAGGATACTTCTTCCACAACATCATCGTAAGCATACTGCTGTTGCAGTTCCTGCTCCACAGTCCGGAGATCCTCCTCCGCAATCGTCTCTGACTGCAGATGAAACTGTACCTCCTCCGGCCGATACATTTCATCAAACCGAATTCTCACTGCCGTAAGCTGTACCGCCTCAATATCCACTGCTCCCACATAAGAAAGTGCCGTCAGAAATCCTTCGAGCTGCTCTTCCTCTGTAAATTCCATCTCATAATTCTGTTCTTTAATCCTCTGATCCGTCAATTCCAGGTTGATAATGGGAAGTAAAAAGAACTGTGCATCCAACATATCTGACAGCTCTGTGTAAGACTCATACTCTTTCACACCTCTGTATGTCCCATAAAAAATTTCTGCACAATTCCCATCTCGGATTATAATCTGTTTTTCTCCCTCATTTGGCTGCACAATGGTTCTTGCTCCGTAAATATCATACTCTGCCTCTCTCCCCAGATAACGTCTGCCAAGCCTCACTCTCATATAGGTGAGTTCTTCCAGCACATCCTTTACAAAAATCTCCCCTTGTTCCTCCTGAGATTTCTCCGCCTGGTCCCCATCACCCAGAACATTCTCATTTCGAGCACCATCATCCGGAACACGATCATTCTGGATACTACCATCCTGTCTGGCTTCCCCAGATGCAGTTGCCTCGTTTTCATCGACCCTCTGTGCAAATACATTTCCACCGCTTCCTGTCCCCGTCAGGAGCGTGATTCCCGCGAAAATGCCTGCACAGATTATCAAAATGATCCTTCTTCTTTTTTTCCACACGCTCTTTCTCATTCGATTCCCGCTTCTTTTCTTATCTTAATTTTTTTATGCCGATTTCGCTTCTTATATGCATCTCAGAACTTTCTTTCAGTTTTCCCGTTCCCTATGTAGTCTATTCTCTTTTGTCTCTATTATATACTAGGGATTGCTGTCAGAATCCTCTTTCTGGACTTTTTCAGCTTTTCTATCCTCTTCCACAATTTTCAGGAAATCTGCATTCTCATCTTTGATCCTTGGAATAAAACGGTTTGCAAATTTTCCCTTTCCTCTCTGCTTTACGTAAAAGAATCCGATAATTGAGAATACAACCGCACCGATGAAATTGACAAATAAGTCTTTCATCGTATCGATCAGCCCAATATCCAGATAACCTCCTAAGCCCAATTCCATCCCATTGATGGCAGTATTTTTAATATTATCAATATGCACTACCCGATTCCCTCCGGTCGGGTCCAGCATCACAGTGGAAATACTGTGTACGATCGTGTCTTTCTGCATATCCATACCCAAAAACAAATCCATTCCACACTCCCAGAATTCCCACATGACACCGATCGTCATAGAGAAGCAAAATGCCACAACTGCCATAAAAAGAGGTGATAACTGTACTTTCACTTTTTCATTCCGATTCAGAATATCTACAAGGGAAAATCCGATCGCCGCCGCAAGGAATCCATTGATCGTGTGGAGCATCGTATCCCAGTTCGCTACCTTTGTATAGTAAGAACCGATTTCTCCCAGTATCTCCGCCGCAAAAATGAAGATCAATATAAAAATCTCCAGTGTCGTCGGAAGTTCTATCTTCAGTTCCATCTGAATAAAGCTTGGAATCATCAGAAGAATCAAGGTCAGTATACAGTAGAAAACCCCTTCATAATTTCGATTGAATATCTGAAGAATCATCACAAGGATCACAAGTGCGCGAAGGGTCACATACACTATAAAAGAACTCTTGTGCTCCCGAATCTCCATTTTCAGTGCCCGCATCCGGTCCTTTATCTTTTGTCTCATAGCGTCCTCCTTTGTTCATTTATTTTATGAAATCATAGCAAACTCTCCTTGGATAGTCAATGAATGGCTGCCATATATTCCCGCGCTGTTTTTCCCGTATATTTTTTAAACTCTACACTGAATTTCGCATAACTGGAAAATCCAGTCATAATCGCAACCTCCATAACCGGGAAATCTCCTGTTTTTAAAATTCCCTCTGCCTTCTCAATGCGAAGCCGGTTCAAATATTCTCCGACTGTCACATGCATCTCTGCTTTGAAAGTTCTCGACAAATACCCCGGACTAAAATGAATCGCCTCCGCAATTTTCTCCATTGTAAGCGGCTGATCAAAATGTGCATACATATACTGGATTGCTTTTGCCACAGGCGCTGAATGTCCCCTCGTCTTCGTCTCCATCACAATCTGACAATATGCGCGCAACATCTCCTCTTCCAACATCGTTGTCTCCAACCCGCTTCTCGCCTGCTCGATGCGGATCGCAAACAAATCACTGATCTCGTGTACTCTCACAACATCTGCTCCCCCATCCACTGCCGCAATTCTGCAGATTGTATTGACTGTAAACAAAAGATTCTTCTGTGAACGAAGCGGATTATCCGGGGTTCGATAGAAAAATTCTCCTTTACTCATCTGAGAGATTCCACGCCTTGCCATCTGGAAATCTCCTTGTTCCACCGCAGCCCTCCATCGCCGTTCCGTCTCGTAATTTAGCAAAACATCTGTCTTCTCTAACAGCCCTTCCCTTTCTCTCCTTGTTTCTTTCACACATTCCTCCTGCCCGGGCATCTCCTCATATATGACCGGGATCTGTTTCCACTCAGGACAAACTTTGATCAGATACGAAAGGACATCTGCCATCGATTTTGCCCGGTTTGAAAAATATGGAAGCTGTGAATACAAGAGTTCATACTTCCCTTTTCTGGAAAGTGACAGCTTCTGGCTATGAAGAATTTTCAAGACAAGCTGCTCTGAATAATGCTCCGTCAGAAATGGTCCTGCTGACAGATAATAACTCTCATCCTCCTCTATGACCTTCAGATTCATACAGACGAGATGAAATTCTGGAAAATACTGATAAGAAACACTATCTTCCTTCGCTTTCCCAAGATGTTTCCACATTTTCTCCGGATGATCCCAAAGTTTTCCACACAATTCCTCGGGATATGGGTTTTTTGTGAATTTCACAATACAGTCTCTGTCACCGCCGTAGATTGTCAGGTCAACCTTCAGCGCCTTGTGCAGCACTCTGGCAGTCTGCACCAGTTCTTCATGTGTTTTCATGTTTCCTCTCCTTTCACAACTCTTCTTCCCCCTAAGCTGCCCTATTCTTTCCTAAACCTTATTTTAGAAAATCAGACTTATTTTTACATACCTTTTACTGTCCGCTATTTTTCATCTGACAGCATATTTCAATAATATTATAGCATATTTCTTAATATCTCATCTCACAAAATACGATAAAATAAAAGTATATTCTTCCGGATTTTCCAAGTGATTGCTAATTGGAATCTACTTGCCACAAATATTTCTGAAAGAATAAATTTATAAGATTGGAGAAAAAATAATGTCAACAAAAAAGGCAACAGAAATGATTCGCTACTATAAGAACCCAAATGGGCCTACGATTGGTGTAACAGCCAAAGATGTGATCGAATCCGATGGTCTTTATTTCAAAGACTTAAACGGTGACGGAACATTAAATACTTACAAAGACTGGAGAAAAACTCCTTCAGAACGTGCCAAAGCACTTGCAGAGGAACTTTCCTCCGAGGAAAAGATCGGTCTGCTCTTCATCAATTCTTTAAAAATGGGAGCTTACCAGGAAGACAAAGAGGCAGTCGATGCAACCGGACTTCTTGATGAAAAAGTAATTGAAAAAGACACTACGATCTTTAACGCCGAAAAATATCACGGAACCACGTATACAGTAAAAGATATGGGAATCCGACACTTTATCCTGCGCGAAAATCCAAAACCGGACGAACTGGCAGACTGGATGAACGAACTGAATGCACTTGCTGAAGGCGAAACACATGCGATTCCGGTTCTCATGGTATCAAACTCACGAAACGAAAACGGAGAGATCGTCTTCGGTATGAACGATGCCGCTGGTGTATTTGCCACATGGCCGGGAACAATGGGAATTGCCGCTGCCGTAAAAGGAAGCAGCCTTGACCTGATCGATGATTTTGCAGAATGCATCCGTGAAGAATGGGATGCAACCGGAATGAAAAAAGGATATATGTACATGGCAGACGTCGTATCTGATCCGAGATGGCAGCGTACTTACGGTACGTTCGGCGAAGATCCAGAACTGATCAACAATATTTTTGACCGCCTTGTTCCAGGCATTCAGGGAAGCAAAGATGGTGTAACAACAGATGGTGTTGCAATGACTGTCAAACATTTCCCTGGCGGCGGTGCTCGTGAAAATGGATTTGACCCACACTACAAACAAGGACAATGGAATGTCTACCAGACAGAAAACAGCTTACAGAAATACCATCTGCCAGGATTCCGATCTTCTATTGCAAACCACGTATCCTCTATCATGCCTTATTATGCAAAACCTGCAGCTGAAAAGAGCGGCATCCAGTACGACATGAATGGAAATCCGATTGAAATGATTCCAGTTGGATTTGCGTTTAACCAGTTTTTCTTAAAGGAACTTCTGCAAAATCAGATGAACTTCCAAGGCTATATCAACAGCGACTCCGGTATCACCATCAATATGGCATGGGGTGTGGAAGAACTTGACATTCCTGAAAGAATCGCACTTGCAGTTAATTCCGGTGTCGATATCATCAGCGGTTCCTTTGATGTATTTGCCGCAAAAGAAGCTTTAGATAGAAGAACAAATGGCTACTATACAGACGGTGCGCACAAAATTCCTGACGGATATACATTAGAGCAGATCACATTGTCTGAAGAAGCTCTCACAACTGCGGCCGCACACACATTAAAAGAAATGTTCGAACTTGGTGTCTTTGAAAACCCATACCGTGATCCGCAGACTGCAAAAGAAGTGATTGCAAATCCGGTACACTGGAAACATGCCGATGACGTACACCGCAAATCTGTTGTCCTTCTGAAAAACAAAGAACAGCTTCTCCCTCTGACAGCAGAAAAACTTGCAGACAAAAAAATCTTTGCAAAAGGATTTGCATCAAAAGAAGATACTGCCAAGGCGCTTACAGAAAAACTGCACAGCATCTTAGCCGAAACTCCAGGAGTGACACTTACAGATCATTACGAGGATGCTGACTATGCATTCCTCTTCGCAAGTCCAAGTTCCGGAGAATACTTCAACGCAACAAAAGGATATCTCGAACTGGATATCTGCGAGAACAAAACTGTCCACGATGTTGACGATCTCGGAAGACCAGCTGAGGCGACACACGAAGAAACAACACTTCTTGGCACTGATGAGATCCGCGTGATTTCAGAAGCAATCCATGCAAATGGAGGAAAGGTGATTTCTAATATTAACTTTACACTCGCATGGATGGTGGGAAATGTCGAACGTTATTCTGACGCACTGCTCGCTGGATTTGACACTTTCCCGGAAGCAACGATTGATATTATTACCGGTGCCTATACTCCAAGCGGAAAAATGCCGATCACCCTTCCAAAAGATGACAGTGTTCTCGCTGTCAATGCCGACGGTGTCTGCGTATCTCGCAACGACGTACCGGGATATGACAAAGACTTCTATATGCCGGAAGAAATGAAGGATGAGAACGGCAAAGCATACGCTTACCGTGACAGCGAAGGAAATTACTATGAAATGAATTTTGGGCTTGAGTTTTAAAAATCTTACCCAATAACTAAAAAGGAGAGGGCACATCCGTTTGCCCTCTCTTTTCATTTCTCATGAAATTGTTAAAAATCTTTGACATAATCATTCTTACACAAAATCCAAAGAACTTTTACCGCACAAAAAAGTACCGAATCACTTCGATACTTTCTAAGGCGCCAACCAGATTTGAACTGGTGATAGAGGTGTTGCAGACCTTTGCCTTACCACTTGGCTATGGCGCCATAACTTATATATTTTATTATATGAGCCAAATGAATCATTTATGCTCAAATGACTCCTACGGGAATCGAACCCGTGTTACCGCCGTGAAAGGGCGATGTCTTAACCGCTTGACCAAGGAGCCTTATTCGTCTTTTCACTTTTAGAAATAATTATTTCTAAACTCCCCAAGTTGGACTCGAACCAACGACAACTCGGTTAACAGCCGAGTGCTCTACCGACTGAGCTATTGAGGATTAACCTGAAGATATTATACCTTCAAAATCACATACAGTCAACTACTTTTCTAAGTTTTTTCTCTCTCCATCCATTCTCCTATCACCACTTGGTTATGCCCTCGACCGATTAGTAACAGTCAGCTCCATACATTACTGCACTT